>NZ_CP054051.1:0-333808 GCF_013372265.1 Aliarcobacter cibarius
ATGACAAGCAAAGATTTTTTAACAATTATTCAAAAAGAGTCAAATAAAAGCGATTATGATAGATACTTAAAACAATTAGTTTATAAAAAAGTATCATCAGATGAGAATATTGCTATTTTTGAAGTAAATAATAAATATATAGCTTCATGGATAAAAAGTAAATTTACAGATTTAATCCAACACTGCTTTGAAATATACAATGGTTCAAAACCAAAAATTGAGATAAGACTAGCTGGTGAAAAAAAAACTAAAAAAGAGATTTTAAAAGAACAAGTTGAAAATGAAACTTCAGAAAGTACTATTTTAAATCCATCTTACACTTTTGATTCATTTGTTGTTGGACCATCAAATCAAATGGCATATAATGCTTCACTAGCTGTTGCCAATAAACCAGGTATTCAATATAACCCACTATTTATTTATGGGGGAACTGGTCTTGGTAAAACTCACCTTTTACAAGCAATTGGAAACCATGCGCTAGAAAAAGGTAAAACTGTTATATATGTTACTATTGAACAATTTATGAACGATTTTACTTTTTCTATAAAAAATAAAAACATGGAACATTTCCGTGCTAAATATAGAAATTGTGATGTTCTACTAATAGATGACGTTCAATTTTTAAGTGGTAAAGAACAAACTCAAGAAGAGTTTTTCCACACATTTAATGAACTTCATAATGCTAAAAAACAAATAGTAATGACAAGTGATAGATTACCTTCACAAATTGCTGGACTTGTTGATAGATTAAGATCAAGATTTGAATGGGGATTAACAGCTGATGTACAAATCCCTGGTCTTGAAACAAAAATAGCTATTATTGAAAAAAAATCTGACTTAAATGGAATCAAATTAAGTAAAGAGATTATTAATTTTATTGCTACATCTTTAGATAATTCAATAAGAGAAATAGAGGGTGTTATCATTAGAATAAATGCTAGTGCATCTTTATTAAATCAAGAAATAAATTTAGCAATGGTTCAAGGTCTTTTAAAAGAACAAATTAAAGAAAACAAAGAAAATATCAAACTTCCTGATATTATAAATATAGTTTCTAGTGAATTAAATATAAAACCTAGTGACATAAAATCAAAAAAAAGAACAGCTGCTGTTGCAAATGCAAGAAGAGTTGTTATTTATCTTGTGAGAGAATTAACACACAATTCTATGCCAGACATTGCAAAAGTACTTGGAATGAAAGATCATAGTTCAATTTCTCACAATATAAAAAAAGCAAATGAATTAATGGAACAAGACGAGAATTTTAAACTTGTAATTCAAAATTTAAAGAATAAAATTATAAATAAGGAGTAGAAGTTTTAAACTGTTATGTGAAAAGATGTGAATATAAACATAAGTTTAATCACTGAGTAAAGTTTCGATTTTACAAGGCTTTAAACTATATTTTCATCTTTTCACATACACCTACTACTTTTACTAAAAATAAACAAAAACATAGGAGAAAAAATGAAGTTTGTAATTACAAAAAATATACTTGAAAATGTTATAGCTTCAATGCAACCTTTTTTAGAAAAAAAAGATTCTAGTGCAATAACATCACATGTATATTTAGAAACAAAAGATAATAAATTAATTGTAAAAGCAACTGATTATGAAATTGGATTAGAAACTACTGTAGAAAATATCTCTGATATAGAAAATGGAAAAACAACAGTTAATGGTAATAATCTATTAGGAATTATTAAAAGATTAAAAAATGAAAACATTACTTTAGAAGCTGATTCAAATAATCTTATAATAAAACAAAATAAATCTGTATTTAAATTACCAACTTATGATGCTAATGAATATCCAAATATAAATAAATATGAAAATTTAAAAGAATTATCAATTTCTACTATAAATTTCATAAACTCTATTAAAAAAATAACTCCTTCAATAGACAATAACAATCCAAAATTTGAATTAAATGGTGCTTTATTAGATATCAAAAGTCAAAAAATAAACTTCGTTTCTACAGATACAAGAAGATTAGCACTATCTTATTTAGAAAATATTTCTAATGATGAAATGCAATTAATTATTCCAAAAAAAGCTATTATAGAAATTCAAAAACTATTTTTAGATAATGCAAAAATTTATTGTGATCAAACAAATTTAATTGTTTCAAATAACAATACAAAATTCTTTACTAAATTAATAAATGGAAAATTCCCTGATTATGAAAGAATTATTCCTTCAACACTAAAATATAGTTTTCCATTACCAAAAAACATTTTGATAGAATCAATTAAACTTGTAACTTCATTATTTTCAAATATAAAAATTACATTTAACCCAAAATATATAATTTTTGAATCATTAGATGAAGATAGTGTAGCTACAACTCAAATAGATATTGATATAAATATTCCTAATGAGTTTTATTTAGCTGTTAATGCAAAATATTTACTTGATTTTTTAAGTACATCAAATAGTGAAAAAATAAAAATAGGATTCAATGAATCGAATTTACCATTTTATTTAGAAGATGATAAATTTTATACAGTTGTAATGCCAATAGTTTTAGAAAAATAATAATAAATAAGGATTTATAAAAATGTCACAACAAGAGTATGGTGCTAGTAATATTAAAGTTTTAAAAGGTCTTGAAGCAGTTAGAAAAAGACCTGGAATGTATATAGGTGATACAAATACAAACGGTCTTCATCACTTAATTTATGAAGTTGTTGATAACTCAATAGATGAAGCAATGGCTGGATTTTGTAAAAATATTAAAGTAACTTTAACAAAAGATGGATGGGCAAAAATTGAAGATGATGGAAGAGGTATTCCTACTGCAATTCACCCAACTGAAGGAATAAGTGCTGCAACTGTTGCTCTTACAGTTTTACATGCTGGTGGAAAATTTGATAAAGATACATATAAAGTTTCTGGAGGACTTCACGGAGTTGGTGTTTCAGTTGTAAATGCTTTATCTAAACATTTAAAAATGACAGTTTATAGAGAAGGAAAAATTCATTATCAAGAGTTTAAAGAAGGAATTCCACAAGGAACTTTAGAAGTAATTGGAGATAGTCCTAGAAAAACTGGAACGACTATAGAGTTTTTAGTTGATGATTCAATTTTTGAAGTTACAAAATATGAATTTAATATTCTTAAAAAAAGATTCAAAGAAGTTGCATATTTAAATCCAATTATTTCTATAACATTAGAAGATGAAGCAGCAAAAATCAAAGAAGTTTACCATTTTGAAGGTGGTATCAAACAATTTGTTGCTGATTTAAATAAAGAAACAGCTTTATGTGAAGTTATGCATTTTAGTGACAAAGTTGATGGTGTTGAAGTTGACATTGCTATGATGTATAACGATACATACATTGAAAAAACTTTATCTTTTGTAAATAATATTAGAACAATAGATGGGGGAACTCATGAAGCTGGATTTAAAGCAGGACTTACAAGAAGTATTTCAAAATATTTAAGTGAAAATGCAGCAGCTAGAGAAAAAGATGCAAAAATTACAGGTGATGATGTAAGAGAAGGTCTTATTGCAGTTGTTTCTGTAAAAGTTCCAGAACCTCAATTTGAAGGTCAAACAAAAGGAAAATTAGGAAGTTCTTATGTAAGACCAATCGCACAAAAACTTACAAGTGATAATTTAGATAAATATTTTGAAGAAAATCCAACACATGCACGTGCAGTAATGGAAAAAGCTTTAATGGCAGCAAGAGGTAGAGAGGCTGCTAAAAAAGCAAGAGAATTGACTAGAAAAAAAGATTCAATGAGTGTAGGAACACTTCCTGGAAAACTTGCAGATTGTCAAAGTAAAGATCCAACAATTAAAGAATTATATTTAGTTGAGGGTGACTCTGCAGGAGGTTCTGCAAAACAAGGAAGAGATAGAGTTTATCAAGCAATCTTACCTTTAAAAGGTAAAATTTTAAATGTTGAAAAATCTAGACTTGATAAAATTTTAAAATCAGATGAGATTAGAAATATTATTACAGCTTTAGGATGTGGAATTGGTGAAGATTTTGATGAAGAAAAAATTAGATATCATAAAATCATCATTATGACCGATGCCGACGTTGATGGTAGTCATATTCAAACACTGCTTTTAACTTTCTTCTTTAGATTCTTAAGACCAGTTGTTGAAAAAGGGTATTTATATATTGCTCAACCACCTTTATATAGATATAAAAAAGGTAAAAATGAAATATATTTAAAAGATAATGGAGCATTATCTGCATATTTAATTGAAAATGGTCTTGAAAATTTTGAATTTGAGGGAATGGGATATAATGACTTATTAGATCTATTCAAACAAGTTGCAAGATATAGATCTATGCTTGAACAGTTAGGAAAAAGATACTCTTTACTTGAAGTATTAAAACATTTAATTGAAAATAGTGATTTAGTAAATTTAGAATTTAGCACTTTATATGAAAAAGTAAAAGAATTTTTAGAAGCAAAAGGTTATAACATACTTTCTAAAACTTTAACAGAAGATAAAATTCAGCTTTTTGTTCAAACAAATGAAGGTTTAGAAGAGTTAATTATTGATGATGAACTTTTTGCATCTCCATATTTTAGTGAATCTACATTTATTTTTAATAAATTAAAAGAGAGAGATTTAACACTATTTGAAGGAAAAGATTTAATTGAACTTCTTGAAGAAATTGAAAGTCTTGCAAAAAAAGGTGCATATATTCAAAGATATAAAGGTCTTGGAGAGATGAACCCAGAACAACTTTGGGAAACAACAATGACTCCTGAGAATAGAAGGCTTTTAAGAGTTAAAATTGAAGATGCAGAAACAGCTAGTGATACATTTACACTATTTATGGGTGATGAAGTAGAACCTAGAAGAAATTATATTGAGTCGCATGCTAAAGATGTTGAACATCTTGATGTATAAAAGGAGAAGAAAATAATGGAAATAAAATATGGTGAAAAAGAAATTTTAGAATTTGATATAAATAATTCTGAAAATTTTTGGCCAAATGAGCATGAAAAAAATTATACAATAGATATTGAATTACCTGAATTTATGGCAAAATGCCCAAGAAGTGGTTATCCAGATTTTGCAACAATCAAAATTCAATATATTCCAAATAAAAGAGTTATAGAATTAAAAGCTTTAAAAATATATATTAACTCTTTTATGAATAGATATATTTCTCATGAAAATTCTGCAAATGAAATATTTGATACACTATTTAACAAATTAGAACCAAAATGGCTTAAAGTTATAGCTGATTTTAAACCTAGAGGAAATGTTCATACAATTATCGAAATAGATAGTTCTAAAATATAAGCGAGAGTAAACTTGGAAAGATTGGTTAGTACAGCTGAAGCAGCCGAAATTTTAGGCCTTTCTTTACAAGGTATACACTATCGTATAAAAAAAAATCAACTAAAATCAGTAAAACAAGATGGAAAAGTTTTTGTATATATAACTGATGAAAAACCACAGTTTAATACAAATCAAATCACTCAAAATACAATTAATATACAAAGTAGTTTTGATAAAATTCTTGAATCAAAAGATGAACAAATTTCTCTATTAAAAAAGTCAATAAAATGGATGAGAAGACAATATATTTCTGAAATAGAAAGACTTGAAAAAAATCAAAAAAGAATAATCGAAGTTTTTAATAGTGAAATTAAACTTCTTCAAAGTGCATTTAATGAAATGAGAGCTATATATAAGCCACAAATTGAAGATAAAAAAGAATGTGAAAAAAGTAGTGAATTTATTACAATAAAAGAATTTTTTGCTATTTTAAAAAGAGCTAATAAAAGTGAAATAGAGATAAAAAGTATTATTTTTAATGCAATAAAAAAAGGTGATAAAAGATTTATTTATAATAAAATAGATAAAAAACTTTTGATTTTAAATGATAGTTTTGAGGATTTAATTTAAATAGGAATATTAGCTAAGTACTCCTCTTCAGATACCCAATCACAACCCTAAAAAAGGTGCCTTGCTATGTTCCCATCCTGGGGCGTTGTCTTTAGTAGAACTTGAAAGGGTCTAAAAAGGAGCATTCAAAACACCTTTGTGTTCTCAATGCTACTTTTAAGAATTTTGATTATAACTAAGATAAAATTAATCTATTATAAAAAAGAGAGATATGTCATATTTAATACTTTTTATTTCAGCATTTGCTTCTGCAACTTTACTTCCACTTGGAAGTGAAGCATTACTAATTTACAATATTAAAGAAGGGTTAAATATTTATATTCTTTTATTTGTTGCAACTTTTGGAAATGTTTTAGGTTCAGTTTTTAACTATTATTTGGGATTAAAAGGAGAAGAGTATTTAATAGAAAAAAAACTTGTAAAACAAAAATATATAGATAGTTCAAAAAAATATTTTGATAAATTTGGTTCAATTTCTATTTTATTTGCATGGTTACCAATAATTGGTGATCCAATTACTTTTATAGCAGGTGTTTTGAAATACAATTTTAGAAAATTTCTTATTTTAGTTATCATTTCAAAATTTTCAAGATATTTTTTTATAGTTTTAATAATTTAAATTTCTATTTTTCAATATCCCAAGATATAAATGCCCAAGTTAAATATTCATTTTTTTCTTTAAATCTATAAGTTGAATTAAAATATTCTCTTAGATTCTTTTCTTCTTTTTTTGATATTTTCTCTAAACTCCATTTTAATCTTTGAATAAAATCATCTTCATTTAAAGTTTTAAATCTTTTATTATTTGTTTTTATAAAATCAACTTTTGCAAAAATTCCCATACTATGAAGAGTATTTAAAATGTAGATATAATCAGGTCGTGGAATAATATCTCTTTTAATTTGAGTTAATATCTCTTTATCTATAAAACTACCACCAAGTTTTGTAGTTATATAAACTCTTTTATTTGCTTTTTCATTTAATTTTTTTAGAGCTTTTTTTATATTCTTAACTTCCATAGATCTACTAGCAACTACTATATCAGCTTTTGGAACATCTTCCCAATTATCATACCATGATTTATGAATGGTTACTAAATTTTCAATATTTTGTTCTTTTGCGTTTTCTTTTGCTAGGTCTAACATATAACTTGAATAATCAAGAGCATAAACTACTTTTAACTTATTTGCTAATGCTAAGCTAATAGTTGCTGGTCCGCTTCCAATATCAAGTAAAGTTTCACAATCAATAATATCAATTTTTTCTATAAAATCTTTTGTATATGAACTAGTTTTTATATTTTGATTAAACTCTTTTGCTTTTTTATCCCAATCGGTACTACTTTTGCTTTTAAAAGTAGATTTTTTCATCTGTTGTTTATATAGCTTTGAAAAATCTAGTTTATCCAAGTTTGTTTTTATTAGAGGCATTTTATTTCCTTTATATAGCTTTTATAATTGGAGTAAATGCTTTTGTACTAACATTTACTTTTTGTCCTACAATTAGATTTTTTGCTTCATTATTTGATATTACAATTTCAACAATTTGCTGACCTATTGCAACAATTGCTATATATATAACATCAACTTTTATAATATCAAGTAGTTCACCTTCAAAACTAAATTTCTGGCTACCTTGAGTCTTTAAAAGAATCTCCTTAGGTGTTCCATCGTTGGTAATTTTACCATTTGAGAGAACTAAAACTCTTGATGCTAATTTATATATTTCACTTGGATCATGGCTTATCATAATTGTAGTAGTTTTAAACTCTTTATGTAGAGTTAATATTTCATTTTGAAGTTTATTTCGCATATTTGGATCAAGAGCTGAAAGAGGTTCATCCATAAGAAGTATTTTTGGTTTTTTCATTAAAGCTCTACATAAACTAACACGTTGTTTTTGACCACCACTTAAAGAGTCTGGATATCTATTTTTAAGTTCATATAAATCTGTTACATTCAAAAGATATTTTGCAAGTTCTTTATCTTTTTTTACATAAAGTAAATTATCAAATATATTTAAATTTGGGAAAAGAGCATAATCTTGAAACACAAATCCAATATCTCTTTTTTGAATGGGCATTGAGATTTTTTCATCTAACCAAATCTCATTATCTACAACTATTTTTCCACTAGCTTCTTCAAGGCCAGCTAAAACTCTTAAAATTGTAGTTTTACCGCTTCCACTAATTCCACTTAATGCTACAAATTCTTGATTTTCCAAAGATAAATTAATATCTAAATTCATTTTTCCATTCGAACCATGAAGCTCTTTTTTTATATTTAAATTTATCATTTAGAAAAACCTATCTTTTTTTGTTTATTATTGAAAATATATACACAAAGTAGAGTTAAGAAACTAAGAATTATCATAATCAAACTGTATATATGGGCATTTTTATAATCCATTATTTCAACAAATTCATAAATTGCAATTGCTGCAACTCTTGTCTCATTTGGGATACTTCCACCAATCATTAATACAACTCCAAACTCTCCAACAGTATGTGCAAAAGTTATGATTAGAGCTGTTAATAAAGAAGGTTTTATATTTGGTAATGCAATTAATAAAATAGTTTTAAATTTACCTTTTCCGCTAATATAGCTAGCTTCAAGCATATTTTTATTTAGACTTTCAAATCCACTTTGTAGAGGTTGAACCATAAAAGGAAGACTGTAAATACAGCTAGCAATAATAATTCCATAAAAATTGAAAACTAAACTTATTCCAAATTGTTCTTGGAAAAATTGACCAACAATTGAGTTATGAGATAATCCCCAAAGAAGATAAAATCCTAAAACAGTAGGAGGAACGACAAGAGGCATTGTACAAAGAGCTTCTAAAAAAGGTTTTAATTTTGATTTTGTTTGAGACAAATACCATGCAAGTGGTAAACATAGAATAAATAAAATTAAAGTAGTGATAAATGCTAATTTGAATGATAATAAAAATGGTGTAAAGTCTATATTTAGTAAGTAATCAATCATTTAAAACTCTTAAAATTGATAAATCACTAGCTTTTATTAAGATATTTACATAATCATTTTTTTGAAGATTTAATCGTAAAAAAGAATCTTTAGTAATTATACTTTCTAGGTAGCAATCATTTGTATTTAAAGTTATACTACTTAAAAGTTCACCATCGTTGATATCTACAATTTTTGCAAGAGTTTGGTTTGATAAGCTAATATTTTCAATTGGTTTTTTTGATATTATTACATTTGTTGGTTTTACCGATAACTCAACTTTTGTTCCAACAACAATATCTTTATTCAATTCTAAACTCATCATTTTTAGTATTGTATCGTTGAAATCAAACTCTACAATATTTAGATTATCAATAGATTTTATATTTTTAACTCTTGCAATCATAATTGTTTTTTCTCTTATTTACCAATCATAATATCAGATGCTTTTATTATTGCATCTACTTCAAGTCCAACTTCAAGTCCTAAATCTTCTAAAGAGTTAGTTGTTAACACAGTAACCACCTTATCACCATTTAGAATATCTATAATAACTTCAGAATTTACATCTCCTTTATTTATGGACTCTATTTTACCTCTTAAACTGTTTCTGGCACTAATTTTTATATTTGTATCCGTTGATATTAGAACATTACTTGATTTAATTAAAGCAACAACTTCATCACCTATTTTTAAGTCAAGATTTTCTACAGAGTTTAAAGTGATAATAGATACTAATTTTTTATCATTTTTAAGTTCTAAAGAGATTTGAGCATTAACGCTTCCAAGATTTATATCTACAATTTTTCCAATAATTTGGTTTCTAGCACTAAGTTGCATAGACAATCTCCTAATTGTTTTTAGAGTTCCACTATTTATATCTGTAATTCGGTTTAGGTTTTCCAAAAACTTTTTTTGTTCTTCTTTCAATATTAAGTATGTATTTAAAAGATTTTCTCCATATTTTGTAAGTTTTGTTCCTCCACCACCAGTTCCTCCAGTCTCTTTTATTACTATTGGAGTATTTGATAGATTATTCATATCTTCAATAGCTTCCCAAGCAGCTTTATAGCTAAGAGGAACTTCTTTTGCTGCTTTATTAATTGAGCCAAATTTTTTTATAGCAATTAGCAAATCAATTCTTTTTTCAAGTAGAAATGGTTTATTAAATAATTCTAAAGTTAAATTAGCTGAAATAGACATTCTAGAAGACCTTTTTATGGTTGTATTTTTAATATATAGCAATAAAAATTCTAGCTTTATATACCTTAATATATAATGATATAATATTTATTTTTGCAGTTTATGAAATTTCTTAAATTTATTATATTATTATGAAATTAATTATAGACAAGGAAGCTATTTGAATTTAAATGATCTTTTAACGTATTTTATACCGACAATAGTTTTTAGTTTTTTAATAGGTCTTGAAGTTAGAGCTTATTTGGCTAAATTTCATGAAAATGATGACAAAATGTTTTTTGGAACAACTAGGACATATGCTTTTTTAGGTATTGTTGGTTTTATTTTTTATGAAATAGAGCCAGAAAACTTTTCAGTTTTTATAGCTGGTTTTATAGCAATAACTATTCTTTACACCCTATTATTTAAGAAATTACTTGAAAGTGACAAAACTAGCATAATTTTGTATTTGGTTTCAATGATTGTTTATAGCTTTGGTCCTCTTGTAAATCTATATCCACTTTGGTTGGCATCATTAATTTTTGTGATGGTTATATTTTTATTAAATGCAAAAAATAAACTTTTAAGTTTTAATCTAAAAGTTAATATTTATGAATTAGAGACTTTAGGAAAAATAGTTTTACTTTCAGCTGTTGTTTTACCACTTCTTCCAAAAGATAATAATATTCCATATCTAGGAATATCTTTATATAAGATATGGTTTACAGTGGTTGTTATCTCTACAATTTCATATATTAGTTATTTGGTTCAAAAATATATTTTTCCATCAAAAGGTATGCTTTTAACAGGAATATTGGGAGGATTATATTCTTCAACTGCTGTAACAGTAGTTTTATCAAAGAAGTCTCAAACGTTACAAGAAAATAAAATTTTTACAGCTTCGATAATTGGTGCAACTTTGATGATGTATCTTAGATTAATAGTAATTGCAGCTATTTTTAATATAGAAGTTTTTAAAATAATTCTATTTCCATTTTTGGCATTTTCTATTTTATGCTTGATAATAGTATTTGTTTATTATAAAAAAGCTATAAGTTCTCCAAATAAAATAGAATTAGCTGATTCAAATCCTTTAGAGTTGGGAACAGCATTTTTATTTTCATTTTTGTTTATAGTAACTATGATGATTACAAATTTTGTAGTTGATAACTTTGGAGCTACAGGTTTAAACATTTTATCTTTAATAATTGGTTTTACAGATATTGATCCATTTGTTTTATCATTATTAGCAGGAAAATATAATATTGATAGTTTTGCAGTTGCATCTGCTGTTATAATTGCTGCTGGAAGTAATAATATTTTAAAAGCCGTTTACACAATATGGTTTGGAAAAGATAATGCAAAAGAGTCTTCAATTATTTTATTTATTTTAGGGATATTGACAATTTTAGTAGGATTTATTTTATAAATTCTACTAAAAGTTACATTCCTCTTAAAATTTATATATTAAATAGTAAAACTAATAGTAAATAAATAAAAAATTGCTATAATCACAAACAATTAATAACCGATGAGTATAAAACTTACAGCAGAAGTTTAACTAAAACAACTATACTCATCGCTTATTAATCTATCTGTAAACTTTTTAAATAATCACTGATTTTTGGAATATTGTCCGCTCTACAAACTAAACAAGTTGGAATATAAGCTTCATCTTTTGGTAGGATAGTTACTTTTATATCTTTGTCATATCCCATTTTTTTCACTATACTCATAGGAAGTAAAGATTTTCCCATTCCCACTTTTATACAAGAAAGAATAGTTTCTAAATTCCCAAAAGGTAAACTCTTTTCTACAAAAATATTTTTTTGTTGATAATAACTTTTTAAAAATTCATCATAAACACAACCCTCTTTAAAAGTTAGTGCTACATTTGGTGAATCGTCTTTTTGAGGTTCTAAAATGGCTATTTCTTCCTCGAACTTTTTTAATACTATCAAAGAATCATTTGTTGGCTCACCACTTATAAATGCAATATCAACTTTGTAATCAAGTACTAATTCATAGATATCTTTTGTTGTTCCTGTAAATAATTCTAAGTGCATATTTGGAAAATCTTGATGTAATTTTAATAAAAATGGAGAAATTCTAACAGCTGCATTACAATCTGTTGAACCAATTTTTAATGAACTTATCTCAACACTATTATTAGAAATAGAATCAATACAATTTTGCATTTTGTGAATTAATTCAAGAGCTTGAGGATAAAGTTTTTCGCCCTCTTTAGTTAAAATTACTCCCTTTGGAACTCTAAAAAATAGTTCAACCCCAAGATTTTTTTCAAGTTGTTTTATTCTTGAAGTTACATTTGATTGAGCACATTTTAATTCACTTGCAGCCATAGAGATACTTTTTTTATTAGCAACATTTACAAAAACTTTTAATAAATTTAAATCCATATCATTTTTCCTTATATCACATATCATTATTAATTATTTGACACAAAATAACCTTTAGTGATATGATAACGAAATTTTGACGAGGATGAGATAATGTTGAAACTTTTTGATAGAAATAATAATGTAGCTATTTTAATAGCTGGTATTTTTTCTATAATAATTGGTTTAGGAGTTGCTAGATTTGCTTTTACAGGTTTAATTCCTGCTATGCTTGATGATTATTTGAGTATTAAATTTGTAGGGATTTTAGCTTCTTTAAATTTTGCTGGATATTTAAGTGGATCTATATTTTCAATATTTATAAAAGATATAAATATAAAAGTTTATCTATATAGATTTGGAATTGTTTTAGCAATTCTTACTACTTTTATTTTGGCTTATAGCGATGATAATACACTTTGGTCAATATCAAGAGTATTAGCAGGTTTTGCAGGGGCTATGTGTTTGATTGTAGGAACAGCAATTGTTATGCAAAAACTTACAATAAAAAGTAAAACAAAAGCTATGGGGATTCATTTTAGTGGTATTGGATTTTCAATTTTAACAACAGATTTAATTGCAACATTTGTAATGAGCTTAGGTAATACTTGGAGAGATTCTTGGAGTGTACTAGCAATTTTTGCAATAATATTATCGTTTTATAGTATGTATATTTTATCTTTTGATAAAGAGGTAAAACAAAAAGCAGTAAAAACTAAATTTGATTTTTCTATTTTTACACCATTTGTAATAATATTAATTATGGCATATTTTGCTGAAGGAGTTGGATTTGTTGTTCAAGCCTCATTCTTGCCAGATATTATAAATAATCTTCCAGGGTTAGAAGGGTATGGTAGTATTACTTGGACTTTAGTTGGAGTTGCTGGAATACCTTCTTGTATTATTTGGATGTTTTTAGCACATAGATTTGGAAGTTCTAATATAATAATAATTGCATTATTACTTCAAGCAGTTGGTATTTTAATTCCAGTTTTTTCAACAAATATGTATCTAAATTTATTGAGTGGAGTTTTATATGGTGGAACATTTATTGGTCTAGTAGCACTTTTTATGAATTTAGGTGGACAGTTATCAAAAGGAAATCCTGTAGTTCTAATGGGAGCTATGACATCTTCCTATGGAATAGGGCAGGTAATTGCTCCATTATATAGTGTATATTTCATTGAGAAATATGGAAATTATGATTATTCTCTTATTTTAACGGCTGTTATAGTTGTTGGAGGGGCTGTTTTACTGTTAATGGCTAAGAAGTTTGAGCCAAAAGATATAGATTAAAGAATTAATCCTATATCTTTTAGATTTGAAGCTAAATCTTGACTATTTTTTGTAGGAGCATCAAGAATTATAATATTTGATTTATGTGTAATTTTTATTTTTGAAGCACCATAACGCTTTAAATTAAAAACTAATTTTTCTAAATCATTTTTTGATAATTTTGCATCTTTTGATTTTAATCCAATGTATGAAAAACCTTCAATTAGACTTTCATTTATTCCCATTCTAGGTTTCTTTGGTTCTATATTTGTATTTATAAAACAAGAATCTTGAATTTTAAAATCTAACATAGATGATAAAATATTATAAAAATTTACAAGTTCAATTTCATCTAAAAAGCTTTTAAAATCACTGAATTTTATATCTTCTCTTTGTCCAAAATCTTTATAAATATTTGCTATAGCTCTAGCTGTTGGAATTATTTGTGAACTTGTTATATTTCCAATACAAGTATTTAAAATTTTTACTTCAAATACTATTTTATCTTTTAGATTTTTTGTTGCATTAAAACTAACATCTGGTAAAAAACCAGCATCACAACCCTCTCTATAACCACTTATTGCAAATTGTAAAGAGTTTGGAAGATTAAAAAAGTTCTTATTTCCTACAAAGGTATCATTTAATTTGTTTGCAATATCTTCAACATCAAATAGTTGAGTACTATCTAAACCATTAACAGGACACGTAATAACTTTTTTTATACTATGTCCTGATTCAAAAAAGCTTGATAATTCAACCTCTTTTAGAAGATTGAAAATTTTTGGAAGAGAGAAAAGTTTTAGATTTCTAAACTCTAATTTTTGACCTTCTTTAAAACTTATTTCATCAATGTTAAACTCATTTAATATATTTAAAATAGCTTTTAATTGTACTAGATTTAGTTCCCCTAAATTTAGAGGAACTTTAAGAGCAAAAAATGATTGTTCTTCATCTTGAGCATAAATACCATGCCATTTAAATCTTTCTAAATCCTCTAAATCAACTCTTTCAGCTGTAACACAATAGTAAAAAATATCAGCAATAATATCATTGCTTGATTTATCACTTTTTATTTTTTCTATATTTAATTTATGCGACATAAAAAACCTTTAAAAAATCTCTTTGCACTCCCAGTGTGGAAAATGTTTTCTAACAAGAGCATTAAATTCAATCTCAAAAGCACTATAAGAACTATCTTTTTTGCTTTGATCACTTGATTTTGCTCTAATCATTCCAGCACCTACAGTATTATTTGTTACTCTATCAATAATAATAAAGCTACCCATCGTTTTTATTTTATCATAAGAATCATAAGCAACTATTTGTTCTAAATCAAGTTTCGCTCTAGCAATTTCATTTAAATTTAAAGTATTTGTTGCACTTCTTTCCAATGTGTTTACATCTGTTTTATAATAAAATTGACTAATTGTTCCAACTGTTGTTGTAGTTGCTCTTTTTATAAAATATTGTTTCCCTTTTATTAAAGGATCTTCACTAAGCCATACTAAATCAACATCAAAATTGTTTGCTTCATCTGCTTGTTCATCACTTTTAACAATTACATCACCACGACTAATATCTATCTCATCTTCTAGCGTTAGAGTAACTGCTTGTTCTGCGTAGGCATAAGGTAAATTTCCTTCATAAGTTACAATCTCTTTTATTTTAGAGCTTTTTTTAGAAGGAAGAACTGTAATTTCATCTCCAACTTTTATAACTCCACTTGCGATTGTTCCACAAAATCCTCTAAAATCAAGATTTGGTCTATTTACATATTGAACTGGAAATCTAAAATGTGTTAAATCTCTATCACTATCAATTTGAACATTTTCTAAATGTTGCATTAAAGTTTCACCTGTATACCAAGGAGATTTATCACTTCTTTCAACAACATTATCACCATTTAGTGCAGATAATGGAATTAATGTAATATTATTTGTAAGACCTAGTTCTTTTGCAAATTTTAAATAATCTTCTTTAATTTTGTTAAAAATATCTTCTCTAAAATCCATTAAGTCCATTTTATTAACTGCTACAACGATATGTTTAATACCTAATAGTTTATTAATAAAAGAGTGTCTTTTAGTTTGAGTTTGAACTCCATATCTAGCATCTATTAGAATAATTGCTAAGTTTGCAGTACTAGCTCCCGTTGCCATATTTCTTGTATATTGCTCATGTCCTGGAGTATCAGCTATGATAAATTTTCTTTTATCTGTTGAAAAATATCTATATGCAACATCAATAGTGATACCTTGTTCTCTTTCACTTTGAAGACCATCTACAAGTAAAGATAAATCAAATTCATTGTCTGTTGTATTATTTTTTTTACTATCTTTTTTTATACTTGCTAGTTGATCTTCAAAAATCATTTTTGAATCATGAAGAAGTCTTCCAATTAAAGTAGATTTTCCATCATCAACATTTCCACAAGTAATAAATCTAAGAAGTTGTTTATTCTCATGCTCTTTTAAATAAGCTTTTATATCGTCAATTTTTTCCATTTTAAAAATACCCTTCTATTTTTTTCTTCTCCATAGACCCAGCACTGTCATTGTCTATAACTCTTCCTTGTCTTTCACTTGTTTTACTTAAAAGCATCTCTTCAATTATCTCTTCAAGAGTTGTTGCAGTTGAATTTACAGCTCCTGTTAGTGGGTAACATCCTAAAGTTCTAAATCTAACCATCTCTTCTTTTATAACATCTTCTGGACCAATTGGCATTCTTTCATCATCCACCATGATTTTTACACCATCTTTTTCAACTACTGGTCTTTTTGCTGCAAAATATAGAGGAACTATAGGTATTTGTTCTAAATAGATATATTGCCAAATATCAAGTTCTGTCCAATTTGAAAGTGGGAAAACCCTAATACTTTCATCTTTGTGAACTCTTGCATTGTAGATATTCCAAAGTTCTGGTCTTTGATTTTTTGGATCCCATCTATGATTCTTATCTCTAAAAGAATAGATTCTCTCTTTTGCTCTAGATTTCTCTTCATCTCTTCTAGCTCCTCCAAAAACAGCATCAAATTTATATTTATTTAACGCTTGTTTTAAACCTTGAGTTTTCATAATATCTGTGTGAACAGCACTACCATGTGTAAAAGGTCCAATTCCTTGAGCAATTCCATCTGGATTTGTGTGAACTAAAAGTTCAAAACCTTCTTCTTTAGCTCTTTGGTCTCTAAAAGCAATCATCTCTTTAAATTTCCATAAAGTATCTACGTGAAGTAGGGGAAATGGTAATTTTGCAGGAGCAAAAGCTTTAATAGCAAGGTGTAACATAACAGCAGAATCTTTTCCAACACTATACATCATTACAGGATTATCAAACTCTGCAACAACTTCTCTAATAATGTGAATTGATTCAGCTTCAAGCTGTTTTAAATGCGTTAATTGTTTTGTATCTAACATTTTTCCTTCTTTATTTAATAATTTGGAAACTCTAAGAAGAGTTATTTTTTATGAAGACCACACTCTTTATGTTCTGGGTCTTCCCACCACCAACGTCCAGCTCTTATATCTTCACCAGCTTTTATAGCTCTTGTGCAAGGTTCACATCCAATACTTGGATATCCTTGATCATGAAGTTTGTTGTAAGGAACTTTATTTGCTCTTATGTATTCCCAAACATCATCTTCATTCCAATTTATAAGAGGATTTAATTTGATTACTTTAAAATTTTCATCCCATTCAATAACTGGAAGATTAGTTCTAGTGATACTTTGTGATGCTCTAAGTCCTGTTATCCAGATATCAACATTTTTAAGAGCTCTTTTTAGAGGTTCAATTTTTCTAATATTGCAACAGTTTTTTCTATTATCAATACTTTCAAAATGACCATTTACTCCTTGAGTAATATACAGTTTTTCAACATCATCAAATTTTGGAAAAAAAACTTCTAGTTTCACACCATATTTTAAATTTGTCTCATCCATAACTTTATAAGTTTCACTATGAAGTCTACCTGTATCAAGAGTAAATACTCTACTATTTTTATTTACTTTAAAAATCATATCAGTTAAAACTTGATCTTCAACACCTAAACTAGAGCTTAATGCTACATTTTTGTAATTTTCTAATATATATTTGATTAAATCAGTTGTATTTAAAGATAAAATTTTTTCTTCAATATTTTTTACTATTTCTATACTCATAAAATACCTTAAATTTGATAATCGTTTTCTACTTGTTTTACAGTTCCAAATTTTAATCTATTCCAAGCTCTTTCATGAAAATAGTATAAAATCATTTTTGTAATAACTTCAATTGATCCAATTGAAGCCGCCATAACTAAATTTCCAGTTACAAAGTAAGATACTATTATTGTATCTAGTGTTCCAACTGTTCGCCATGATATTGTTTTTACAACCGACCTATATGGTTTTTCGTGCATAAATTTCCTAAATTCAAGCCATATAGAAGAATTATTCTTCTATATAGTCATATAAACCAGAGCTTAAATATCTCTCACCTGTATCACATAAAATTGTAACTATTGTTTTACCTTCGTTCTCTGGTCTAGAAGCAATTATTTTTGCTGCTAATGCATTTGCACCTGCTGAAACTCCAACAAGAAGACCTTCAGTTTTTGCTAATGCTCTTGAACTTTCAATTGCATCATCATTTGCAATTTTGATAACTTCATCATAAATTTTTGTATTTAAAACATCTGGTACAAATCCAGCTCCGATTCCTTGAATTTTATGAGGACCAGGAGCTCCACCACTTAAAACAGGAGATGCTTCAGGCTCAACAGCAATTATTTTAATATTTGGATTATGAGCTTTTAATACTTCTCCAACACCTGTTAAAGTACCACCAGTTCCAACACCTGCAACAAAGAAATCAACTTTTCCATCTGTATCTTTTAAAATCTCTTTAGCAGTTGTTGTTTTGTGAATTTCTGGATTCGCTTGATTTTGGAACTGTTGTAAAATTATTGAATTTGGCGTTTGCTCTTTTAATTCATTTGCTTTTTCAATAGCACCTTTCATACCTTTTTCAGCTGGAGTAAGAACTAATTTCGCTCCTAAAGCTTGTAAAAGTCTTCTTCTTTCTATACTCATAGATGCTGGCATTACAAGAATTAATTTTAATCCTAATGCTGCACTAACAGATGCTAAAGCAATACCAGTATTTCCACTTGTTGGCTCAATTAAAGTTGAATCTTTATTTATAAGACCATCTCTTAAAGCTACTTTTATCATATTTGTTCCAATTCTATCTTTTACAGAGTGACTTGGATTCATAAATTCACATTTTCCTAAAACTGTTGCTCCACTTGCATCACTTGCATCTTGAAGTTTAACTAATGGAGTATTTCCTACTAATTCTGTTATATTGTTTGCAAAATTCATATTTTCCCTTTCAAATTTTATTTAAATATTATAATGTAAAAATTCATTGTATTTGTTTTGATACTCATCTAAATTTGATAAGCTTAAATCAAAAATCTTTTTCATCTTCTCTTTTGATTCATCAAAAAATAGATCTAATATAGGGTTATCAACCTTTGAATCGACTATTTTTATATCATCTTCAAGAGCAACTAAAATCTCTACTATTTTTATATCTTCTGGTTTTTTAGCCAAAAGATAACCACCCCTTGCACCTCTTATACTAGTTACCAATTCAGCACGTCTAAGTTTACTTAACAGCTGCTCTAAGTAATTTTGCGGAATAGATGCATTTGCCGAAATATCTTTTATTTGCATGGGAGTTTCATCATTATGGCGGCTAAGTTCATACATAGCTGCCAAACCATAAACTCCCTTTGTTGAAATTAAAGGCATTTCATAACCTTAATTTAACGCCTGATTTAAATCTTCAATTAAATCAGCTGTATCTTCTAAACCAATTGAAAGTCTAACTGTAACTGGATTTACACCTGCTTTCTTCAACTCTTCTGCATTCATTTGAGAGTGAGTCGTAGATGCAGGATGTGTAATTAAAGATTTACTATCCCCAATATTTACAACAACGCTAAACAGTTTTACACTATCAATAACTTTTTTAGCTTCTTCAAAACTCTCTACTTCAAAAGAGATAAGACCACTTGCTAAACCACCTTTGAAATATTTTTGTGCTTTTGCATAATATTTGTCATCTTTTAATCCAGGATAAGCAACATTTTTCACTTTTTTGTGAGATTTTAAAAACTCAGCAACTTTTAGAGCATTTTGTGAATGTTTCTCAACTCTTAGACTTAATGTCTCTAAACTTTGAATTAAAAGCCATGAGTTAAATGGTGCTGGAGTAGCTCCAATATCTCTTAAGAGAGATAATCTAACTCTTAAACAAAAGTTTGGAAGAGGAACTTCTGTATATACTAATCCATGATATGATGCATCTGGAGTTGTAAATTGTGGATATCTAGCGCTATTTGTTTTGAAAAATTCTGCTAAATTATCTCTTTCAACTATAACTCCACCAAGAGCTGTTCCATTTCCACTTGTATATTTGCTTGTAGAGTGAACAACTACATCAACTCCCCATGAAATTGGATTGAATAAAGAAGCTGTTGCAACTGTATTGTCACAAATTGTGATAATTCCATATTTTTTTGCAACTTCAACAATTTTTTCAATAGCTGGAATTGCTATTTGTGGGTTTGATAATGATTCAAAGAAAATAGCTTTTGTTTTATCATCAACTAACTCTTCTAGATTAGAAGCATCATCACTATTAAATACTTTTACACTAATTCCAAATCTTTTTAATGTGAAGTGAAAAAGTGTCACACTTCCACCATAAAGTTTGTCAGAGATTAAAATATTATCTCCAGCTTCAGCAACGTTTGCAACTGCATAAAAAATAGCAGCAGCTCCACTAGAAGTTGCTATAGCAGCAGCTCCATTTTCAAGTTGAGCATATCTTTGTTCTAAAATATCAGTTGTTGGATTGTTTAATCTTGTATAGATTGATCCAAGTTCTTTTAGTGCAAATAGATTTGCTGCATGCTCGCTATCTCTAAATGCATAAGCTGTTGTTTGAGAAATTGGAACAGCCATCTCTCCATTTCCATTTTTTTTATCATATCCTGTGTGGATAGCAATTGTATCTTTTTGCATTTTTAAATCCTTTATAAATTAATCAAGTTTAAATATATTGGAATTATAAACAATTTTTTTTGAAATGTCAAGTCTTTTAATCAAATTTATATAAATATACTATTTATAGGCGTTGTAGTTAAAGTTGATATATTTAATCAACTTTGTAATACTAGTTAAGTAAGATTCTGATAGAATACCATAAAATCAGTAAACGAGAAAGAAATTGTTGAAAAAATATAATATTTTTGATAAAGTAATCATCGATAAAAATGAAGAGAATTTTTTCCAAATCTTCAAAAATGAGAGCATAAGAGTAGAAAGAATTGTTTCAAATGGGCAAAAATCTCCTGAAGATTTTTGGTATGAACAAGTAGAAAATGAATACATTTTGCTTTTAAGTGGTAATGCAATTTTGGAATTTGAAGATTTTGAAGTAGAGTTAAAAAAGGGTGATTGTTTAAATATAGAAGCTATGCAAAAACATAGAGTGAAATTTACATCTTTAGATGAACCAACTATTTGGTTTGCAATTTTTTATTAAAGGAAGATTTTGAAAATAGCAATTATTGGAGCAGGAGCAGCAGGAATAATGGCTGCAATTACAGCTAAAAGAGTAAATAAAAATTTAGACATAGATATATTTGATGCAAACAAAACTGTAGGAAAAAAGATATTAGCAAGTGGAAATGGAAGATGTAATATCTCAAATAGTTCTATTTCTTCAAAAAATTATTTAGGAGAAAATCCATCTTTTGTTGATTTTGCATTAAAAGAGTTTGATTTTAAAGTCTTTGAAAAGTTTTGTAAAAGTATAGGGTTGTTATTGGATGAGAAAGAGAGTGGAAAAGTATATCCTTTGTCAAATGAAGCAAAATCTGTAACAAATCTTTTATCTTTAGCTTTGGAGGATTTCAAAGTTAATATTTATTATGAACATTTTATAGATGATATAAAAAAAATAGATAATAAATTTATAGTTATTTGTAAAGAAAAAGAGTTTAAAGATTATGATAAAGTTGTAATTACTTCTGGTTTAGGTGCTGCTCCACAACTAAACTCAAGTGAAAAAGGTTTAGAAATTGCTTCAAATTTTGGACATACTTTTAATCCAACATATCCTTCTTTGGTTGGACTTCAAACACAAAATACATATAACGGAAAGCTTCAAGGTGTAAAAAAAGAGTGTAATGTAAGTTTATATGTAAATGGTAACTTTGAACAAGAAATATTTGGAGATGTGTTATTTACAGCTTATGGAGTTTCTGGGTTTGCAATATTAGATATCTCTCAAAGAGCAGTTTTGGCATTAACTAATTTTTCTGATGTAGAACTAAGAATAAATTTCTTTCCAAAGATAAATGTAAATGATTTAGCAAATCAAATTCAAACTTTATTTAAAACACTAAGTAATCAAAAAGCAATAGATATATTAACAGGACTTGTATCAAACAAAATAGCTCCAGTATTATTGGATATTTGTAAAATAGATAAAGATACAAAATCAAGTGATATAAATATGAAACAAATAAAAGCATTATCACATCAATTAAACTCTTGGCGATTAAAAGTTATTGATACACAAGGTTTCTCACATGCAGAAGCAAGTGGTGGAGGAGTTAGAACACCAGAAATAGATAATAAAACTTATGAAAGTAAAATAGTAAAGAATTTATATTTTGCTGGAGAAGTTTTAGATATTGTTGGAAATAGGGGAGGATACAATCTTCACTTTGCATGGGCAAGCGGATATTTGGCAGGAAAACATATCGCAATCAAATAAAATAACTTTTTAAGTATAAATATAATTTATAAACTACTGATTATTTCAAATAATTTATGAAAAGTTAATATCTAATTAAATAAAATAATAACTGATGATAGCACAAATAAAATAATAAAAGGAAACATAAAATGTTTAAAAATCTTAGTACAAAAACTAAGCTTTTAGTTTTTCCCATCTTGGTTGTAATAATTTCAATCATTGTCGCTGTTAGTTATTTAACTTCTATGAAATATATAGAAGAAAGAACACAAATAGCTATAAAAACGCAAGATAGCGTTAAAATACTTCTAGAGGCAAGAATTACTGTATACCAATTTATGCAAGATTCTACTCAAGATAAAAAAGCAATAGTTATAAATGAATTTAAAAAATTAAGTAATCAAATGCTTACTTTAAAAGATTTATTTCAATCTGACAGAAATAAAAAAGTTGCAGATGATTCAATAGCAATGATAAATGAGTATGTTAAAGGTTTTGAGTATATATCAGAGATTATGATAAAAGATAAAACTACAAATCTAAAAGATACTATATCTCATATGGTTGAAGTTGCACAGAAACTTCAAGATTCTATCATATCTTTAAATAGTGATGTGAATAAAACAAAAGAAGAAGCTATGAATTTTTTGAGTACAGAGTTAGCTTTAATTGGAATAATTTCGATTATAGTATTTATAGGAATATCTGTATTTATTTCAAATAGTATTATGAAATCTTTAGTAAATGTTAAAGAAGGTTTATTAAGCTTTTTTGGCTTTTTAAATAGAAAAACTAATAATGTTCTTACTTTAGATGATGGTGCGAAAGATGAGTTTGGTGATATGGCAAGACTTATTAATGAAAATATCAATATAGTAAAAGATACTATAGTAAAAGACAATGAATTAATAGCCGAAGCGAAAATGGTAATGGTGAGAGTACGAAATGGGTGGTATTCTCAAACTATAGATAAGTCAACTCCAAATTCCTCATTAAATGAATTTAAAGATGAATTAAATGAAATGATAAGTCATACAAAAGCGAGATTTGTTCAAATAAATGAAGTATTAGCATCTTATGCAAATTATGATTATAGACCAGTTTTAAATCTTGGAAAAGATGATGAAGCAGATGGTGTTCTTGAAAAGATGATTACAGGAATTAACACTCTTCAAAAAGCAATTACATTGATGTTAAAAGATAATTTAATAAATGGAGTTAAATTAGAAGACTCTTCAAAAATATTGATAGAAAATGTAAATAAATTAAATACAAGTGCAAATGAAGCAGCAGCAAGTCTTGAAGAGACAGCAGCTGCACTTGAAGAGATAACAAGTACAGTTGTAAATAACACAAATAATGTCATGAAAATGCAAGATTATTCAGCACAAGTTAGTGATTCTGCTAAAAAAGGCCAAGGAATGGCTAGAAATACGGCTGTTGCTATGGATGAAATTACAAATCAAGTAACAAATATAAACGAGGCAATAACTGTAATTGATCAAATTGCATTCCAAACAAATATTCTTTCACTTAATGCTGCTGTTGAAGCAGCAACTGCTGGTGAGGCTGGAAAAGGATTTGCTGTTGTTGCTCAAGAGGTTAGAAATCTAGCAAGTAGAAGTGCTGAAGCTGCAAAAGAGATTAAGAACATTGTTGAAATTGCAACACAAAAAGCACAAGAAGGGAAAAATATTTCAGATGATATGATAAAAGGTTATGAAGATTTATTGAATAACATTGAAAAATCTGCTTCAATGATAGTTGAAATTTCGAATGCTTCAAAAGAGCAACAAAGTGGAATTTCTCAAATTAATGATGCAGTAACAATGCTTGACCAACAAACTCAACAAAATGCTGTAATTGCATCAAGAACTCATGAAATAGCAATGGATACAGATAATATTTCTAAACATATAGTAGATGATGTAATGGAGAAAAACTTTGATGGTAAAAATGAGATTATTTCACAATCTAAGAAAGTTTTAAAAACAGATACTAAAAGAAACGATTCTAATGGTGAAATTGAAGTAAAGAATAAAGTAACTTCAAAAAAAGTTGAACCAATAAAGTCAAAATCATCAAACGATGACGAATGGGAATCTTTTTAAGATTTCGTTGAAGTGGGATTTAAATCCCACTTAATCTATATTCCCACCTAAAGTTTTAAAAATCTCAACTCTATTTTCTAACTCTTCTAAGTAAGTTTGTACTAAAGCTTTTTGAGAATTAATGTAAGCTTTTTGAGCAATTAACATATTTAAATAACTTCCGTAACCAATTTTATAAGAGTTTAACGCAATTTTATAAGCATCTTCAACAGTAGTTGTAAGTTCTTTTTGATTTTCTAATTTAGTGTATATATTTTTTCTTACAATTAAAGCATCATTTACCTCTTTAAAGGCTGTTTGAATACCTTTTTGATACTCATTTAATGCTATCTCTTTTTGAGTTTTACTCAAATCTAGTTTTGCACTATTTTCACCAGCATTGAATATTGGAATATTTATAGAAGGACTTAACTGCCAGAAACTATTTGGATTTGAGAATAGGTTATTTAAACTTGAACTTGCAAATCCAGTATTTGCAGTTAGACTAATACTAGGAAAAAAAGTAGCACGTGCTGCACCAATATTTGCATTCTTTGCTCTTAATTTATATTCAAGTTCTTTAATATCTGGTCTACTTAAAAGAATATCAGAGTTAATTCCAGATTTTAAAAGAGCTAAATAACTATCATCTTTTTTTAGATTTTTTGGAATTAAGTTTTCATTTAAATTTGAACCAATTAGTAATTCAAGAGAATTTATATCTATTTGGACAAGATTTTCATAAACTATAATTTGATTTTCACTCTCTTTTAAGATAGCAAGACTAGATAGTAGATCCTCTTTATTTATAACTCCTGCATTAAATTTCTTTTGAGTAAGCTCATAAACACTACTTAAATTTTTGTTTATCTCTTTTTGTAAATTAAGATTTTCAAGATTCGAAGCTAAACTTAAATAAGAGTTTATTGTTTGTGAAATTAAAGCTAGTTTTGTAGAGTTTAAAGCATATTGAGTAGCAAAAAAACTATTTTTTGCTGCGTCATTTAAACTTCTATTTTTCCCAAATAAATCAAGTTCAAAAACTGTTCCAACCGATGCTTTATAGTTGTTTTTTATAATTTCTTCTTTTTTGTCTCTAGAAAAACTACCATTTGCATCTATTTTGGGATACAAATTTGATTCTTCAATCCTATAAAGAGATTTTGATTCTTCAACTCTTAAAAGAGCAATTCTTAAATCTTTATTATTTTCTAAAGCAAGATTTACAATAGATTTTAAGTTTTCATCAATTAAAAAACTATCTAAACTAATATCTGATTTTTCATCTATTTGTTGATAATTTTTAAAATTCTTTGGAATAGAGTCATCATTACTTAGTTCTAAATTAGGTGCCATTGATACACAAGAACTGAAAAAAAGAGTAAAAAATGTAAGACTTAGGGATTTTTTAAACATTTTTCACCTCTTTTGAAAATATCTTTTTAATTATTACAAAGAATAATGGTACAAAAAATATAGCAAGTATGGTAGCACTTATAGTTCCACCTAAAATTGCTGTTCCAATTGCAATTCTACTATTTGCTCCAGCTCCTGAGGATATAGCAAGAGGAATGATTCCTGCAATAAATGCTAAAGAAGTCATAACAATTGGTCTTAATCTTAATTTTGCTCCAGTAATTGCAGCTTCAATTAAATTCATACCATCTTTATATGCACTATTTATAAATTCAACAATCAAAATTGCATTTTTTGAAGCAAGTCCCATAACTGCTAAGAGAGCAACTTGGAAATATACATCGTTACTTAAATCTCTAAAATATATACTTAAAACAGCTCCAAAAACTCCTAAAGGTACTACTAAAAGAACAGAGAAAGGTACACTCCAACTTTCATAAAGTGCAGCAAGGCATAAAAATACAACTAAAATAGAAATAGAGTATAAAATCAAACTTTGATTACTTGCAAGTTTTTCTTGGTATGAAGCTCCACTATATGCATGCATTAGTCCACTATTTACATTAGTTGATATTTTATCCATTTCATTCATAGCATCCCCAGAACTAATTCCAGCCGCAGCACTTCCTTGAATTTCATAAGACATGAAACCGTTAAATCTAGTAAGTTCTTCTGGAGAATAAACCCAAGAAAAAGAGCTAAATTCACTAAATGGAGTCATTGAACCATTGCTGTTTCTAACTTTCCATTTATACAAATCTTCAGGAGCTGTTCTAAATGGCGCATCACCTTGAATATAAACTCTTTTTATTCTAGTTTTATCAATATAGTCATTAACATAAGTTCCACCCCAAGCAGCACTAAGTGTTGTATCTATATCTTTTAGATTAATCCCTAAAGCTAAAGCTTTATTTGTATCATAAGATATTTTTAGTTGAGGAGATTCTTCTGTTCCATCGGCTCTAACAGAGTTTATTTTTGGATTTTTAGTAGCTTCTTCGATTATTTTATCTTTTGCTTCTCTTAACTCTTCTCTTGATAGATTTGAACTAGCAAGTAATTGAAATTCGAAACCATCGCTTGAACCTAAACCTTGAATAACACTAGGATTTATAGTAAATACTCTAGCATCTCTTACGAAATATTTACTGTTTGGGTCATTAAAAGCTTTTGTGGCTCTTTGACTTATTTTATCAACATGGTTATTTTTATCTCTAAAATCCCAATTCTTTAATGATACATAAGCAGTTCCAACATTTTGTCCACTACTTCTACTACTAAACCCAGAAATTGTAAATATAGTATTTAAAGCAGCACTCTCTTCTGTCATAAAATAGTCTCTAACAATATCTGCTACATCAACAGTTCTTGAAGCAACTGCTCCAACAGGAAGGGTATATTGAACCATTAAACTTCCTTGATCCTCTTTTGGTAAAAAGCTAGTTGGAAGTTTTATAAATATATATGCAGAAGATATAACTATTATTAGATAGAACATTACCCATCTTTTTGGTACGATTAAAGTTTTTTGAACTAGATTTTTATATTTTTGTGTGAAGTTCTCAAATTTAGTATCAAACCAGAAGATAAAACCACTAGTTTTTTCTTTATGAGGTTTTAAAATAGTTGCACATAAAGCAGGAGTTAAAGTAAGAGCAACAATTACAGATAAAATCATAGATGAAATAATTGTAATTGAAAATTGTCTGTAAATTATTCCTGTTGATCCACTAAAAAATGCCATAGGTAAAAATACTACAGATAAAACAGTTGTTATTCCTATTAGTGCACCTGTTACCTCATTCATTGAAAGAATAGTTGCTTCTCTTGCATCTAAACCTTTTTCACTCATATTTCTTTCAACATTTTCAACGACAACAATAGCATCATCAACCAAAAGTCCTATGGCTAAAACTAAAGCAAACATAGTAAGAGTGTTTATTGTGTAACCAAATATATTTAAAATTGCAAAAGTTCCTAAAAGAACAACAGGTACTGCAATTGCAGGAATTATTGTGGCTCTTAGATTTTTTAAAAATAAAAACATTACAAGAATTACAAGAATAATTGCTTCAATTAAAGTTTTTACAACTTCATTTATTGATGCTTTTATGAAATGAGTTGTATCTCTAGGATAGGCAATTTTATAACCCTCAGGTAGTATGTTTTCAGCTTCTTTTAGAAACTCTTTTACTCTATTTGAAGTTGCAACAGCATTTGCTCCACTTGCAAGTTGAATAGATATACCAGAAGATGGGTAACCATTTAATGCTGTAACATTATTGTAGTTTTGAGCACCTATTTCAACTCTTGCTACATCTTTTATTTTTACACTACTTCCATCTAAATTTGATTTTAGAACAATATTTTCAAATTCAGGCACAGATTGGAACATACTTCTAGCTGTTACTGTTACAGATAGTTGTTGATTATCAACTGTTGGCATTGCTCCAAGTCTTCCTGCACTTGCTTGAGAATTTTGAGCATTTATAGCATTTTCAATATCTTTTGGAATTAAATTATATTTTTCAAGTTTATATGGGTCTAACCATATTCTCATAGCATATTGTCCACCATAAACTTGAACATCTCCAACACCTTCAATCCTTGAAATACTATCTTGAAGGTTACTTACTAAAAAGTCACTAATATCTGTTTTATCAGCAAGATTATTTGAATCATAAATACTTGCCATCATCAAAAAGTCACTTTGAGATTTAAATACTCTTACTCCTTGTCTTTGCACATCTTCAGGAAGTCTTGATAGGATTTGATTTACTTTATTTTGAACTTGAACTTGTGCAATATCAGCATCTACTTCTTGACTAAAAGTTATTTTTATTCTTGAATTTCCTGATGAACTAGAACTAGAAGAAAAATATAGCATGCCATCAAGTCCAGTTAATTGTTGTTCTATTATTTGAGTTACACTATTTTCAACAGTTTTAGCATCTGCTCCTGAATAAGAAGCATTTATATTTATCTGAGGTGGAACAATATCAGGGTATTGCTCAATTGGTAAAATATAGAGACTTATAACTCCACTTATCATAATAATAAGCGAAATTACCCAAGCAAAAATTGGACGAAAAATAAAAAACTTAGCAATCATTTTCTAATCTTTATACTGTGTACTTAAATCTTTAGGGATAACTACACTTCTACTATTTATTTTATTTAATCCTTCGACAATTATTTTGTCATTAGGGTCCAATCCTTCAAGAACTAACCATTTGTTATTTATAGCTCTTTGTATTTTTATCACTTTTTGAATAGTTTTATTCTCATTTGTGATAAGCGTAATTATAGGATTTCCTTTTTGGTCTCTTAATACAGCTTGTTGAGGTATTAAAAAAGCATCAACTTTTTTTTGGCTTTGTAAAGTTGCTTTTGTCATCATTCCTGATAGTAAAAGATTATTTGGATTTTCAAATATAGCTCTTAAAATTACTGTTTGGCTACTTTCATCAACATTTAATTCTCTAGCTTCAAGTTTTCCTTTTATTGGATAAACAAAACCGTTGTCAAAACTCAAAGTTACTTCAATATTATCTTGTAAGTTTATAATATTTTTTAAATTTAATATTTCATTATAAGATTGAGTTAAATCTACAAAAACAGTTTTAGTATCTCTTATATTTACTAGTTCTTGTGTTTGATTTGCATTTACTAATGCACCAACAGTTACATTAGAAATACCAATAAATCCACTAATTGGTGCTTTTATTTCACATCTATTTAAATCTATTTTCGCACTTTCAAGTTCAGCAACTCTTTGTTCAACTAAAGCTTTTGCTTGCATATAAGAGGCTTTTATATCATCATATTCTTGTTTTGAAATCCCATCAAATTTTAGAAGCTCATCGGCTCTTTTACTTTTTGCTTCACTACTCATTAGGTTTGCTTTTGCACTACTTAAAAGAGCTTGTGCTTGGTTTACATTTGCTTTGTATGTAGAATTCTCAATTTTATATAAAACATCACCTTCTTTTACAAAGCTTCCATCAGCAAATAGTTGTTTTTCTATAATTCCACTAATTTGTGGACGAATTAGAGCTAGCTCTTTTGCTTTTACTCTTCCTATAAGTTCTATTTCTAAATTTACGGGCTCTTTTTTAGGATTTATAAATCCAACTTCAATAGGTATTTGATTTTTAGGTTTTGTATTTGTCTGATCTTTTTGTTCACATGAACTTAGAAAAAGTGTTATAAAAAACAGTAAAAAAGTAGTCTTAACAGATTTCAATTAATTTACCTTAAATAAAAAATTTGTGTATTTTATGATAACTTTATTAACCAAATTTTAATATTAAAGATAGTTATTAAATACTACAACTTTGTCTCTACCACTATTTTTTGCTTCATATAGAGCTTTATCTGCTTTTGAAATTATATCTTCTGGTTTTACTAAATTATTATAATAAGTGGCAACTCCTAGGCTAACTGTTAATTTATTAGGGTAACTTGAGAATTTATGGATTTTTACAGCTTGATTTATATTTGAAGCTAAAATTTTTGCACCTTTTGCATCTGTATTTGAGCAAATAATTAAAAACTCTTCTCCTCCCCAACGACCTAGAGTATCTGTAATTCTAATATAGCTTTTTACAATTCTTGATACTTCAATTAAAACATCATCTCCCACTTGATGCCCAAAGTTATCATTAACTTTTTTAAAGAAATCAATATCCAGCATAATTACAGAAAAATTTAAATCGTATCTTTTACTTCTATTAAATTCTGCATTTAAAACTTCATCAAGTTTCGTACGATTATAAAGATTTGTTAATTTATCTGTGATAGATAATTTTTCTAATTCATCATTTTTCTTTTTTAATTCTTTTGTTCTTTCTTCAACAATTTTTTCTAAATAGTTTTGATATTTATGAATTGATTTTGCCATTTGGCTAAAAGCTGTTGATAGAAGATTTACTTCAAGAGTTGAAGCTTTTATATCAACTATTCCTTCATATCTTCTATCTTTTATTTTATTAATTTGACTAACAAGTTCATATATAGGATTAATAATCATATTTGAAAATAAGATTATTATAGGAAAAATAACTAATGTAGTTAATCCAAAAATAAAAATTAGTGATAAACTTTGATTTCCATAATTATTTATAGTTTTATCATATTCACAGAATATTGCAATATAACTATACTCATAATCTGATTTAATTTTATTTATTTGAACTATATATTTCTTTTCATTTAGCTTTATGATTTGTGCTTCATGAAATTTATCAAAATTTTTATTTAATTTATAAAATTCGTTAAAAATTGATAAATTATTATTTAAAGAATAGATAACTAATCCATCTTCATTAAATAAAAATAAATCCATATAATTATTTTCAATGTGATCTGTAGATATATGGCCAAAATAATTACTAAGTAGATCTAATGCTATTACATTATTACCATTAAATTTCTTTGCATAAGTAAATCCCATAGACTCAACACTATAAAATTTATAAGGATCCGTTTTAATTGGCGAGTTAGAGACTAAGGCATCTTTATACCAAGGTCTTTGTTTTGGAACAAAATTAGTTTCTTCAATTTTTGTAGAGTTTACATTTAAATCTTTATCTAATAAGACTATCTCTTTTTTATTTTTGCTATTTTTTTGTATTTCTATTTTTAACCATCTATCTTCTTCTTTTGCATTGTAAAAAGATTTTAATGATTCATGAGCATTTAGGTTTATAACTTGAAAAAAACTTCCATCTTCATATCCTGAATAAATACCATAAATATAAGGGTGAGATTTGAGAACATTTACATATAAATCTAAATTAGAAGCCTTGTCATTCATTAAACTTAACATATTTATTGTGTCAAAATTTGAATTTTCATCATTTTGAATAGCATTAGAAATATTTTGAGTTAGTCCATGAAGTTTTAAATCAACAATTTCAAGAGATATTTTTTTACTAAAATAGAATAATTGAATACCTACAACGGATATTAAGAATAAGGCAATAACAAAAAAAAGTGATAGTACGGTTCCTCTTAAAGAGAATCTCGATTTTAAAAAATTTAACATGCCAAAATCCAGTGTTAGCATTCATACAAGAAAGATTGTAGCCAAATATTGATAACATAACAATAAATAAATGCTTAAGGTAGAAAATGAATAAAATATTAGATAATTTGGTGCAATCTGAATATAATTGTAATGTTGCATTTTATATACATTTAAAAGAGTTTAATCAAAATGTTAGAGATGAACTTGAAAAAAGAATTAGTGAAGTTTTTTTCTTTTCAAGAGGTGTAAATTGGAAGTTTGATAGTTTTGGAATAGAAAAAGCTGGTGAAAGAAAAAATGAAATTTTAGGTTTTTTTATATTTAGAACAGCAGAAGTTGATAAATTAAAAAAATTATTTTTACAAGAGTTTAAAGACTATCCAAATGCTGTAAAAATTTCTTGTTCAGTAGCAAAATATCAAAAAGTTTGTGAAGAGTTTTTTGAGCTTGATATCTAAATCAAGCTCTATATGTTTTTAAAATCAGAAAATTTACAATAGAAATTATTGTAATACTAAAAGCAATCACAAAAAAACCACTATCTTCAAAGTTTAAAGCAATAGAAGATATCATCGCTCCAAGACCAAATTGTAACACTCCAATAACTCCACTAGCAACTCCAGCATTTTTTGAGAAATGTTCAAGAGCCATAGCCATGCAGTTACCAAAAATAAACGCCATCATACTCATGTAAGATGCAATTATTATTACTACAAAAGTTAGAGTTATATTTTTATGAACTAATAAGAAAATTATCCCAACTATTATTTGAAATAGTAATGCAAATTTTGTTATATCGAGAGCTTTATATTTTTTTAGTAAATTTACATTTACTTTTATCATGAGCATTAAAATAATGAAATTTATCCCAAAAAACAATGGAAATAGGTCAGTTGATATTTTAAAATATTCAATGTATATAAATGAAGTTCTTGAGATGATAATAAAAAAACCTCCAAAACTAAGTGCTAAAACAAACATAGCTTTTAATGCTGTAAAGTTTGAAAGAACTATTTTATATGATTCAATGATATTTTGTTCTGTTTTTGTAAAGCTTTCGGGTAAATCTTTATAAACAAAAAAAGCAACTAGTAGGGCATAAATTGTAAGAAATATAAAGATACCTTCCCAAGGGAAAAAGTGAATAATTGCTGCACCAAATACAGGTGCTAAAAGTGGGGCTAAACTTCTTACTATTCCAATTAAAGAAAATACTTTTGCAGCTTCCTGTCCTTTAAATCTATCTCTTACAGCTGCAGCTGCATTTACAACAGTGATTCCTCCAAAAAATGCTTCTAAAAATCTATAAACCCATAATTCATATATATTTGAACTAAAAATTATTAAGAAACTAAAAAATGCATAACCAATAAGTCCAACAATAGAACCGATTCTTCTTCCATATCTATCAGATATTGGTCCACCAAAAATTTGTCCTACTGCAAAACCTATCAAAAAAATTGATAAAGATAGTTCAATTTTATGTATATTTACATCAAAATATTTTGCAATTTCAGGAATAGATGGTAAGTAAGTATCAACTCCCATAGGTGCAACAGAGGATAAAACAGAAATTAATATAATTAAATATACATGGTTAATAGATTTTTTCATTGATACTCTTTGGAATGACTAAATAAAGTGGATTTAAAATAGTTTAATATAATTTGGAAGATTGTAACAAAAAGAGGATAATAACTCCTCTTTTTATTTATTTAAGCATGCTATTTAGCATCCATAAATCTTTTTCAAGTTTTGCAACTTTTTCATCTGCAAAAGCTTCAGTTCCTTTATCTCCAGAGTTTGAAGCTAAATCACTTAACATTTTGAAAGAGTTTAAAAGATAATTAAAATCTTTTACAATTTTTTCTACAATCTCTTTTGATTTGAAACTATCAGCAGTTTCAGTTTCAATTTTTGTAGCATCAATTAATTCTTGCATAGTTAAATAAGGTTTCTCTCCTAAGATGATTGCTCTTTCCGCTGCATCATCATATAAAACCGACATTTCATTATAAAGTCCCTCAGTGTATGAGTGGACAGGATGAAAATCCATACCTTTTACATTCCAATGATAATTGTGAATTTTTATATATAGTGCATTTGCATCGGCTTGAATTTGTTTTAATTGTTTTACTACGCTTGACATAATTTAATCCTTTTTAATAAAATGTTGCGAAATCATTATATAACCAAAAAATCTATTTGTCAATATTTTTTTATAATTTCTAAGATTTCTAATGGAGTTGAAACAATAAAGTCTGCACCATGTTCTTTTAGCTCTTTTTCATTTCTGAATCCCCATAAAACTCCGATAGATTTCATATTTGCAGATTTTGCAGTTTGCATATCTACTTTTGTATCTCCAACAAAATAGATTTTTTCATACTCAGAGTTTAAAGCTTTTGCTATATTTATAGCTGCTACAGGATGAGGTTTTTTTGGAATGTCATCTTTTTGCCCATGTACTTCAATAAATGGATAATTTCCGAAAATCTCTCTCACATATTTTCTTGTCATTTCGTGAGGCTTGTTTGATAAAACTGCTAAATTACAGTTCATTTTTACTAGCTCATCCAAAAGTTCTATAATTCCATCATATGGTTTTGTATTTGTTTGAAGATTATCTTCATATAAATCTTTGAATCTTTTTGAAACTTCATCTTTAAGTGAAGTATTGTCTTTTAGTACATTATCAACTAATATATCAATACCATGACCAACAAAATATTTATATTCATCAATTTCATATGATTTTAGATTTAAACTTTTCAAAACTTCATTCATACAAATTGCAATATCTTCTATAGAGTTTAACAAGGTTCCATCTAAATCAAAAATCAAACTAATTTTATCTTTCATTTTTATCCTTTTTTATGTAGTTTATCGAAAAATAATAAAATCTTCAAAATCAAATTATGGGATGTTACGTAACAAAATAGTTTATCTATGTGTAGAAAAGAAAAGCCATTAATTGGGACATATTTAAAAAGTGTAACTTTTTGTTAACTAAAAAAGAGCAGTTTGCAAAATAAAATTAATATTATATAAAGTATAGTTTGAATATGGTTATAATATCAAATGTTTATCGAATATGATAAATATTTGTATTTAAAATTACAAAATTTACATATTTTGAATATAGTCATTTAGTAAAACATAATAAACGGAGTAAAAAAAGATGAATGCATCAGATTTATTTATAAAAGCATTAGAAAACGAAGGTGTAGAGTACATTTTTGGTGTTCCAGGTGAAGAGAACTTAGATTTCTTAGAAGCTATGAGAAAATCAAAAATCAAACTTATATTAACAAGACATGAGCAAGGTGCAGGATTTATGGCTGCAACTTATGGAAGATTAACAGGAAAAGTTGGAGTTTGTTTATCAACTCTTGGCCCTGGAGCTACAAATTTTGCTACAAGTGCTGCTTATGCACAACTTGGTGGAATGCCAATGATGATGATTACAGGTCAAAAACCAATCAAAAAATCTAAACAAGGTAGATTCCAAATCGTTGATATCGTTAGAATGATGAGACCAATGACTAAATTTGCAAAACAAATTGTAAATGCACACAACATTCCTTCTGTTGTAAGAGATGCTTTTAAAATTGCTACAACTGAAAGACCAGGTGCTGTTCATATTGAATTACCTGAAGATATTGCAGATGAGCACGTAGATGCAGATACAACTATTTATCCAGTACACAATGTAAAATATCCTGTTGCTGTTGATGAAGTAATTGCTGAAGCAGTTGCTATGATTGAAAAAGCAAAAAGACCATTATTATTAATTGGAGCTGGAGCTAATAGAACAAGAATCGGAACTACATTAACAGATTTCGTAAATAAAACTGGTATGGCATTCTTTTCTACTCAAATGGGTAAAGGTGTTGTTGATGAAAACCACCCAATGTGTTTAAGTGCTGCTGCATTATCAAAAGACGATTTTGTTCACTGTGCTATTGATAGAGCAGACTTAATTATTAATGTTGGACATGATGTTATTGAAAAACCACCATTCTTTATGTCAAACAAAGAGGGTGCAACAAAAGTTATGCACGTTAACTTCTTCCCATCAGAAGTAGATGATACGTATTTCCCACAAATGGACGTTGTTGGTGATATAGCTGGAAATATTAAAAAATTAACAGATAAAATCACTGTTCAAGCTCACTGGGATTTTGATTACTATACAAGATTAGCAGATGAAATTAGAACAAGATTATCTAAATATTTTGGTGATAATAGATTCCCAATTTTACCACAAAGAGCAGTAAGAGCAATTAGACAAACTTTAGATGCTGAAGATATTGTAACTTTAGATAACGGTGTTTACAAAATCTGGTTTGCAAGAAACTATAGATGTGCTAGACCAAATACATTATTATTAGATAATGCATTAGCAACAATGGGAGCAGGATTACCTTCAGGAATGATGGCTAAAATGATTAACCCAAATAAAAAAGTTGTAAGTGTTTGTGGTGATGGTGGATTCATGATGAATTCTCAAGAGATGGAAACTGCAGTAAGATTAGGTCTTGATTTAACAGTAATCATTTTAAATGACAATGCATACGGAATGATTAAATGGAAACAAACTGGTATGGGATTTGAGTCATTTGGACTAGATCTTGGAAATCCTGATTTTGTTAAATATGCTGAATCTTACGGAGCTAAAGGTTATAGACCAAAATCAGTAGAAGAATTTGAAAAAACATTAAAAGAATGTGTTAATGGTAAAGGAGTTCATTTAATTGATCTTGCTGTTGATTACTCTTTAAATCATGCAATTTTAAATGAGTTATTACCTCAAAAAACTTGTATGATATAATTAAAAATATCATTTCAAAGGGGCTTTAAATTTAAAGCCCCTTTTTTAATTTAAAACATTCAAAGGAGAAAATATAATGAGTACTATTGAAGTTACATCACCATTTGATGGAAAAGTAGTTGGAACTGTAAAATTTAACAGTTACGAAGAAGTTGAGGCAGCTATAGATTTAGCACATAAAACTTTTTTAGATAGAGCTAATTGGTTACCAAAATATAAAAGAATTGAGATTTTAGAAAATGTAATGAAAATTATGTCTTCTCAAGTTGAAGAGCTTACAATTCTTTGTGCAAGCGAAGGTGGGAAACCATATATTGATTCAAAAGTTGAAATTCAAAGAGCTATAAATGGAATTAAAATTGCTATTGAGCAAATTGGATTACAAGAAGGACATGAAATTGCTATGGGTCATACTGTAAGTTCTGCAAATAGAATGGCGTATACAATGAAAGAACCAATAGGTGTTGTTGCTGCAATTTCTGCATTTAACCACCCATTTAACTTAGCAGTTCACCAAGTAATTCCTGCAATTGCTGTTGGTTGTCCAGTTATTATTAGACCAGCAACTCAAACTCCAATGAGTGCAATTAGACTAGTAGAAATTTTAGAAGAAGCAGGTTTGCCAAAAGGTTGGGCGCAAGCAGTTGTTTGTGATAGAAATGCAGGTGAGTTATTAGTAACTTCTCCAAAAACAGCATTCTTTACATTTATTGGTTCAGGTCCAGTTGGTTGGTACTTAAATTCAAAATCATCACCAGGAACAAGAAGTGCACTAGAGCATGGTGGAGTTGCTCCTGTAATTGTTGAGCCAGATGCAGATATAGAAAGCATGATTCCAGATCTTGTAAAAGGTGGATTCTACCATGCAGGTCAAGTTTGTGTATCAGTTCAAAGAATTTTTGTACACGAATCAATAACAGATTTAGTAGCTTCTAAAATTGCTGAAAAAGCTTCAAAATTAGTTGTAGGAAATCAATTAGACCCTAAAACTGAAGTTGGACCATTAATTAATCACAATGAAGTAAATAGAGTTGAAGAGTGGGTTAATGAAGCAGTTACTAAAGGTGGAAAAATTTTAACTGGTGGAAAAAGAATTTCTGATTCATGTTTCCAACCAACTGTTATTCTTAACCCATCTGATGATGCGATTATTTCTCAAAAAGAGATTTTTGGACCAGTTGTAGTTGTATATTCATATAAAACGTTAGATGAAGCAATTTCAAGAGCAAATCAATTAGATGTTTCTTTCCAAGCAGCAGTATTTACAAAAAATATTGATACAGCATTAATAGCAGTTAAAAGCTTAAATGCAACAGCAGTTATGGTAAATGATCATACAGCATTTAGAGTTGACTGGATGCCATTTGGTGGAGCTAAAACTTCTGGTTTAGGTTTAGGTGGAATTCCTGATTCTATGGCAGAAATGCAAAATCAAAAAATGATGGTTATAAAATCTCCAGTTTTATAATTTTAGAATTTACGATATATTTTAAAGCTAAGGTTTTTATAGCCTTAGCTTTTTTTATTTAAAAGGATAAAAATGACTTGGGAAGAAGTAATAGCTTTAGAAAAGCAAAAAGATTATTATAAAAATTTAAAAAATGAAATAGATAAAAAATATGAGGAAACAATAGTGTTTCCAGAAAAAGAAAATATCTTTAAAGCATTTACTTTAACAAAGTTAGATAATTTAAAAGTAGTAATTTTAGGACAAGATCCTTATCATGGAGTTGGTCAAGCTCAAGGATTAGCTTTTTCGACACCTTCAAATATAAAAAATCCACCATCAATGCAAAATATTTTAAAAGAGATAGAAAGTGATTTAAGAAGAAAATCTGTTTGTGAAAATGGAGATTTAACAACTTGGGCAGAGCAAGGTGTATTACTTTTAAATACTGTTTTAACTGTTCAAGAGTCAAAAGCTGGAAGTCATCAGAAATTAGGATGGGAAATATTTACAGACAATATTATTAAATATATCAGTCAGAATTGTAATGATATTGTATTTTTATTGTGGGGTAGCCCAGCAATTAAAAAAAGCAATTTAATAGATAAAAATAGACATCATATACTCTCATCAGCTCATCCAAGTCCACTTAGTGCATATAGAGGATTTTTTGGTTGCAAACACTTCTCAAAAACGAATGATATTTTAAAAACATTGAATAAAAAAGAAATTATTTGGTAACTTAATTAAACAGATTCATAACTCTTGATTTTATTTTTCCAAGAGATAATTTAATAGCTGAATATTTCATAACTTTTGCAATTTCTTTCCATTTTTCTTTTTCATAGCAGGGAGTAGGGCAAGCTCTACATCTTGGTTTTATATCATGAGGACAATCTTTTAATTTATTAAATGAGTAAGATATAGCCTTATAACACTCCGTACATAAACTTAATAATAAGAAGTACTTTTGATTTTTGTAATTTAAAAGTTCTAATTTTGATTCTTGATTTGTATGTTTATCTCTACAGTATAATTCATAAAATTTTTTGAGCGTATTTATCTCAATTTCAAATTTATCATTTGTCATTTTGTTTCTTTTACTTTATTTTATAGCATATTTACATACAATCATTAATATAAAATTGATAAATATCAATGAAGGAGAAAAAATGACATCAGGAGCTAAACGAAATGATGATTATGCTTTTTTTAGTTTTTTGAAAGAAGAAGATTTAAAAAGGTTAAAAGATATAAGTTTTAAAAAAAGTTATAAAAAGGGCGAAATATTATTTTACAAAGGTGAAGAATCGAAATATTTACATTTATTAATTAGAGGGATTGTTAAGCTATACACTCACGATTTTAAAGATAATGAAGTTGTAATTCATAATTTAATGGGACCATCATTAATAGCAGAAATAGTAAATTATGAGGAGATAAATTTTTTAGCAAATTGTGCATTTGAAACAGATTCAGATGTGTTATTGATTGATTACAAAAAATTCAAGGAAGAATTCTTATTAAAACCAGAAATTACAATGTTTTTTATAAAATCACTTACAAAAAAAATAAAATTTTTAGAAAATTTCATAAATTACAACATAACACTAAATAGTATGGAAAAAATTGCTAAATTTTTATATGAAAATGAAGAGATACTAAAAAATTTAAGGCAAGTAAAAATCGCACAAATTTTAAATATAACACCAGAAACATTTTCAAGACAGTTAGCAAAACTTAAAAAAGCAGAAATTATTGAAAATGAAAAAGGTTCTATAAAAATACTAAAACATGAAGAATTAAAAAAATTTATTACCTCTTACTAAAATTATAAAGTTATAATATAATTTTTTACATTATTTTTAAGGAGTGTAAATGAGAAATATTTTAGCTATTATGGCTTTAAGTGGTAGTTTATTATTTGGTGCAGTTAACCTTCAAACTGCTTCTAAAGAAGAGCTTATGAGTATAAAAGGTATTGGTGAGAAAAAAGCTGAACAGATTATTGAATATAGAAAATTAAATAAAATTTCAAAACCTGAAGATTTAAAAAATATAAAAGGTTTTGGAGATGGTGTAGTTGAAAATGTTCAAAATGATGTAAAAGAAAAAGATTATATATCAAAAAAAGCTACTGAATTAAAAGAAGAGCCATCTAAACAAGTAAATAAAAAAATAGATGACAAAGTAAATGATTTAGATAGTAAACTTCAAAATAAACTTAAATTCTAATCTTTTAATTACAAACTAAAGTGAAATCTCTTTAGTTTGTAAATTTATGATAAAATCTTTCAAAAATTAAAGGAAGATTTTGAAACTTACCGTGAATTCTCTTTGTCCTTGTGGAAGTTTAATAAAATATAAGAAGTGCTGTAAAATTTTTCATGATAATATAAAAAATCCATCAAATGCTTTAGAACTTATGAAATCTAGATTTAGTGCATATGCTTTTAAAAAGAGTGATTATATTATAAAAACAACACATAAAGATAATATTGATTACTCCATAAATACTGAAATTTGGAAAAAGGAAATAGAGCTTTTTTCATCAGATACAATTTTTGATAAATTAGAAATTTTAGATTTTATAGATGCAGATATAGAAAGTTTTGTTACATTTAAAGCAACACTTTATCAAAATAAAAAAGATGTATCTTTTATAGAAAAAAGTAGATTTATAAAGGAGAATGGTTTATGGTTATATGTAGATGGAGAGTTTTTAGACAATTAGAATAGTATTATTTAAATACTATTCTCTCTTCCTAAGAATTCTGAAGCTTCTGCAATAATCATAAAACCATCTGGATCATATTTTCTAATTAATTCTCTTAAAAGTTCAATTTTACTTACATCAACTGCAACATATATTACAGTTTTTTGTTGTCCCTGATGCAATCCAATCCCACTTAGAATTGTTCCATGCTCTTCAATTCTCTCTCTTATTTGTTCTTTTAAAACTTCAATATTAGTTGATAGTATATTTACTATTTTTTTAGAAGGTCTTCCTGTAAGTAAAACATCAAGAACTTTCATTCCTACATAAACACTTAGTAAGCTATAAAGAGATTTATCAATATCATTGTAAACAAAAATTGATGCAAACATTATTATTGCATCAATAGCTAGTAAAACTTCTGCTGCTTTAAACTTTGTTTTCTTTGCAACGATTTCTCCAATAACTGATGTGCTTCCTGTTGAAGCTCTACCTTTTATAATTAATCCAATACCTAAACCAATAAATATTCCACCAAAAATTGCAGCTAATAAAATATCATGTGTAATTGCATTAATTTTTATAACTTCTTTTAAAATATCTGTAAAACTTGATAGTAAAATAACAACAATAAAAGTTTTAAATAAATAGTATTTTCCAAAATATATATATGAAAGTATTAAAAAAGGAATGCTAACCATAGCCATAAAAATACCTAAAGTAATAGATGGAAATACTGTATGGAGCAATAAAGATATACCAATTCCTCCACCTGTAATAATCTCATTTGGAGATAAAAAAGTTACTGTTCCAAATGATAAACAAAAAGAACCAAGGATTATAAAAATGTATTGTTTTAAATTAAATTTTTTCATATTGTTCCAATATAGATAGTATTTACTAAAAGTTTTAGATTTGAAGATGTATTAATTCTTTTTAATAGTAGGCTTTTAGTATAGTTAAAATAGACGTTTTATACCTTAAATTGTATAATAAGTTTTCGTAAACCTTTATTATATAAGGTTTGTAAGTAGAATAGATTTAAGGATAATAATGAAGATACTTTTTTCTCCAAGTGAGACAAAAATTGGCGGAGGGGATATTAAGTGTATTGATAAAAATAGTTTTATATTTCCAGAACTTTTTGAAAAAAGATTAGAAATTTTAGAAAAATACAATAATTATTTAAAAAATGCTTCAAATAATGATTTGGAAAAACTTTTTGGAACAAAAAAAATTGAAGTAATTGAAAAATATAAACAAGATATTTTTAAAAGTCCAATAATGAAAGCAATTCAAAGATATGAAGGAGTTGCTTATGATTATTTAAATTATAATAGTTTGGAAGTATCTGCACAAAAATATATAGATGAAAATACACTAATATTTTCTAATATTTTTGGGGTTATTAAAGCTGATGATAAGATTCCAGATTATAAGTTAAAACAGGGTGAAAGTTTTGAAAATCTAAAAATTGATAAGTTTTATAGTGATAATTTTAGCCAAACCTTAGATAATTATCTTCTAGATGAAGATATATTAGATTTAAGAGCTGGATTTTACGAAAAATTTTATACTATAAAAAAGCCTTACTTAACAATGAAATTTATAAAAGAAGGAAAAGTTGTAAGTCATTTTGCAAAAGCTTATAGGGGAGAGATTTTAAAACTACTTGCTTTAAAAAATATAAAAACATTTGAACAATTATTAAATTTACAAATAGAAAATTTGAGTATTGTTGAAATTAAAGAACAGAAATTAAAAAAAGAGATAGTATACACAATAGGATAGTGGATGAAAAATATAGATTTTATAGGGTTTGTACTAGATAAAGAGGGGTCTGCTAAAGAGATAGCTTTTAATGAAATTGATAATTATAAGAAACATGATAACCTTTTGTGGTTACATTTTAACTATACAAAAGCAGAAGCAATAGAGTGGATTAGTACAAAGAGTGGTATAGATAATATAGCTGTTGATGCATTATTGGTTGATGAGACTAGACCTAGAACAATAGTTTTAGGTGATAATTTACTTCTTGCTTTAAGAGGTGTAAATTTAGATCCTAATTCAAAACCAGAAGATATGAAATCTATAAGATTGTATATATCAGAAAATATGATAATAAGTACAAGTAGAAGAACTATTTTATCAGTTATTGAGATGATTGACGAGTTAAAAAAAGGAGTTGGAATAAAAAGTCCTTCAGAATTTTTAGTTGAACTTACATACAAAATGATTGATAGAATTGATAGTGTTATAGATAAAATTCATGATAGAAGTGATTTATTAGAAGATAGCATCTTAGAATCTATAAAAAAGAATCAAAGAGTTGAAATTCTAAATATTAGAAGAGAAATTATTATATTAAAAAGATATCTTAGTCCACAAAAAGAAGCTTTAATAAAACTTTATAACGAAAAAATTTCATGGTTAAATGAATATCAAAAGATAGAGTTAAGAGAAACGAATGACCAATTAATAAGACATATTGAAGAGTTGGATACTATTAGAGATAAAATTATGTTAATTCAAGATGAACTTGTAAATAATCTTAGCCAAGAACTAAATAGTAAAATGTATATTATGGCTATAATCTCTGCAATTTTTTTACCTCTGACATTTTTAACTGGACTTTTAGGTATAAATGTTGGTGGAATTCCAGGTGCAGAAAATGAAAATGCATTTTATATTTTTACTATAGTTTTATTATTTGTTGTTACATTTCAGTTTTTTATATTTAAAAAGAGTAAGTGGATATAAGATAAATATAATTCTTTGGTTTAATTATCTTTTTTTATAAAATACATTGCAATAAAGGCAAGCATTGCGAATATTGCACTGTATAAAAATAGATTCTCTCCGTAAGTTTTACCAGCAACTAATGCTCCTAAAAAACCGCCTAATCCATATGCAAAACCATACATAAATTGTTGAGCCAATTTTTTATTCTCATATAAACTGTATAAATACATAATTGATGCTGTGTGAAATAATCCAAACGAAAATGCATGTAAACTTTGAGTGAAGAAAGCAATCTCAAGAGAATTAGGATAAAGATATAATAAATACCATCTAAATGCTGTTATTGCTAAACAAATTTTTATTAAGTTTTCTAAATTCTTTTTTAATATAGGGGCTTGAAAATAGAGCATTAAAATTTCACAAATAACACCAAAAGCCCATAAATATGATGTCATCTCAAGACTCATTCCATGGTCAGTTTCATATATTGTAAAAAAATTATAAAACCCTCCAAAACTAAATTGCATAAAAAATAGAGCTAACCAAAATGGGAAATATTTAAAAAATGAGAATTTCTTATTATCTGGAGTTTCAATTTCATTTTTTACTTCATATTTTAAAAGGACTATAGAAAAAATAGCAGTTAAAACAATTACAACTAAATAAAAATGAATAGCAATAAAGCTAGAAGTTAAAACTTTTGCTAAAACAATAGCAATAGCCATGAAACCAATAGAACCAAAAAGTCTTGATTTTCCATATCCTTCTTTTCCTAAGTTTGATATGGCAATTACTTCTAGGTAAGGTAAAATAAGTGATAAAGCAGCTGCTAATATTGCATTGTTTAACAAAAACAAGAAGAAGTGTTCAAGTGTTAGATAAAAGCATGAAACACCAACGATTGAAGTTATTAAAGCAACTATAAATATCTTATTATCAAGTTTGATATGTTTTAAAAATAAAAAAGGTACTGCAAATCTCATAAGAGGGGCAATTGCTAGTACTATTCCAATATCAAAATATGAATATCCAATATCATTTAGAACTTTCGGTAAAAATATTACATAAATTCCAGTTGCTGCAAAATAGAAAAAGTAAAATGCAGATAGATTAAAAAATAGCATTTAGGAGTCTATAATTTTTGTGTTTGATAGTATATCTTGGAAAGTTTTTCTTTCTTTATTTATATAAGGGGTAAACATAAAGAATATTGAAATTACAGAAGCTAATGTAGCCGCATATCTAATAATTACTTGTAAAACAGAAATTCTAGCTAATGATTTGTTATCTACAAGTTTTAAATCATAAGCTTTTAATCCAGGAGTTTGACCGTTTTTTAGCCAAAAAATAGCAATGATTATAAAATGAATAGCAAATATAATTCCCCAACCAAGAGTTCTATTCTCAGCAAATTCTTGACCACTACCCATAACAAGATAGATAACTATGTACAAAATTGGAGTCGTAATTAAAAAAGTATCTGTTAAAAAAGCTTTGAATCTTGAAGATAGTTTCGAAGACATATATTTTGAAGAGTTTTGTAAAACTGTGTTAGAGTTAGTTTTATCTTCATTCCCTCTATTTTGTTTTACATCTCTCCATTTAGCCATTAGTTCCCTCTACTTCCAGGTTTAATAGCTATACTTCCTTCTTTACACATAGGACAATCTTCAGGACTATACATTTCAAATGCAAAATCTTCAAGTGCAAAAAGCGGTTTATCAAGTGGTAATTTACAGTTATCTTTTCTTTCAATAGAACTTCCAACTCTTTGGCAGAAACCTCTATTTGCAAGAGCTGCATAAGCAACAACTTCTCCTCCACCTTTTACAATTTCTCTAGCAGCTTCTAAAGCACTTCCTCCAGTTGTTATAATATCTTCACAAACTAGATATTTCTCACCAGATTTTACTTCAAAACCTCTTCTAATTGTCATTTCTCCATCAGCTCTTTCTGCAAAGATAAATCTTACATCTAAAGCTGTTGCAAGTGCAAATCCAGCAATTAATCCACCAAGTGCAGGTGCACAAACAGCATCAATTTTAATACCAGATTTTTTAATCTCTAAAGCCAGTGCTTCAGCTAAAACTTTTGCAGTTTTTGGATCTTCTAAAACTTTTGCACTTTGTAAATAAAATCTTGAATGGTTACCGCTGCTTAGTTTAAAATGCCCTTCAAGTAAAGCACTAGCATCTTTATATATTTGTTCTATATTCATATTTATACCGTTAAAATTTCTTTCTCTTTTGATTTTAAAGTTTCATCAGCTTTTGCTACAAAACCATCAGTGATTTTTTGAATCTCATCTTGTGCTTTTTTGTTATCATCTTCAGTGATTTCTTTATCTTTTAGCATATTTTTAATTTTTGTGTTAGCATTTTGTCTAATATTTCTAATTGCTACTTTTGCGTTATCTGTCATAATTTTAGCTTGCTTTGCAGTTTCTTGTCTTTGCTCAACTGTCATTGGAGGGAAAAATAGTTTAATTACTTCACCATTGTTATTTGGATTTACACCAATATTCGCAGTTTGAATAGCTTTTTCAATAGTTCCTAAAAGATTTTTTTCCCAAGGACTAATTGTAATAGTTGTAGCATCAGTTGCTAATACAGAACCAACTTGAGATAAGTCAGTCATTGTTCCATAGTAATCAACCTTGATGTTATCTAAAATATTTACACTTACCTTACCAGTTCGTAAAGTTTTGTAATCTCTTTTTAAAGATTCAATAGATTTCTCCATTTGCTCTTTTGTTTGTGAATAAACTTCATTCAACATAAAAAATTCTCCTTTATTTGATTAGTAATTTGTTGGAAATAGTGTAGTAATCAGTGCTTATAGCAACTCTACTTCTATTTAAATTCAACTTCTTATTTAATTTAACTTCTATTATACCATTATTTACTTTTACATCTTGCCAATTGTAAGTTGAGACAAATACTTTAGCTTCTTTAATCTCAGGATTAACCCTAGCTTTTATAGTTTGTAAAATACCATTTTTAGGATATTCTTTTGGTTCAATCCATTCAACTTCTAAAGTTTTATATTTTATTTTCTCTTTTATATCTACATTTCCAACTAAGGCTATTCTATTTATATCAAAAATATTGCTTTTTGAATTTATTGAACCATTATTTTGATCTAGTATAGAGATAAAATCAAATTTTTCTATCTCACTTTGTACTCTATCATCATATTCACCAAAAGGATAAGAATAAATTTTTGCTTTATATCCCATATTCTTTTCAAAAATTTCAATAGCTTTTTTAGTATCTTCTATAATCTCCTGATTTGAAAGTTTAACTAAGGATTTATGTGAATAAGAATGAAGTTCTACATCCCCATATTTTTTTGCTTCCCTTAGTTCATCCCAAGTCATAAAGTCATTGTATTTGCTATTTGTTGCTTCAATATATACAAAAAGTGTAAATGGATAAGCATATTCTTTGAAAAGATTTAAACCATTTTCGTAAAAACTTTTATATGCATCGTCAATAGTTAAAGCAACCCAATTTGAAGGAATTTCTTCTCCATTTTTTAGTTTATTTAGAATTTTTCCTAAAGCTACAACTTCATAATTGTGTTTTTTAAAATATTCAAATTGTGTTTTTAATTCTTGTAAGCTAGTGTTAGTGCTTTGATGTTCTGAATCATTGAATCTATGATAAACAAAAACCTTTGCATCTGCTAGTAGATACAAAGGTAAAAAGAAAAGAAGTAATAAATACTTCATATTATTTTAATTATTTACTCTCAGGAGCTTTATTTTCAGTTGTTGGTGCAACTGGAGCTGTTGGTGCAGATTGAGCAGGAGTTACTGGGCTAGCCGGTATTAAAGACTCTTGTTTTACTGAATCAATAGCACTTTTATTTCTCTCTTGATTATATGTGTACCCTAAGAAAAGAGTATTTAATACAAAGATTAATCCTAAAAACATAGTTGCTTTTGTTAAAAAATTAGCAGGACCTTTTGCTCCAAAAAGTGATTCATTACTTCCACTATATGCTCCCAATCCCATACTTGAGCTTTTTTGAAGAAGCACTACGATTACAATAAGTACTGCTAAAACAAATTGAACTATTAAAAGTGTAGATGTCATTATCTATATTCCTTTTTAAAAAATGGTTTCTATTTTATCGAATGCTTATTAAAAACTAGCTAAAATAAAACTTAAAATTTTAAATCGAAGAGATAAATGCAACAAAGAAATCAATTCTCAAAATATGCTAATGAATATAAGTCTTATAATATTATTCAACAAATTTGCGCAAAGTCATTGGTTAGAGAGTTAAAATCAAAACCAAAGAGAATTTTAGAATTAGGTTGTGGAAGTGGGCAAATTTTTGCAAATGTAAATTGGGAATTCGATAAATATTTGGCAATAGATGGTTCTCAAGAGATGTGTAATCTTCATCCAAAAGTAAAAAATCTTGAAATTAAGTGTTTTAATTTTGATAGTGTTGAATTTTTTAATGAAATAAAAGATAAAAATTTTGATATGGTTATATCATCTTCTGCTTTGCAGTGGTCAAGAGATTTAAAAAAAGTAGTAGAAAATTTATCAAAAATAACGAAAGAGATAAATGCAGTACTTTTTACATCAAATACTTTTAAAACAATTCAAAATATTACAGCTACAAAATCTCCTATTTTAGATGAAAATAGTATTAAAGAAGCATTTTCTACTTATTTTAAATGTGAATTTGAAACAATACTATATAAGTTAGAATTCTCTAACAAAAAAGAACTTTTTGATTATATAAAAAAATCAGGTGTTAGTGGAAGTAGTGAACTACCATATGAGAAAGCTAAAAAGCTTTATAAAGAGTACAATATAAACTATTTAGAATTTGAAGTTATTTTTGTTAAAACAATTTCTAAATTATAAAGTTCATATCTTATATATTTAAAGTTTTCACTATCTTTGATTGAATAAAGTTTCAATAACTCTTCTAAAACTCTTGCACTTTCTTGTGCTCTTTTAAAATTTGCTATTAAAATTGAGTTTAAATCATCTCTATTTTGTTCACTTTTAATTGATTGTCTTAGAACATCATTCTGAACATCTCTTGAAGCTAAAATTTCATAAAAATTTTCAACTCTTGAAAGGTGTCTTAGATTTTTTAATTTTGTAGAAAGTTCTTTATCATTATAGATATATCTAAAAACATCCTCTACAACTCTAATTCCTTCTCTTAATCTATTAAGGTTTGCATCTATTATTCTGTAAGTGTTATTATTCATATATTTTATTAAATAAAGAGACTGTTATAGCCTCTTTATTCCTTATTCATTATTCTTAGCTATACCAAGAATTTGAAGAAGTGATATAAATAAGTTGAAGAAGTCTAAATATAAAGATAGAGCAGCTTCAACAGGAGAATCATAATGTCCTTTGATTATATTTTGTGTATCATACAAAATAAATGCAGAGAAAATTAAAGCTCCAGCACTAGCGATCATTAATTGCATCATTGATGATTGAATAAAGATATTTGAAATACCAGCAACAATCATAATAATTAAAGCAATGAATAAAAATTTACCCATAGAGCTAAAATCTCTTTTAGTTGTCATAGCAAACATAGATATAGCACCAAATGCAATAGATGTCATTAAAAATGCTTGACCAACGATAGCAGCTCCATCAGCCATTGCAAAAATTGATGCTAAAAGAGGAGCAATTGTAAGACCTGTAATAAATGTAAATACAAATAAAACAGCTAAGTTTACACCTGGAGTGTGTTTAACTCTTGGAATTACAAACCATATTAAAGCAATTTCAATTGCAAATAAAACCCATTTCATAGGACCCATTAAAATATTAACCATACCAAGCCCTATATATGAACCAGCAGTAGCAGCTAAAAGTGAACCAGCAAACAATTGATAAGTAGCTTTTAAAAAGCTCATTAAATATGCTTGAGATGATTCTTGTGAATATTCAGACGATTTATTAGTTAAATAATCTCTGTTGTACATTTCCCTTCCTTTTTATATTATAGTTTTATAACCTTTTTTACTTAATAAATCTTATTAAGTTAGATATTATAGTATATAAAATTGGTAAATAAAAGGTAAATAAGAACAATTTCCAAAATTTAAGCGACATTTAAGCGTATAGCTCTTGACAACTGAGAAAAATCCTATTATAATTCCCGTCCAATTTGACCGAGAGAGGTTAAGTTAAGATCTTTAAAAAATGAAGTAAGTTTGTAAAGATAATAATCTTTGTAAACCGAATATGTTAATCTTAAATATTCAATACAAAAAAATAATGAACAAGAAGTCAAATTCTTGTCTATAAATTTGAGTGATAATTTTGTAATTTAGTAATAAAAAACAAAAATGTCAGTTTCATACACTACATAATGATTAATTAGATTAATCAATAATTTATGGAGAGTTTGATCCTGGCTCAGAGTGAACGCTGGCGGCGTGCTTAACACATGCAAGTCGAACGAGAACGGGTTATAGCTTGCTATAATTGTCAGCTAAGTGGCGCACGGGTGAGTAATGTATAGGTAATATGCCTCTTACTAAGGGATAACAAATGGAAACGTTTGCTAATACCTTATACTCCTTACTAACTAAAGTTAGTAAGGGAAAGATTTATTGGTAAGAGATTAGCCTGTATTGTATCAGTTAGTTGGTGGGGTAATGGCCTACCAAGACTATGACGCATAACTGGTTTGAGAGGATGATCAGTCACACTGGAACTGAGACACGGTCCAGACTCCTACGGGAGGCAGCAGTGGGGAATATTGCACAATGGACGAAAGTCTGATGCAGCAACGCCGCGTGGAGGATGACACATTTCGGTGCGTAAACTCCTTTTATATAAGAAGATAATGACGGTATTATATGAATAAGCACCGGCTAACTCCGTGCCAGCAGCCGCGGTAATACGGGGGGTGCAAGCGTTACTCGGAATCACTGGGCGTAAAGAGCATGTAGGCGGATTAATAAGTTTGAAGTGAAATCCTATAGCTTAACTATAGAACTGCTTTGAAAACTGTTAGTCTAGAATGTGGGAGAGGTAGATGGAATTTCTGGTGTAGGGGTAAAATCCGTAGAGATCAGAAGGAATACCGATTGCGAAGGCGATCTACTGGAACATTATTGACGCTGAGATGCGAAAGCGTGGGGAGCAAACAGGATTAGATACCCTGGTAGTCCACGCCCTAAACGATGTACACTAGTTGTTGTGAGACTTGATCTTGCAGTAATGCAGTTAACACATTAAGTGTACCGCCTGGGGAGTACGGTCGCAAGATTAAAACTCAAAGGAATAGACGGGGACCCGCACAAGCGGTGGAGCATGTGGTTTAATTCGACGATACACGAAGAACCTTACCTGGACTTGACATAGTAAGAACTTTCTAGAGATAGATTGGTGTCTGCTTGCAGAAACTTATATACAGGTGCTGCACGGCTGTCGTCAGCTCGTGTCGTGAGATGTTGGGTTAAGTCCCGCAACGAGCGCAACCCTCGTCCTTAGTTGCTAACAGTTCGGCTGAGAACTCTAAGGAGACTGCCTACGCAAGTAGGAGGAAGGTGAGGACGACGTCAAGTCATCATGGCCCTTACGTCCAGGGCTACACACGTGCTACAATGGGATATACAATGAGCCGCAATACGGTGACGTGGAGCAAATCTTATAAAATATCTCCCAGTTCGGATTGTAGTCTGCAACTCGACTACATGAAGTTGGAATCGCTAGTAATCGTAGATCAGCTATGCTACGGTGAATACGTTCCCGGGTCTTGTACTCACCGCCCGTCACACCATGGGAGTTGAACTCATTCGAAGCGGGGATGCTAAAGTAGCTACCTTCCACAGTGGATTCAGCGACTGGGGTGAAGTCGTAACAAGGTAACCGTAGGAGAACCTGCGGTTGGATCACCTCCTTTCAGAGAAATAAGTTAAGATTTGTTTCTTAACTATTCAGAAGAACAAAGAAGATTTAAGATAATATGTTCGGTTTATAAAGATTATTTGAAAAAATAGGTGAAGGGGCCTATAGCTCAGCTGGCTAGAGCGCTCGACTGATAATCGTGAGGTCTCAGGTTCAAGTCCTGATAGGCCCACCATAAATAATCTGGGGAATTAGCTCAGCTGGGAGAGCGCCTGCTTTGCACGCAGGAGGTCAGCGGTTCGATCCCGCTATTCTCCACCATCTATTAAACTTAAGAGTGTAAGAGCTTTTAAAGTTTTAATATAAGTTTTATAATATGATTATAAGATTTATATTAGAACTTAAAAAAATAGGTTTCTAAATGATATTTAAAAATATAATGTTAAAGTCTTTAAAATTTTTTCGTAAATTTGAATAGCGATATTTGAATTTAAATAAAAAAATTTCATATCTAAAAAATTTAATAGAGATATTAAATATAACTATAGATAACACAACTATATTATTGAACAATATGTTTAATAAGATAGTAGCCAAAGAATATTATCAAATTTAGAAGTTGTAGTTTACTATAACTTTTAGGCAAGAAAAAAGGAACCTGAATAAAATCGTAAGATTTTTTTAGACTCCGTTTATAAGCTATTAAGGGCTAATGGTGGATGCCTTGACTGTAAGAGGCGATGAAAGACGTATTAGGCTGCGATAAGCCTCGGGGAGCTGCCAAAGAGCTTTGATCCGGGGATTTCTGAATGGGGCAACCCAATATAATGAGAATTATATTACCCTACGGGGAGCGAACCTGGTGAAGTGAAACATCTCAGTAGCCAGAGGAAGAGAAATCAATTGAGATTCCGTCAGTAGCGGCGAGCGAACGCGGATTAGGACAAACCCAATGCTTGCATTGGGGGTTGTAGGACTATAATGTGTAGTTAAAGAGAATAGATGAATTAGTTGGAAAGCTAGAGCATAGAAGGTGATACTCCTGTAATTAAAATTCTCAATAACGCTAATAGTATCCTGAGTAGGTCGGAACACGTGATATTTTGACTGAAGCTGGGGGGACCACCCTCCAATCCTAAATACTACTTACAGATCGATAGTGAACAAGTACCGTGAGGGAAAGGTGAAAAGTACTGCAGCGAGCAGAGTGAAATAGAACCTGAAACCATTAGCTTACAATCATTCAGAGCCCTATGATTTATCAGGGTGATGGACTGCCTTTTGCATAATGAGCCTGCGAGTTGTGGTGTCTGGCAAGGTTAAGCCAAGTGCGAAGCCGTAGCGAAAGCGAGTCTTAATAGGGCGACATAGTCAGATGCTGCAGACCCGAAACGAAGTGATCTATCCATGAGCAGGTTGAAGCTGGTGTAAGAGCCAGTGGAGGACCGAACCCGCTGACGTTGAAAAGTCTTGGGATGACTTGTGGATAGGGGTGAAAGGCCAATCAAACTTCGTGATAGCTGGTTCTCTCCGAAATATATTTAGGTATAGCCTTGTGTTGTAGCATATAGGGGTAGAGCACTGAATGGGCTAGGGCTGCTTACCGCGGTACCAAACCCTATCAAACTATGAATACTATATGTGGAATCACAGGAGTCAGGCGGTGGGTGATAAAATCCGTCGTCAAGAGGGGAACAACCCAGACTAACAGCTAAGGTCCCTAAGTTACATCTAAGTGGAAAACGATGTGGAGTTACTGTGACAACCAGGAGGTTGGCTTAGAAGCAGCCATCCTTTAAAGAAAGCGTAACAGCTCACTGGTCTAGTGATTCTGCGCGGAAAATATAACGGGGCTAAGATGTACACCGAAGCTTTAGATTCAATTTTTAATTGAGTGGTAGGAGAGCGTTCTATTCAGCGTTGAAGGTATACCGGTAAGGAGTGCTGGAGCGGATAGAAGTGAGCATGCAGGCATGAGTAGCGTTAAAACAGGTGAGAATCCTGTTCGCCGAAAACCCAAGGTTTCCTACGCGATGCTCGTCATCGTAGGGTTAGTCGGGTCCTAAGTCGAGTCCGAAAGGGGTAGACGATGGCAAATTGGTTAATATTCCAATACCAACATATAAGCGCGATGTGGGGACGCATAGAGTTAATCGAGGTCACGGATGGAAGTGTGGCTCGAAGGATGTAGGTTGTTAAGTAGGCAAATCCGCTTAACGTTAGACCGAGATCTTACAGGCTCTTGACACTCTTCGGAGGAGATGGAGAATCGATGATACTGTCGTGCCAAGAAAAGCCACTAAGTATATTATATGTTGCCCGTACCGTAAACCGACACAGGTGGGTGGGATGAGTATTCTAAGGCGCGTGGAAGAACCCTCTTTAAGGAACTCTGCAAACTAGCACCGTATCTTCGGTATAAGGTGTGCCTACTTTGGTATATGGACTTGCTCCAAAAAGCTAAAGAGGTTGCAACAAAGAGTCCCTCCCGACTGTTTACCAAAAACACAGCACTTTGCTAACACGTAAGTGGATGTATAAGGTGTGACGCCTGCCCGGTGCTCGAAGGTTAATTGATGATGTCAGCGCAAGCGAAGCATTTGATCGAAGCCCGAGTAAACGGCGGCCGTAACTATAACGGTCCTAAGGTAGCGAAATTCCTTGTCAGTTAAATACTGACCTGCATGAATGGCGTAACGAGATGGGAGCTGTCTCAAAGAGGGATCCAGTGAAATTGTAGTGGAGGTGAAAATTCCTCCTACCCGCGGAAAGACGGAAAGACCCCGTGCACCTTTACTACAGCTTGACACTGTAGCTTGGATATTCATGTGCAGGATAGGTGGGAGGCTATGATGACTAGACGCCAGTAGAGTCGGAGCCATCCTTGAGATACCACCCTTGAATATTTGAGTTACTAACTGCGATGAGTTAACCTCATTCAGGACAATGTCTGGTGGGTAGTTTGACTGGGGCGGTCGCCTCCTAAATAGTAACGGAGGCTTACAAAGGTTAGTTCAGATGGGTTGGAAATCCATCGTTGAGTATAATGGCATAAACTAGCTTGACTGTGAGACCAACAAGTCGAACAGAGACGAAAGTCGGTCATAGTGATCCGGTGGTTCTGCGTGGAAGGGCCATCGCTCAAAGGATAAAAGGTACGCCGGGGATAACAGGCTGATCTCCCCCAAGAGCTCACATCGACGGGGAGGTTTGGCACCTCGATGTCGGCTCATCGCATCCTGGGGCTGTAGTCGGTCCCAAGGGTATGGCTGTTCGCCATTTAAAGCGGTACGCGAGCTGGGTTCAGAACGTCGTGAGACAGTTCGGTCCCTATCTTCCGTGGGCGTAGGAAAGTTGAAGAGATTTGTCCCTAGTACGAGAGGACCGGGATGAACCAACCACTGGTGTACCAATTGTTCTGCCAAGAGCATCGTTGGGTAGCCACGTTGGGATGTGATAAGAGCTGAAAGCATCTAAGCTCGAAGCCAACTCTAAGATGAACTTTCCCTGAAGTTCCCAGCAAGACTAGCTGGTTGATAGGCTGGATGTGTAATGGGTGTAAGCCCTTTAGCTGACCAGTACTAATAGAACGTTTGGCTTATTTTAAACAATTTTCTTTGGTTTACTATCTTATTAAGCATATTTATTATGTTTAATTAGTGTTTATTAATATAGATACAAATATGAAATACAAATAAAGACTTTAACATTAGATTCTCAAAATCACAATTTGAGTGTTAAGAGTTTATTCAAGCTTTTAACACTCGAATTTGCTGGTGGTTAAAGAGAAGTGGAAATACCCAGCCCCATTCCGAACCTGGTAGTCAAGCACTTCATCGCCGATAATACTGCAGGGTCCCCTTGTGGAAACGTAGGTCGCTGCCAGCTCTTTGAGTTTTTTTCCCAAAAGCTTACCTTTTTACATCTTATCGGTGTAAAGTGGTAAGCTTTTTTTTTACGCCTTCTTCTGTATTACTTATTTCACATTAGGAAAATCTCTTGAATAACAATCCCAATAACCCTTCATGGTTTAAAATTAGAAACTATCTTAGTAAAATTAGTAGAGTTTTATGGTTGGAATGAATTAGGGAATAAAATTATTACTACACCGATAAATTAAACTAATATTATGGATATTGTTGGTACAATTTCTAATGGAAAAATTAGATAAAAATGATGCAAGAAAAGTAGATTCAAAAACATTGCAATATCTTCGGGATAGAGCAATAAAATTAAGAGAGAGTGGTGTTAGTAATATTGAGACAGCTAGTATTTTAGGTTTATCAAAAATTACAACTTCAAGATGGTATAGTAAATACAAAAAAGATGGACAAAAAGCTCTTAAAGTTCAAAAGACAGGTAGACCAAAAAAGAGTGGTAAACGCCTTAGTGATGAACAAGAATCAAGAATTATTAGTATGCTAATAGATACAACACCAGAACAGCTAAAATTTAAATTTGCCCTATGGACAAGGGAAGCAGTAAAACAATTGATTTTGAGAGAACTTGATGTTGATATGCCAATATCAACTGTTGGAGATTATTTAGCTAAATGGCAATTTACATCTAAAAAGCCAATAAAAAGAGCTTATGAGAGAAAAGATAGTGCTACAAAAGCTTGGCTTGAAATAGAGTACCCAAAGATAAAAAAAGAAGCAAAAATAAATAATGCTGATGTTTGGTGGGCAGATGAAACAGCTTGTGTTTCATTGCCAAGTAATCTAAAAGGATATGCACCAATAGGAAGTAAAATAAAACCAATATTAACTCATACAGCTAAAAAGTTTAAAGTTAATATGATAAGTGCTATTACTAATACAGGTAAATCAATGTTTGCACTTTATGATGATTCAATAGCTACTGATAATTTTATAGATTTTTTAGAAAAAGTAATAAAGTCAAATGATAAAAAAGTATTTATGATAGTAGATAACCTAAGAGTACATCATGCTAAAAAAGTAAAAGAGTGGGAAGAAGAGAATAAAGATAAAATAAAACTATTTTATCTACCACCATACTCTCCTGAATTTAACCCAGATGAATATTTAAATCAAGATTATAAAAGTAATGTACATAAAAATGGTCTGCCAAAGAATCAAAAAGAATTGAAAGAAAACACACAAAATTATATGGAGAGTTTACAAAGAAATCCACAAAAAGTTGCAAATTTCTTTTTACATCCTAGTGTGAAATATGCTAGTTGATAAAATTAACTCTGTTTATTGGGGGAGTAATAATATTAGATGTTTTAATTTTGATCCATCTATAAGTTCAAGTCTTAAATTTTTAAGAAAAACTTCTTGGGCTAGAGAAAAAGTAGAAAAACTATATTTAAATACATTTTCTAATTAAATAAATTATAGGAATATATATGATAAAAAAAATTGATGTTATTACTCCCCCAATAAAATACATAAATAATTAGCCAGCATATTTCACACTAGGATGTAAAAAGAAATTTGCAACTTTTTGTGGATTTTTTTGTAAACTCTCCATATAATTTTGCGTATTTTCTTTTAACTCTTTTTGATTCTTTGGCAGACTATTTTTATGTACATTACTTTTATAATCTTGATTTAAATATTCATCTGGGTTAAATTCAGGAGAGTATGGTGGTAGATAAAATAGTTTTATTTTATCTTTATTCTCTTCTTCCCACTCTTTTACTTTTTTAGCATGATGTACTCTTAGGTTATCTACTATCATAAATACTTTTTTATCATTTGACTTTATTACTTTTTCTAAAAAATCTATAAAATTATCAGTAGCTATGACAAGTTCAATTAAAAGTGATACAATTAACTACTATAAAAAGGTTATTAATGAAAAATAGTTCAATTAAAGATACTACAGAATATAGAATAAGAATGTATAATATAAATTATTTTTAAATAAAAATGCTACAAAATTTAAGGTAAAAAATGAAGATAAGTCATAAGAATCGTAAAATTGGATATACATATGGAAGTACCTCTGGAAAGTTTATGTTTAGAAATAAAAAGATTATTCTTTTTGAATCATTACTAGAAAAAAGTTTTTTACAAGTTTTAGAATTTAATGATATGGTTTTAGACGTTGTAGAACAACCTTTTACTATTGAAACTCAAACAACAAAGGGGAATAAGGGTTCTTATACTCCTGATTTTTTAATTTATTTTAAAGAGCCAGAGTTAAGAACTACTAATCCAATAAAACCTATTGTTGCAGAAGTTAAACCTTCTAAAAAATTAATTCAAAATAGAATTGAACTTAAACAGAAATTTAAATCAGCAATAAAATTTTGTAATGAACAAGAATTTAGATTTAAAATTTTTAATGAAAATAGAATTAGAAGTACTGAAGTTGATAACATTGTTTTTTTAAATAGATATAAAGACTATAAACCAGATCAATCTAAAATAGCATCAGCAACTGTGTCATTATTTAAATAGTTATACCAACTTGAAACAGGTAATTGAGAAGTAATTATTGTGGAATTTATCTCTGTTCTATCTTCAATTATTTCAAATAAATTTGTTGCATCATCAGTTGTAATAGTTGAAGTTCCAAAGTCATCTAAAATTAGTAATTCAAATCTTTATATATTCAAAGATTTTTTCACTTGCTTGTTTCAAATTGAATCTTTTTTGGATTTAAATTATATTTTTATTTTGCAAATAAAAATATAATTTAAATGTATCGCTATAAGCTTTGATTGTATTATTACTAGCACCAACTGTTAAAGAAAGGTATGTGTTGAGATATTTTGATAAAAAGTATAAAAAACTATTTTTCATAATCTATATCCACATAAATATAAAAACTTACAGAGTAAGAAGAGATAAATTTTAATAAATATCTCTTTGGTTTAGAGATAAACTTTTTTATAGAACTAAAAATAAAATTAGTATATTTTCTTGTAAAGAGAAAATGAATATTTTTATAAAATCATTATAACAAAAGATACTTCTTTGATACAAATTTTCAATCGAAATATAAAAACTTACAGAATAAAAAGATATATATTTTAATAAATATCTCTTCATTATTAAGCCAATTTTTTACTCAAAACTAGAGATAGAATTTATAAAAATTAGTAAATATTTTACATAAAAATTCAAAAGAAGATATACATTTTTGATGTAAATTTTCAATCAAAATATAAAAAATTACAAAGCAAAAAGAGATAAATAAATTCAAAAATCAGTTAAGTATTTCAATATTTTTTGTAAAAAAAGATATAAATTTTAATAAATATTTCTTCATTATTGAACCAATTTTTTACACAAAATTTACATATTTTTTAATTGCATTTTAGTCAAATTCTGTATAAAAAATGAGGTAAAAATTTCTAATATCTTGTTGTAAAAAAATCACTATTTTTAAAAACTTATGTTTTGCTGAATAAGTTATTTTATTATTAAATAAGGGGGTTTTTCAAAAATCAATTTTAAGTTTAATTTAAGAATTAAATTATTAGCAAATATATGTATTTTTTACTTTAAAATAATATTTATTTTATTGATTTTTTAACTAAAGATAAAAAATAAAAAAAGTGTAAAAAACTTAACAAAATCAAAAAACCTCCGTCCTAAATATTAAATTTTAATTTTTGAAAAGAATATTTAGAGAAAAAATATTAAAAAAATAAATATAAAAACATACTTTTGTAGTATAAAAATAATCAAAATATATAGCTTTAAAGATTTGATTTTTTTAGATTTTTTTGAGAATTAATACAACACCCCAGTCGGGTGGAGTATTTTTTAGAAATAATTATAAATATTATTTATTTAGTTATTTTTTTATGCTCTTCGATTTCTTTTTCCATGTTTTTTACTATGGCTAAAACATCATCATCAAACAAACTTGAAGGGTCAGAAACAGTATTAATATTGAACTCAATATCATTAAGAATTTTTACTTTTCTTCCGTATAAAAATGCGTTCCAAGTGAACAAAAATAAATTCACTAAACCATCACCTTTGAATGAAGTTGAGTAGAGAAATTATTTATAGACTTCAGTGGTATGACTATGAATGTTTTAGATAAAGACAGTGGTGAAATAAGTAAAGTTCAGATATTCGTTGCTGTATTAGGAGCTTCTGATTATCCATTTGTAAAAGCAATTGCAACTCAAAGTAAAAAAGATTTTATAAATGTACATGTTGATATGTTTAAATACTTTGGTGGTGTTCCAAATATATTAGTACCTGATAATTTAAAAAGTGCTGTAAGTAAAGCTTGTAACTTTGATCCAGATATAAATCCTGATTATTTAGCAATGGCTAGACACTATAACACAGTAATAATTCCAGCAAGAGTTGCTAAACCAAAAGATAAAGCTAAAGTTGAAAATGGTGTAAAAATAGTTCAAAGATGGATATTAGCAAGATTAAGAAATCATATCTTTTTTAATATTGAAGCTTTAAATCTAGCAATTGAAAAATTGATTCCAATTTATGTAAATAAAAAGATGAAAAGGCTTGATAAAAGTAGACTAGAACTATTTGTATAATAGAGGTGAAAAAAAGATAAACAAAATATAATAAAATTAATATTATTTTAATGCTTTATAGTTTGTATAAAATTCTTTCAATTTAGTTCAACCTAACATTTCAATTCAGTTTAATTTAAATGTAACTAACATATAATTATTTTGATAGTTTAAATATAACAATATTTGAATTTATCGTTTTTATCTTAGAGTATAATTCTTATATTTGGGGATGGAAACATCTTGCTTAGGCGTGAAGTGGGGTTACGACCAGTACCTGAAAAGGTTAGTCCTAGATGACTTTTAACTGCTATCGTCTCACTTCCATTATCAGTTTTTTCTATAACTTGTCACTACCAGTTTATTTTTATAGATTTCATTAGTTACTAGTATCAATTCTTTTTGGTTTTTTAACATTTTGTATGTGGAAAGTTCATTGTTTGATACACCGACTTCATTTAATTTCAAAGCATTTTTAAATAGTATAGGTAAATTTAAAATATCCATAGTTTGTAAGTCATTTGGATTATAATGTTTTTGAAGGATGTGTCTAAAACCTTTGTTATCATCACCCATTCTGAGTAATATAATCTTGTCATTCACTTTAAATTCTACTTTATCAACTTTACCATTAATAAATTCTATCATATCTTGTTGATATTTTTTGAATTTAGTATTTTTTTTTGATTCAATAATTTTTATTTCTTTTTTTATCTTAGCAAGATTCTCAGAATATATACTCAATTTATTTTTCCAATGTAATAAGTTCAAATTAAATTTTGAGAAGTATATCAAAAAAAATTTTATTGATTTGCAAAATTTAAATTTATAACTATTTTGGTCTAATACGAATATTATGAATATTTTTTTATATTACAAAAACATCCCAAAAGGTATAGCTATTAAATCATCACTAAATTCAACTACCATATCACCATTATAAAAGACTACACCTAAACACTTTTTTTCATCATATCTACTTTGTAAATCTATAATATGTTTAAAATCTTCTTTTTTTACACTGCTGCTTTGTTTTATTTCTATAGCTAAAAGTTCATTATCTACTTCTATTATAAAATCTATTTCTTTTTTATCATTTGTTCTATAATGAAATATTTGTGCTTGTTTTTGTAAATAAGATAGATGTTTGTTTAGTTCACAAAATATATATGTTTCAAAAATTTGTCCACTATATGTTGAATTTAAAAGTTGTTCTTTTGAATTTATTTTCAGTAAATTACATAGTACCCCTGTGTCATTAAAAAATACTTTTGGTGACTTTACGAACTGCTTTCCTATATTTATAAAATATGGTTTTAAAAGTGTCACTTGGTAGATTCGGCTTATGATAGAAAGATAATTTTCTGTTGTTATATCTTTTATACCTATATCATTGCTTAGGCTTGATTTATTTAAAATTGTACCACTTCTAGTCGATAAAATATTTACAAATTTAATGAAACTATCTATATCTCTTATATCAGCTAAATCTCTAGCATCTCTTTCTATATAAGTTGCAATGTATGAAGTAAACCATAAATCTTTTGATAAACCACTAAGTTCTAAAATCTCAGGATAACCACCATCTAAAATATGATTACACACTTCATCAGTATAATCTTTTTTGACTAATTTGAAATCTCTATTTAGTAGTTTTTCTATGATATTTTCATTTGGTTTATCATTTTTTTCTTTTGAACTAAGAGGATGAAGTCGCAGTTCGCAAAGTCTTCCAGCTAAAGTATCTTTACTATCTTTATGATCAAGAACATTTGAGCTTCCTGTAAGTAAAAAATCTCCATTAACTCTATTTGAATCAATGTGCATCTTTATATATTCTAAAAGAGATGGAACTTTTTGTATCTCATCAAGACAAATAGGAAACTCGATATTTTTAAGAAAACCTTTTGGATTTTCTTTTGCATAAAGTCGAAGTTCTCCATCATCAAATGTAAGATAATTTTCAAAATTTTCAAGTGCAAGAGTTGATTTACCAACTTGTCTAGCACCATTTAAAAGTACAACAGGAAATGTATCTAGTGCTATTTTGAGTATTGATTCTAGTGTTCTTTTTTTCATTTTATCTCTTTAATGGTATATTTTTTACCATTATACTATATAAATTTATAATAAAAACTTGAGTAATAGTTAAACCCGGATTATGCAATAGTAGAATTTCAATTTAATCAAACATACAATAAAATCTAAGTTCAAACATTATTTCAAAGGATCACCAAATGGGTGAACTAAAAATAGAATATTCAGATAAAAAGTTACATTATGATGGCATATAACATTATGGCACTATTCAAACACGAAGTGCTCAATTCAAATATGATGCTTTCTACCTTAAGATCCTACTGCTTTGCATTAGGATCTTGGATTACAGAACATGCTAATATAAAGACACTAAAAATATCACTTCCTCAAAAAAGACGAGCTTGGATGGATGGTTTGTTTGAAAATGTGAAACAATCACAACTGCCATTCAAATATACCTGACAATTTTGAACTAAATTACACTCAAAGAAGCTAAAAAATTACAATCTATAGTTGTAAAATAATCAGCTATGCACTTTTTCTATTGCATAATCCGGGTTAAAATTATAATGATTAGAAAAATATAATATTAGTTCACATGATTTAAATTTACTTCACTAAAAGATAAATTTGAAAAAAAACAAAATAGTAGAATTTCTAAAATTAGTGAAATATTAAATCGTAAGAGATCTGAATAAAAGAATCTTTATCCCGCATTATGCAATAGCTAAATAAGAATCTAAAATAAAGTACCATAAAATAACACTTCATAAGCATTCATAAGGAACACCAAATGGGTGAATTAAAAATTGAGTATTCTGATAAAAAAGTTACAATTTGGACAAAGAGTTGTATTTGTTACATATCCTTTGATACCATCCCAAAGTCCATCTTGTTCAAATTTTTCATAATTTATTACAACTTCAATTTCATTTTTTAAGTGAAGGTATTTATTATATCCTCTACTATTGATTTTATCTTTAGTAAGTTTCCCACTTTTAATAGTTTTTTCTAATCTTTTTAAACCTTTCTCTCTATTATATTTATCTTTTTTTGCTCTTTTTTGAGTATATGATAAAATTAAAGTGAGATCATCCTTTTTGACAGATGCTAAATTATTTTCATCATTAAGATTTAGAGAAAGTATCTCTTTTTTTGTAATATGATTTTCATTTTTTATTCTTGCACCCAGAATAAATTCATAGTTATTTATTTTCAGTTCTTCAATATTCTGTTTTGATAATAATCCTGAATCTGCAATTACAATTGGTTTTTGTAAATTAAACTTTTGTTCAAACTTTTCTAGTATTGGAATTAGTGTATTACCTTCATAGCTATTTCCTTCATAAATATCATAGCCTATTGGGTATCCATATTCACCTACTAGAAGTCCAAGCATTATTTGTGGACTTTGAAATTTCCCATCTTTACTGAATCCAATCTTTCTTAAATCATCTTCATCCTCATTCTCAAAGTAGAGTATTGTTACATCATAAAATAAAACAGTTATCTCTCCAACTATTTTTTTTGTATGTAAAAAAGCAACTTGTTCTATTTCATCTTTGTATTTATTATGAAACTTATCCATAAACCTATAAATCTTCATAATATCAATATCTATATTTCTATATCTTTTTAGGTATTCAATAACTTTTAATTTACTACCAGGGTTTATAAGTCTTGTGATTACTAAATGTTTTAATATTTCATCTTTTGTTATTTTACTAAATCCAATATAATCAAATATTTTCCCAATAAATAGTTCTGGTCCAATACATAAAACACTATTTGTTGAAAGATTTTTTACAAATGTATCAAAAATATTCTCACTATTCTCGCTTGGAAAAAGATCTAATATTGGTTGATTTGTTAGTTCCGGAATTAATTTTAAAGCTTCCTCATAGAATAATTCAATCTCATTTTTATCTTTTGAAGAACCTACTGTTTTAATAAGTATATTTCTACGATTAACTTTTTCTAAGATTTGAATACTAACACTGCCGCTTGAATTTCTTTTTTTACGTATAAACATATAAAATTATATCGTGGGTCACCCAACTTTAAAATTAGAAACCCATATATATGAGCTTTTAAGAGTGTTTTTTTCATGATTTTAAAAAAGTGATGAAGTCAGGAAAAGTCATCTTCATAATTAATAAAATTTATAGAACTCTTCTTATAGCCTCCATTCCCGCTAACACATAACTATAATCTTCTAAATTAATTAGTCACCCCTGAAAAACTCTATAAAGTACTTTATTTAGGCACATTGTAAGCATTTTTTTGTTAATGTATCTATATAAATATTAACAAAAACTTTATGTTTTTGGTCGAAATGGATGAGAGAAATGCTTTCTAAGTCTTCTAAAACAAATCAACAAAATTTATTTTATAGTTCTTTTTCAGATATGCTTGATATGAATGATCCTTTGATTGCATTATCAAATGCAATCGATTGGAAAATATTTGAAAATGAGTTTTCTCAATTTTATTCTAAAGATGGATCTCCTGCTAAACCAATAAGGTTAATGGTAGGTTTATTGATACTCAAACAATTAGAAAATCTATCAGATGAATCTATTGTGATTCAATGGAAACGAAATCCATATTATCAATATTTCTGTGGATATAATGAAATGCAAGTATGTGAACCATGTCATAGTACTCAACTTGTTAAATTTAGACAAAGAATTGGTAAAGAAGGTATGGAATTAATTTTTAAAGTTAGTGTACAACTTCATGGAAGTAAAGCTGAAGAGAAACAAGTTCTTATTGATACAACAGTACAAGAGAAAAATATCACTTACCCAACAGATGGAAAATTAGCAATAAAAATGATTCATCATCTTCATAAGATTGTTAAAAAAGAACAATTAAATTTACGAAGAACTTTTGTAAAAGAGATAAAAGAACATAGAATTAATCTTCGTTTCTTTAAACACCCAAAGAAGATAAAAAAAGCAAAATCATCTATTAAAAGATTAAGAACTATTGTGGGAATACTCATAAGAGATATTAGTAGAAATTTAACACAAGATAAACTATCAAATTACACTAATACTTTTGAACTATTTGATAAAGTTAGAAACCAACAAATCAAAGATAGTAATAAAGTTTTATCTTTGCATGAATCTCATGTTTATGCAATTACAAAAGGTAAAGATCATAAGAAGTATGAATATGGAACAAAAGCGTCAATTGTTGCAACAAAAGATTCAGGAGTAATTGTAGGCGTAGTATCTCATAATAAAAATGAACATGACTCAAAAACTCTAGAAGCAGCTTTAATATCAGCTAATAAAACAAGAACTACACCAATCAAAGAAGCTATTTGTGATAGAGGATATAGAGGAATAAAAGAAGTACTTGGAACAATAATATCAATACCAGGAACTCCACTTAAAAAAGATATAGAATATCAAAAGCAAAGTAAACGTGAGAAATTCAAACGAAGAGCTGCAATAGAACCAATTATTGGACATTTAAAATCAGATTTTAGATTAGCAAGGAATTATCTTAAAGGTTTTATTGGTGATCAAATAAATTTACTTCTAGCAGCAACAGCTTGGAATCTAAAAAAGTGGATGAATATCTACTTTTTTGCAATTATTTATGGTGAAATGAAATTGCTACTAGAATCAATAAATCAAATCAAATTGTATTATCAAATATTTTTACAACTGATTGTGATAAAACTAATATTTATTCATCCCTGAGACTAAAAAATTAGTAGAAAATAAAATAATTTAGGCTTTTTCAGGGCTGACTAATTAATAAACTACTATTTTACGCACTTTTATTCAAAATTGTCTTGTTTTTATTATCGTTATGTGTTATAATACACGTAACGATATTTAAAGGAGTCAAGTGGCTGCTATTGTATATCAAACTGATAAGCGTTCTGGAATCACATATGCTTATAAGTCAATATCTTTTTGGGATAAAGATAAAAAGCAATCTAGAAGTAAAAGAACATTAATTGGTAGAGTTGATAATGATACACAACAAATAGTTCCTACTGATGGAAGATGTAGAAAAGATAAACAAGAAAAAGTTCTTTTAAAAACAGGACCTGTTGTAGCAGAGATTTCTTCAAGAACTTTTTATGGTGCTACATATTTATTTGATAAAATAGGTGAAAAGCTTGGTATTACAAATGATTTAAAAAATTCTTTTCCAGATAGTTATAAAAAAATACTATCTCTTGTATATTATCTTATACTTGAAAAAGATTCTCCTTCATTTAGATTTGAGAAGTGGAGTGCTTTACATAAACATCCATATGCAAAGAGTATATCTTCGCAAAGAAGTAGTGAATTATTTGCTTCAATTAAAGATGATGCAAAAAATAGATTTTTTACTCTTCAAGCTAAACGTAAAGTAGATAAAGAGTTTTGGGTATATGATACAACATCAATATCAAGTTACTCAAAAACTCTGTCTCAAGTTCAATATGGACATAATAAAGAGCATGATCCTTTGGCTCAAATAAATTTAGCTTTAGTGTTTGGAGAATCATCAATGCTTCCATTTTACTATCGTAAACTACCAGGTAATATACCAGATTCAAAAACTGTTAAACATCTACTAAAAGAACTAGATAATCTAGGATTCTCAAAAGTTAAACTTGTAATGGATAGAGGATTTTATAGTCAAGAAAATATTAATGCTTTATTTAAAGCACATCTAAAATTTTTACTTTCTGCATCTTTAAATCTTAGCTTTATAAGAAATAACCTAGATAAAGTATTTAATAGTGTTAGATCATTTGAAAACTATAATGATAAATATGAACTTTATACAACAACTTTACAAACTACATGGGAATATAGTGAATCAAGAGTTTATAAACAAGATATAGCAAAAAGTAGTAAAAGAGTCTATATTCATTACTATTTTAATATTGAAAAAGCAGCAGAAGATGAAAAAACATTTGATAAAAAATTAATGATACTTAAAAATGAAATAGAGTCAAATAATCGTATCAAAGAGAATGAAAATCTTTATGCAAAATATTTTATAATTAACTCTACTTTAAAAAAAGGAATAAAAGTAACTCTTAAAAGTGAAGAAGTAGCTAAAGCTAAACGAAACTATGGATACTTTGCTCTTATAACAAATGAAAATATGGATTCAATTACTGCGCTTGAAACATATAGAAATAAAGATGTTGTTGAAAAAGCTTTCGGTAATTTAAAAGAGAGATTAAATATGCGTCGTCTTCTTGTATCTTCAGAACAATCTCTTGATGGAAAACTATTTGTACAATTTATAGCTCTAATTTATCTTTCATATATCAAAAAACAGATGCAACAAAATAATTTGTTTAAAAATTATACTCTAGAATCACTATTAGATAAACTAGATCTTATTGAATGCTTTGAATATCCAGGTAAAACTTTACAAGTAGGAGAAATTCTTCAAAAACAAAAAGATATTTATAGATTCATGGGAGTAGAACCTCCATCATCGTTATGAGTTAACGGGAATGTAGGTTATAGCTATTTTTTTGTATAAACAGATCAGAATTTGTGTCAAGTGTATTTACAACTCTAATTAATCTATTGGGAAAGAACTAGTATGAGAAATTGGAGTGAGATTTATCCTCAACTTTGTATATTTTTCAGTGAAATTATGGAAAAATACATAAAGTAAGAAAAACAGCTAGAGGTGGTTTACACAGTTTAATTTACAGTCCCCAATGGTAGAGTAATAGTAAATATAGCACAATCTCCAATATTTTTAACTTCTATAGTACCATAAAGTTTATCATTTACTAACATTTTAGCAATAGCTAATCCAAAACCTGAACTCTTTTCTTTTCCTTTTTTTGAAGATGTAAAATAATCAAAAACAGATTCAATAGGATTTATTTTTATTCCTCCAGCATTATCTTTATAATTAATAATTATTTTTGTATTAATTATTTTAGCATCAATTTCTATTCTATTTTCTTCTCTGTCAGAAAATTCTTCTAATGAATTATTAATTAGAATTAAAAAAATATTTGACAAGATGTGTTCAAAGCTATTTATTTTAAAGTTATCTTCTATGTCTAAAATTATTTTTACTTTTTTTAAAATTATTTTCGAATTTAAAATATTAATAATATCCAAAATTAGATTTTTTAATATAAAATCTTCTTTTTCATTTTTAGTTTCATAAAAATTTGAAAATTCATCTATAGATTTTTTCATTAAATCTATAGATTTTTTCATAAAAGGTAATTGTTTTTCAAAAGTTAAAATTAATCTATCTGAATCGTGGTTATAAATTGTTTCAAGTAAAGTTATGGATGTACCTATACTTGTAAGTGGAGATTTCCATTGATGAGAAATTTGACCAATAGCTTGACCAATAGAATTAAATCTAGATTGTTCCAATAAAATCATTTTTGCTTTTATTAGTTCTTCTTGTTCATGTTTATTTTTTAGATAAAGAATAACAACAAGAACTAAAAGATCTATAATATATGCAAATGGAATAAGAAATTTAATTATATCTTCATAAAGTATTAAATTAAATAATCCAAGAGTATTTATAAATACTACTAGGAAAAAAATACTTTTTCCTAAGATATAGTAAATAGCTTCAGATTCTTTTTTTATTAGAGTGAAAATTGCGAAGATGAATAAATAAAAAGTAGAAGATATAAACAAAACTGTAAGAAGCCATGCGTATTTAAAATATTTTTCATTAAAAAATTGAGCATAAGTTAGTAATAATATACAAATAATATATAATAAAATTAGAAAAATTGATATACAAGATGATTTTTTATATTTTTTTCTTTGTTCAAAAAAAGTATAGGTAAATAATAATAAAAATATACCACCAAAAGAAGAACTATTCCATGTTATAAATGTAATAAGTTCTAAATTTAAGTTTATATTTAAAAAATATAATATTCCATGAAAACCATATTGATATAAAAATAAAGAAAAACCAGTAGCAAATACTATAAGATATGATTTATTTTTATATAAGAAAAAACTTAAAATATTATAAAAAGAAAAAATAAGGATTAAACTACCAAAAAGACCTGCAAAATATATTTTTTTAATTTCATTTGAAGAAAAATCGTAAATATTTGATATTCTCCAACCAAGGTTATAAATATAAAAATTTTCTATTTTTGATATTATTATAATAGATTCACTAGGGTTTATTGTTAAATTAAAGCTAGAATAAGTACTTAGATTATTTCTTAACTCTTGAGGTCTTAAATCTCCTAAATAAAGGATTTCTGATAATTTGTTATTTCTTAATATATATACATCAATTTTATTCATTCCAGCTAAAGGATTATATAAAGTTATTTCTTTAGTAATATTAGAACTATTTATTAGAGTAGTTTTCGTCCAGAATGGTCCTATTGCTGGACCAATATGCGTAATTTTTAAAAGATTTAAATTATCTTTATTTAATATATCTTCATAGGTATATTGATTATTTTCATCATTTATATACTCTATATTATCTAGATTTTCTATTTCATTCAAATTTGAAACATCAAAAGCTTTTGAAAAAAGAGAGGAATATAATATAAATAGCATAATAAATATTTTTAACATTAATGGCTTCTTTTTAGCTTATATCCAATACCTTTTATATTTGATAAAATTTTTTTTGGTAGTTTTAATCTTAATCGGTGGATTATATTTTTTATAGCTTGTTCACTTTTATGATCTAAAGGAGATAAACTATATTCAATAGTATTGATACTTACAATATTATCTAAATTGTTTATTAAAAGTTCTAGTATAATTATTTCACTTTTTGTAAGTTTTATATAAAGATTTTCTTTCTCATCATATATCTCTTTCGTAAAAAAATTATATTTTTTATTTTTATCTAAATTAAAACTAAGTAAGTTTTCTCTTTTTAATTTCTCTATCATTTTTACAAGAGTAGATAACAATTGTTTATACTCTATGGGTTTAATAATATAATCAGTTAATTCTAAGCTTATTGATTTAAGTAATTTTTCTTGATCTGCATAATTACTCATAATAACTAAAGGTATTTTTCTATTTTTTTCTCTTATTTCTTTACACAATTCATAACCATTCATAGTAGGCATAACATAGTCTGTAATTATTAAATTAACAGATTCTTCAGAGTAAATGGATAAAGCTTCTGAACCATTCTGGGCTACAAAAACATTTTTAAAAAAGATTGATAAAGTTTCTTTTATACTATTTCTTAATTCATCATCATCTTCCACTAACAATAAAGTCAAACTTTTTAATAGATCAATATTATTTTCCAAATACAGTTCCTAGGTTATTTTTATTTATATAAAATTTAAAAAGAAATTTCCATAATTTGACAGATTATATAAAATAGTTAATTAAAAATAACATTTATAGAAATTTTATTTTATTAAATTTTGAAATTATTTTGGTACTTTTGTAGGATATATTATAATAAATAGATTGAGCTATAGGTGGGAGTATAATGATAAAAAAAGTTTCTAAGAATTTAGTTACTTCAGTAATAACATCTTTTATAATAACAGGATGTTCAGTAAAACCAGAGATGATTTCAGAGGAAGAGATAAAACAAGATGTTGAAAAAAGCTTAAATGTTATAAGTAAAGTTGTACAACCAGTTGAACAACCAATATCTTTAGATGAAGCTATTCAAAGAGGTTTAAACCATAATCTGCAAAAAAGGGTAAAAATACTTGAAACAGCTTTAGCTCAACAACAATTGGATTTAGTATATTATGATATGTTACCAAGTTTAACTGCAAGTGCTGGATTGTCAGAAAGAAATAATTATGCAGCAAGTGCTAGTACATCTTTTGTTAATGGAGAGCCACAACCATTGGGTTCAAATCCATCTTATTCTGTTTCTCAAGAAAAACAAAGAACTACAGCAGATTTAACATTTAGTTGGAATATCTTGGACTTTGGTTTATCATATGTAAGAGCAGAGCAACAAGCAGATAAATTTTTAATTGCTAAAGAAAAACAAAGAAAAGTTGAACATAGTTTAACTCAAGAAATAAGAAGAACTTATTTTGAAGCAGTTTCAGCTCAAGATTTATTAAAAAAAATTCAGCCTATGATGATTGAAGTTAAAAAGGCATTAGAAGATTCTAAAAAAATGCAAGAGCAAAGAATTGCGAAAACGCCAATGGAATCATTATCTTATCAAAGAGAATTACTTGATATTTTAAGATCTCTTCATACTTTAGAAAATAGTTTAATATCTTCAAAAATAGAATTAGCTGAATTAATGGGATTAAAACCAGGAATAGAATTTGAGTTAGCTGATAAAGTTGAGAAAAATTATGAAATTCCAAATATTGATATGAAGCTAGAAGATATGGAAAGATTAGCTTTAGAAAATAGACCAGAATTATCAGAGAGTAGGTATCAAGAAAGAATTTCAGAAAAAGAGATAATAGCTGCAAAACTTAAAATGCTTCCAGGAATAAATTTAAGTACGTCTTTATCTTATGAGAATAGTGACTATTTACTAAATAATGATTGGTATTCTTATGGAGCAAATGTTTCTTGGAATCTTTTAAATGTTTTTAAAGCAAGTGAAATGAATAAGCTAGCTAAAACTCAAGTTGAAGTAGCAAAAGAGCAAAAACTAGCTCTTTCTATGGCTATATTATCACAAGTACATTTATCCCGCATTATGCAATAGCTAAATAAGAATCTAAAATAAAGTACCATAAAATAACACTTCATAAGCATTCATAAGGAACACCAAATGGGTGAATTAAAAATTGAGTATTCTGATAAAAAAGTTACACCATTTGGTGGGATGAAATTATTAAAAAATTTTATAGATAAAACAAGAGTAATTGAAGATTTAAAAAGTGTAAATTTACCTATTGGATTTTCAAATAGAGCATATGATCCAATAAATATTATTCAAGGATTTTGGTTAGCTATATTTACAGGAGCAAGTAGATATATCCATGCCGATTGGTTAAGATATGATACAACATTACAAACAATATTTGAAATAGATAAATTGCCAAGTCAATCAACATATAGCAGATTTTTTCATAAATTTAATATTGAAAAGAATTCTGAAATATTTCCAATATTACAACAAAAATTCCTTTCACAACTAGATGTAGGACCACTAACAATTGATTTAGATTCAACAGTAATAACAAGATATGGTGAACAAGAAGGAGCTAAGAAAGGTTATAACCCTAAAAAACCTGGTAGAAACTCACATCATCCAATTATTGCATTTATAGATCAAACAAAAATGATAGCAAATACATGGATGAGAAGTGGTAATACTAGTTCACTTAATAATTATGACGCATTTTTAAATGAGACATTTGATATATGCTTAAAAGATAAAAAAGTTGGACTTGTAAGAGCAGATAGTGGATTTTATTCACAAGAATTCTTAGAATGGTTTGAAAAAAGAGGTATTAATTATATTGTGGCTGTAAAATTTTATGAAAATATAAAATACACCATTGGAAATATAACTAAGTGGATTAAAATCACAAAAGGACTTGATGTAGCAAGCCTAAGATTTAAACCTGATAACGGAAGTGAAAGAAGATATATAATTGTTAGAAAATTAAGTGAAGAATACCCAAAATCAGGTGGTAAACTTCTATTCGATGAACCTATATATAGATATAGTGCTTATGTTACTAATATTGAACTGCCAGTTGATCAAATTTATAATATATATAACACAAGAGCTGATTGTGAAAATAGAATAAAAGAACTTAAATATGATTTTGGAGCTGATAACTTCTGCTTAAAAGATTTTTATGCCACAGAAGCCTCTTTTAGATTTATTATGATGGCATACAATATTATGGCACTTTTTAAACATGAAGTAGTAAATTCAAATATGATGCTTTCAACACTACGATCCTATTGCTTTGCATTAGGATCTTGGATAACAGAACATTCAAATCAAAAAGTACTAAAAATATCACTTCCACAAAAAAGAAGAACTTGGATGAATGGTTTATTTGAAAACGTAAAACAAAGTCAAATTCCCTTTAAGTATACATAGATAATTTTCAATAAAAATACTTAAAAATTACAGAGAAAATCTATAACTTTTAGTTATAAATAAATATTTTATTGCTTCTTCTATTGCATAATCTGGGTTTATCAATAGTAAAATTTAATCAAGCTAAAAAAGAGTATTTTTTAGCAAAAGAATATTTAGATGTTGCAGATGATATTTATGATTTAACTAAAATAGAAAATGAAGTAAATATTAATAGTAGATTAATTCTAATAAAAGAGAAATTAAATAACATTCTAGCAACATTAAGATACTCAGCATCATATGCGAATGTTCAAAATAGTTATGGAAGAATATTTGCATCTTTAGGAATTAATGAAAATAAAAAAGTGCTTGTTGATAAAGTAGAAGATACAACAGTTACTAAAGCATCATTAACTGAAGATAAAAAAATATTAGAAGAAACTTCAAAAGTAGTTAATGAAATTGAAGAAATACCACAAAATAATAATACGATAGTACAAAAAGAAATAAAGTCTACAATACAAGAAGATTCTTTGTTTAATAAAAATTTTAATAATTCAAAAATTAAGATTTATAAAGATGAAAAATTATTAATTAATGATAAAGAATATATTGTAAAAGAATCTGATGATATTTCAAAAATTGCAAAACAAAATGGAATGTCTATAAAACAAATAGTAATTGATAATTTTTGGTTAGTCGAAAAAGATAGAATTGAATTTAAATAAGAGGTTATTTGATGAAAAAAATTTTAAGTTTTTTTTTAATATTCACAGCTATGTATGCAAGTGAAAATGAGACAGCAAGAGCAGTAATAATTTCACTTGATAGAACAGTTCTTTCAAGCGAAATAGCTGGAGAAATTATTGAATTGTCCAAATTTGAAGGAGATTCTTTTAAAAAAGATGAGATATTAATAAAAATTGATTGTGGAGTTTATAAAGCTCAAAAAAGAAAAATTGATGTTGAAAAAGAGATAGCAAAGTTAGAAGTTGAAAAAAATAAAAAGCTTGATACTTTTGGTTCTATTGGAACTTTTGAAATTCAAATATCTCAAGAAAATTTAAATAAACAAAAAGCAGAGAGTGATATAGCTGCTATTAATATTTCAAGATGTGAAATAAAAGCTCCATTTGATGGTAGAATAGCAAGTAAAAAAGTGTCAAAATACCAAAGTATTAAACCACAAGATGAACTTTTAGAAATAGTTGGATTAGATAATCTTGAAGTAAAAGTGGTTGTTCCTTCTTCTTGGCTTGTTTGGTTAAAAAAAGGAATGGAATTTAATTTAAGTATTGATGAAACTCAAAAGGTAGTAAAAGCTCAGATTGTACAAATTGATTCAGTTGTTGATCCAACAAGCCAAACGATATCTATAAGAGCAAAATTAATAAAACCTTTTGAAAATATAATTCCAGGAATGAGTGCAACAGCAACATTTTATAAATAAAATAGCTAATAAGGGGTATTGAGTTATGAAAAAAAGAAATTTAAAAAAACCTATTATAAGTGCTTTAGAGCAAAGAATTCTTTTTGATGGAGCTGCTATTGCTACAGCTGTTGATGCATTAGATGAAAGTAGTTTTTCTTCAAATAACAACAATCCTCAAGCTACTTCTACACAAAATGATGTAACACAAAATAATGCTGAAAATAGCGTACACAAAATACAAGTACAAGCAGTACAAGGGTTTGAAACAACTAGAAGAGAAGTTGCTTTTGTTGATGTGACAGTTAGTGATTATCAAACTTTAGTTGATGGTGTAGGTGAGGGTGTTGAAGTATATCTAGTAAGTTCGCTAGATGATATAAACTCTATATTAAAAAGTGAAACAAATATAGATGGAATACATATTTTATCACATGGAAATGTAGGTGAGATAACAGTAGGAAATGATGTATTAAATCAAAATACATTAAATAGTTTTGATACTGTTTTACAAACTATGAAAAACTCTTTATCAGAAAATGGAGATATATTACTGTATGGATGTAATGTAGCAAGTGATGGAACAGGTCAAGAGTTTATAGATACTTTGGCTTTTATAACAGAGGCTGATGTTGCAGCTTCAAATGATGTAACTGGAAATTCTAATGTAAATGGTGATTGGGATTTAGAAATTCAAAAGGGAAGTATTGAAACTTCTACTATAGTGGTTGAAAACTATAATTATTCATTAGCTCCATCTATTAGTGGATTAACTAATATTAGTTTTACAGAACATGATCCAAAAATAACAGCTGCAAGTTCTATCTCTTTTAGTGGAGGTGCAAACTATGGAAATGGATATATAGAATTTAAAGTTTCATCAAATATGGATGTGGGAGATAGATTATCTATAGATTCAGGTGGAAGTGTTACAGTTACTGGAAATAATGTTTATTATAATGGTACATTAGTTGGTACAATAGACTCAACTTATAATGGAGAGAGTGGAAAAGCTTTAAGAATTAATCTTTTAAATCAAACAATCGCAGGAACTTCTCCTGTAACAAATGGTGATTTTAGTGCTGGAATGACAGGATGGACAAGTGTTTTATCTCATATTGATTTAGGAGTTACACAAATAGCAGGATGGAATACACCAAGTGATTCATTAATAACTTATCCTTCTTCTACACCAGGAAATGATGATAATGATTTAGTTAGTGGTTTTGATAATCCATATGTTGGAGTAGATAGTGGTAGATTAAAATTAGAAGAGACAAATTTAACAACTACTGGATTTGGAGTTGCTCATGGTCCAGCAGCTTATAGTGATATTTTTAGTGCTACAACAGGAATGGTTTTAAAATTTGATTGGCAAGCAAATAATGTAAATGATGATTATCATGTTGTAGGTTATTTATTAAATACATCAAATGGTGCAATTTCTATTGCTTTACAATCTTATGGAACTACTGGATCTGGAACTGCTTCTGTTACTGTACCAACATCTGGAAATTATAGATTTGTTTTTGTATCAGGAACCTTTGATGCTACAGGAGGAACTGTAGCAGGTGCTTCTATGTATATCGATAATATAAGAGTTGAAGATCCTTTTGTAACAGATGCTGTAGTAACTGAAATAGCGAGACAAATTGATTATATAAATTCAACAGATGATTTGAATATAAATAAAATTGTAACAGTAACAGCTAAAAATAGTTTAAATGAGACAACCAGTTCTAATTTTAATATCAATGTAACAACTAGTAATGACTTACCATATATTTCAGGAAAAGAAACAGTAACTGTAAATGAAGATACTTCTATTACAATTTCAGGTTTAACAGTTGGTGATAAAGATATTGGAGGTGGTAATTTAACTGTTACAATAGATGCAAATAATGGAACTTTAAGTTTAGGAAATTCAGCTGGAGTAACTACTTCATGGGATGCTGTAAATAAAACTTTAAAAATAACAGGAACAGTAACAAATTTGAATAATGCACTTGCAACACTTAGATATCAAGGTGATTCAAATTGGTCTGGACAGGATCCCTTGACAATTACTATAAATGATGGTCAAGGAAGTGGTGAACAACCATATAGAATAAACCAAACTGGAAAATTTTTCAATCCTGATAATGGACACTATTATGAGTTTGTAAGTGCTTCAGGAATTACTTGGGATCAAGCTAAAACAAATGCAGAATCTAGAACTCTTTATGGATTAAATGGTTATCTTGTTACAATTACTTCAGATAGTGAAAATACTCTTATTACTTCTATGTCTGGTGGAAACGGTTGGATTGGAGCTAGTGATGCAGAAAATGAAGGAACTTGGAAATGGGTTACAGGTCCTGAGGCAGGTACTCAATTTTGGGCGGGTGATCCAAATGCAGGAACAAGTTCTACAACAAAATATGGTTCTTCATTTAATGGAGAGTATTCAAATTGGGCGAATAATGAACCGAATAATTCTGATTCTTCAAGAGGAGGAGAGGATGTTGCACACTTTTATTATGATGGAATAAATGCTGGGAAATGGAATGATTTTAATGCAAATAATACAAGTTCAATATCTGGATATATAGTTGAATATGGTGGATATGGTGGAACTTTAGCCGCTGCAAATCTTACAGTTAGAGTGTTAATTGTAAATGATTTACCAGTAAATAATATTCCAACAGCTAGAACAACAAATGAAGATGTAAATATAGTTTTTTCAACTGTAAATGGTAATGCAATAAGTATTAGTGATAATGATGCTTTAAATGACCCATCAGTAATTTTAACAACAACTTTATCAATTGGAAGTGGAAAAGGAACTTTAACACTAAGTGAAGGAAGTGGAGCTACTATTACAAATAATGGTTCAACAACAGTTCAAATAACAGGAACAGTTGCACAAATAAATGCAAGTTTAGAAGGATTGACTTATACTCCAACTTTAAATGCAAATGGAACAGCGTATACGACATTAGTTATCACTACAAATGATGGTATAGCAACTGATACAGATAGTGTTATTATAAATATAACTCCAGTTGATGATAAACCTGTAGCAAATGCTATGGCTGCTACAGTTGGTCCAAATTCAAAACAATCTTTTGACCAATTTCAACCTAATTTCACAGATATTGATAATGATGTGATGACGGAAGCTTATCAATTAGAAATTATCTCTTTGCCAACAGTTGGTAAATTTCAAGTATATGATGGAAGTGGTGATAAAGCAGATGATTCTAACTGGATTGATATTTCAGATATTTCAACTTTAACACAAGCTTCAGGATATACATTACAAAATAGTAGATTAGTTATTTCAATGGCTAATTTGAATAATTATCGTTTTGATGCAGGGGATAATTCAGGACAAAGTACAAATGTTAACTGGCGTGTAATGACAATTGGTGATACAAATGATTTAACTGGATGGTCAAATACAGCAACGGGAGTAGTTACTATTTTAGATAGTAATTCAAATGCTGCTCCTATTGTAAATATTTACAATGGAAATGATTTATTAAATAATGGAAGTATCACAATAACTGAAGATTCAAGTGCAAACTCTATCAAACTTATTTTTAGTGACGATTTCACACCTGAAGAGTATATACAAGGAATAGTAAGTTCTAGTAATACAAACTTACTTGATATGAGTGGTATTTCTATGATTAGAAGTACTACTAATTCACCAGGAGATACAGTAACTTTTACTTTTACACCTAAAGCTAATATGTATGGTTCTACAGTTATTACACTAGGAGCTAGTGATGGAGATAAAACTACAACTCAAAGTTTTACACTAAATGTAACATCTGTAAATGAACAAGCAATTGTAGATAATTTTACAAGAACTATAAATGAAGATACATCTTTTAGTTTTGCGACTATAAATCCAGCTGATATTTACCATGATGCAAATGATGTAAATAATAATGCAAATGTAAGTGCTGTTGATTATAATTCTCAAATGGCGATAATTCAAGATGCTATGATGAATCCATCTGATACGGATAAACAAGCAGCAAAAATAACAGCTATAGAGACTTTAGTTGAGGCAAACTATTTTCCTCAATCATTTATAATTGATACTTTACCAACAAATGGTGATTTATATTTAGATGGAATTAAAATAGAGAGTACAAACTATACTATTGCAATTGCAAATTTAGAAAAATTAGTTTATCAACCAGACTTAAACTATTTTGGAACAGACAGTTTTACTTGGCATGCTTTAGATAAAGAGGGTTTAGCAACTACTATTAAAACAGCTACTTTTACAATAGATGCCGTAAATGATGCACCAGTTATTACAACTCCTTCAGTTATACAAATAGTTGATTCTTCAGGTGCTTCAATAAATGGAACTGTAAATACTTCATTAGTGGCTAGTGATGTTGATAATGTAAATTTAACTTATAAAATAGATTCAGGAGCAGGTGTTTTAGTTTCAACTATGGTTGGAACTTATGGAACATTAGTTATAAATAGTTCAACAGGAGATTATCAATTTATTCCAAATCAAAGTGCAATTACAGCTTTAGATGCAAATACAACAGAGACTTTTATATTAAATGTAAGTGATGGAGAGTTAAGTGATACAACTACTTTAACAATAAATATAACAGCCGCAGCTGAAACAGCTTCAACATATATAGAACAAGCAGATTCAACACTTATTTTAACTGATACGACTATAAATACTGAACATTTTTATGGTGGAGGATTTATAGAATTTAACCTAAATAGTTCAACTTCAAGTGAAACTTTAGGAATTCAAAAAGTAACGACACCAGATATTACAGCTGATACTGTAAGTATTGTTGGAAATTCTGTTTATTTAGGAAATGGAACAAGTGCAAGTGTTATTGGACAAATAGATGCTGTTTATAATGGTGAAAATGGACAAAAATTAAAAATAAATTTTTCAGTTGATTTTGCCAATGGAAACTTTAATTCAGCAAATAGTTCAGTTGGACTTTTAAGTTCTACAACAAATGCTATAGTAAATATTGATGGTTGGACTATTGTAAATGGTAGGGTAAATTTAGGAGTTGATACAATAGCAGGACTTGCAACACCAGAAGATACAACAAATCCATCAAGAGTAATAGCAGCAACTGATAAAGATGGAGATACTCTAAGAAGAGAAACATATTATACATACATAAATAATGATGGTGGAAATGATAATTCTATAAAAATGAATTCAAGTTTAACATCAACAAGTGGATATGCGATAGTTAGAGGACCATATATTTATTCTGATTCAGCTGTATCTTTAAAAGTTGGAGATACTGTTCAATTTGATTGGAAAGCGCAAGGTGGTGGAGATGCTTATGATGTATTTGGTTATATAGTTGATGTAAACAATCCATCTAATTATCAAATAATATTAAATCGAACAGGTGCAAATGCAAGTGCTATGACAAACTGGGCAACAGAATCTATAACTGTATCAACAGATGGAGATTATAAATTTGTGTTTGTTTCAGGTTCTTGGGATGCAACAGGTGGAAAAGCCTTAGGAGCTCAACTTTACATAGATGATGTAAAAGTTACTCAAGCTAATCCAACTGCTGGATTGACTTCAGATGTTTTAGAAAAAATTGCACAAAAAGTGACTTATCAAAATAGTTCAGATTTAAGTGCTACAAATGGAGTTTTAAATAAAACTGTAACTATTACAACTTCTTCAGGAGATTCTACACCAGTAGTTCATAGTTCAACAAAAGCACTGAATATTCAAGAGGTAAATGATAGTGTAACTTTAGTATCAAGCGTATCAAATATTTATTATACAGATACAGATGGAGTTGATAATTTTTCTAATACAACAGGGAAATTAACTGCAACAGATGCTGATAGTGGAACTACATTTACATATGGAATAAATGGAGCTACTTCAAATGGTGATGGAACAGTTTCAAAAGCTGGAACTTATGGAACTTTAACTATTAATAGTTCAACAGGCGAATACACTTTTGTTCCAAATTCAAATGCTATTAATGCTTTATCTTCAAATGTAACAGAAACATTTACCTTTAATGTAAGTGATGGAAGTGGTTCAAGTGATTCAAAAGTTTTAACTATAAATATTGAATCAGTAAATGATGCCCCACTTTTAGGAGGAGTTGTTTCATCTCCTACTTTTACAGAAAATGGAGCTGCTACTTTAATTGATAAAACTATAACAATTACTGATTTAGAAGGTACAAGTTATGATAGTGGATATGTTGCTTTTAAAATTTCACAAAATGCACAAGTAGAAGATAAATTATCAATTTTAAATGTTGGTGGTATTAGTTTAAGTGGAAATAATGTAACTTATGGTGGAGTTATAATAGGAGTTGTTGATTCAACTTATAATGGACAAAATGGAAAAGAGTTAAGGGTTAATCTAAACTCAAATGCCTATTCATCACAAGTTCAAGCTTTAGCAAGAGCGATTGCATTTTCAAATCCAACAGATGATTTAAGCTCTAATGCAAGAACAATTGAGATAAAAGTAAGTGATGGTGGAAATGGTGGTGAAACAACTGCTAGATATAGTACAAAAGAGGCTGTTGTAAATATTCAAACAATAAATGATTTACCACAAATTAGTTTAGGAAATGAGAGTTTAATAGTTGAAAAATCGATAGTTTCAAATCCAAACGGTATGTTGCCTTTAGGTTCAATGATAAATTTTGCTGATTTAGATGGAGATATTTTAACTGTAAGAATTGAAACAACAAATTATGGTTCAATTAATATAAATGATTCAATTTTAAATGGAGTAAATGCCTCTTCAATTAGTGGAAATAACTCAAGAGTTGTTACGTTAACAGGAACGATAGAGCAAATAAATACTACTTTAAATGCTTCAAATGGTATTAGTTACACAGCTGGTTTTGGAAATGACTTTATAACTCCTGGTGCTGATTATTTAAAAGTAACTGCAACTGATGATTTAGGAGGAGTTAGTACTTCTCAAAAATTAGTTATGGTTTTACCTGCAATTCCAAATGCTCAAAGTGACAATATTATTGGAAAAGAAGATAATGATATTTTAATAGATATTGATTCTTTAATTTTAGATGTAAATGATACAAATATAAACTATATATTTGGGACAGGAACACCTGATATTACAGATATAAATGGAACAGTAATAACAGCTGGAACTATAACAGCTTTTGATAGTAGTAAATATATCTATGCAGATTATGATATCAACGGTGATGGAAATATAGATTCAACTGATACTTCAAAAGTTATTGGATTTGAATTAACAAATGGAAAACTTATTTTTAATAATGATAGAAATTTAGTTGATGATAGAGATTTTGCTCAATTTACATTTATTCCAAATGAAAATTGGTCAGGAGTAGAAACTTTCTTATACAAATTCTCTTCGGATCAAAAAACAAGTAATATAGCTCAAATTGCAATATTTGTTACTCCGGTAAATGACGCGCCAGTTGTTTCAATAGGAAATAGTTCTATTACAATAAATGAAGATAACTCTTTTGTATTTAATAATACAAATGCAATTAATTTAGCTGATATTGATGCTGTTGATTCAACTCAAATTTTAGATTTAACTTTAAGAGTTAATGAAGGAAAATTAGAATTATCACAACTAAGTGGATTAACAGTTTTAGAAGGGGCAAATAATACATCAATTATAAAAGTTCAAGGAACTTTGACAGACCTTCAAACAGCTATCAATAATCTAAAATATACGCCAAATCAAGATTATAATGGAAGTGATAGTTTAACTATTAAGTTAAATGATAAATCAAATGTAGGTGAGGGTAATATTTTAGAAGATGAAAAAACTATAAATATTACAATAAATGCTGTAAATGATGCACCTGTATTTACAAATCAATCTGAAAATACAGTTGAAGGAAACACAATAACTGGAGTATTACCAGCAAGTGATGTTGATAGTACTTCAATTTCTTTTAGTGTAAATGGTACAGCACCAACAGGATTTATATTAAATAATGATGGTTCATATAGTTTTGATACTTCTAGTTATAACTATATAGGAGAGGGTGAAACTGATACTATTATTATCCCAATAAATGTAAGAGATGCTGAAGGTTTAGTTACAACTGCTAATTTCTCTGTAACAATCACAGGTACAAATGATGCACCAACAATCCAAATAGTAGATGTAAGTGGAATAATTACAGATGGAATAAAATTAAGTGATAATGGAAGTATTACATTTGTAGATTTAGATTTAACGGATAGACCAGTAGCAACAGAAGTTACAAAAAGTGTAAGTGCAATAGGACAAGATGGAATAACAACATTAGTATTAACAGAGCAACAACGAAGTGATATAGAGAATGCCTTCAATATTGTAAATGTAAATACAAATACAAACAATGGAACAATAACTTGGGATTACACAATAAGCCAAGATAAGATAAATTTCCTAGGAAAAGGTGAAGTAGTAACAGCAGTATTTACAATAAGCGTAATAGATGATGAAGGAGCTATTGCAACACAAGATGTAACAGTGACAATCACAGGTACAAATGATGCACCAACAATCCAAATAGTAGATGTAAGTGGAATAATTACAGATGGAATAAAATTAAGTGATAATGGAAGTATTACATTTGTAGATTTAGATTTAACGGATAGACCAGTAGCAACAGAAGTTACAAAAAGTGTAAGTGCAATAGGACAAGATGGAATAACAACATTAGTATTAACAGAGCAACAACGAAGTGATATAGAGAATGCCTTCAATATTGTAAATGTAAATACAAATACAAACAATGGAACAATAACTTGGGATTACACAATAAGCCAAGATAAGATAAATTTCCTAGGAAAAGGTGAAGTAGTAACAGCAGTATTTACAATAAGCGTAATAGATGATGAAGGAGCTATTGCAACACAAGATGTAACAGTGACAATCACAGGTACAAATGATGCACCAACAATCCAAATAGTAGATGTAAGTGGAATAATTACAGATGGAATAAAATTAAGTGATAATGGAAGTATTACATTTGTAGATTTAGATTTAACGGATAGACCAGTAGCAACAGAAGTTACAAAAAGTGTAAGTGCAATAGGACAAGATGGAATAACAACATTAGTATTAACAGAGCAACAACGAAGTGATATAGAGAATGCCTTCAATATTGTAAATGTAAATACAAATACAAACAATGGAACAATAACTTGGGATTACACAATAAGCCAAGATAAGATAAATTTCCTAGGAAAAGGTGAAGTAGTAACAGCAGTATTTACAATAAGCGTAATAGATGATGAAGGAGCTATTGCAACACAAGATGTAACAGTGACAATCACAGGTACAAATGATGCACCAACAATCCAAATAGTAGATGTAAGTGGAATAATTACAGATGGAATAAAATTAAGTGATAATGGAAGTATTACATTTGTAGATTTAGATTTAACGGATAGACCAGTAGCAACAGAAGTTACAAAAAGTGTAAGTGCAATAGGACAAGATGGAATAACAACATTAGTATTAACAGAGCAACAACGAAGTGATATAGAGAATGCCTTCAATATTGTAAATGTAAATACAAATACAAACAATGGAACAATAACTTGGGATTACACAATAAGCCAAGATAAGATAAATTTCCTAGGAAAAGGTGAAGTAGTAACAGCAGTATTTACAATAAGCGTAATAGATGATGAAGGAGCTATTGCAACACAAGATGTAACAGTGACAATCACAGGTACAAATGATGCACCAACAATCCAAATAGTAGATGTAAGTGGAATAATTACAGATGGAATAAAATTAAGTGATAATGGAAGTATTACATTTGTAGATTTAGATTTAACGGATAGACCAGTAGCAACAGAAGTTACAAAAAGTGTAAGTGCAATAGGACAAGATGGAATAACAACATTAGTATTAACAGAGCAACAACGAAGTGATATAGAGAATGCCTTCAATATTGTAAATGTAAATACAAATACAAACAATGGAACAATAACTTGGGATTACACAATAAGCCAAGATAAGATAAATTTCCTAGGAAAAGGTGAAGTAGTAACAGCAGTATTTACAATAAGCGTAATAGATGATGAAGGAGCTATTGCAACACAAGATGTAACAGTGACAATCACAGGTACAAATGATGCACCAACAATCCAAATAGTAGATGTAAGTGGAATAATTACAGATGGAATAAAATTAAGTGATAATGGAAGTATTACATTTGTAGATTTAGATTTAACGGATAGACCAGTAGCAACAGAAGTTACAAAAAGTGTAAGTGCAATAGGACAAGATGGAATAACAACATTAGTATTAACAGAGCAACAACGAAGTGATATAGAGAATGCCTTCAATATTGTAAATGTAAATACAAATACAAACAATGGAACAATAACTTGGGATTACACAATAAGCCAAGATAAGATAAATTTCCTAGGAAAAGGTGAAGTAGTAACAGCAGTATTTACAATAAGCGTAATAGATGATGAAGGAGCTATTGCAACACAAGATGTAACAGTGACAATCATAGGAAGTAATGATGCACCAACAGTATCTTTTGAAAATATAGATTTTAAAATACCTTTTGGAGAAGTTTATACTAAAGATATTTCACCTTTGTTTAGTGACAAAGATTTAACAGATAAATTCAAATTTGAAGCATCAAATTTACCTTTGGGTTTAACTATTGATCCAAATACTGGAATTATTTCAGGAAGAGTTGCACAATCTGGAAATTTCGTAATTGTTATAAAAGGAATAGATTCAGCAGGAGCTAGTGTAACAAGAACTTATAATATGTTAGTTATTGCACCACCTCAAATTGCAGAACCTGTGAAACCTAATTTACCTTCAATTCCAACAAACAATGATACAAATATAAATAATTCAACAGATGGTTTAAATAATTTTACTACTACTAATTTTAGTAATATAGGTGTTTTAAATTTTAACTCAAATGATGGTTTATCTGTGGATACTGGAATTGGATTTTTGAATACTTCAAATAATTTATCAACAAATGGTGGAGAATTAAATTCTTCTACTAATCAAAATGGTGAAATTGATGGTTCAAGCAATAATTCTTCAACAAATAATACATCAAATACAAATGATTCAAGAGGAGTATTACAAGCTAATATTGATTTAAATGTATTAACAAATGGACAAATTGTATTTAATGAAGCAAATCAAGACTCTTTTTCAATAGTTGGAATTACAATTGAAGATATAAAATTTGAAAATAACTATATAGAGATAAAAGTTGTAGATACAAATCTTTCTCAAAACTTTATAGTTACACAAATTGATGGTACAGCACTTCCTGCTGGATTGTTTTTTGACCCAAGAACTGGTAATATTTCAGGAACAATTCCAGAAGATTTAGAAAAGTTAGAAATAAGTATAAAAGCAATTAATCAAGATGGAACAACAAGAGTGTTAAATCTAAAACTTGATTTAAAAGAGTTGAAAAAAGCTCAAAAAAATCAAGTTGATGCAGATGAAAAATATATGGGATTAAAAGAGCAAATAGCTTTAGAGAATCAAAAACTTGATGATTATGGTTCATATCTTACGAGATTATTTGCTTAAAAAATAAAGGATAAAATAAAGATTGGAATCAAACATCTCAAAACTTCTACAGTTAGAACATAACTGTAGAAATTGTGAAAATATAAAAGAGTTATATTTTCAGATTGTAAATGAAACAAGAAATATAGTTCCTTATTCTCAAGGAGTTTTATTAACAACTGATTTAAAAGGTAAATATAAAGTTGTAGGAATATCTGATATTTCAGTTGTTGATTCAACTTCTCCTTATGTTCAATGGATTGAAAATGTAGTTGAAGATTTAAATGCAAATCCTAAATCAAAAGATATTTTTGTAGTTGAAGCTAAAAATGATTTAAAAGAGGTAAATTATAAATCTCTTTTAGAATATGCTCCACCAAATTTGCTATTTATGCCTTTAATTAGTACAAAGGAAGATAGTGAAGTAAATTATATTTTCTTACTTTTTAAAGAAAGTAATTGGATTGAAAATGATATTTTAATGTTAAAACATCTTTCTTCTTCATTATCATACTTTTTATTTGCTATGCGAAGTTGTGGAATTTTACAAACTGTAAAAAGAATTTCTTTTAAAAATAAATATTTTAAAATTATCTTAATTCTATTATTTATTTTAATGTTTCTACCAGTTCAATTATCTATATTAGCACCACTTGAAGTTGATTCTAAAAACCCTTATGTAGTTACTTCACCTTTAAATGCGATAATTAAAGATATTAAAGTTTATCCGAATGATAAAATATCAAAAAATCAATTAATAGTTGAATTTGATGATGTTGATTTTAAAAATAATTATTTAGTTTCTAAAAGAACTTTAGATGTTGCAAATGCAGAACTTTTTACTGTTAAGCAAAGTAGTTTTATGGATCCTAAACAAAAAAGTCAAATTTCACAACTTGAAAATCAAGTTGAATTGAAAGAGGCTGAATTAAATTTTGCAAAAGATCAATTAGATAAAACAAAAATCTATGCAAAAGAAGAAGGAATAGCAATAATAAATAATCCAAATGATTGGAAAGGAAAACCAGTTAATACAGGAGAGAGAATATTTTTAATAGCGAATCCAAATAGTATAGAACTTAAAATTATGCTTCCTGTTAGTGATGCTATTTTTTTAGAAGAAAATGCAATAGTTAAAGCTTTTTTTGATAATGACCCAACAAACTCTTGGAAAGCAAAAGTTAAATATATTTCATACAAACCTGAACTTACAGAGCAAAATGTTTTATCATATAAAATTATTGCCCAGTTTGATGATATAAATGAAAATGGTTATATTCCATCTATTGGACTTAGAGGAACAGCAAAAATTTATTCAAAACAAGTAAGTTTGTTTTTTTATCTATTTAGAAAACCAATCACTGCTACTAGACAATGGATAGGTTGGTAATGTTTGCACAAGAACAAAAAGTAATATTACCAAAAATAAGAGATGATTTAAAACTATTAGAGACTTCTGTTGCGGAAGATGGTTCTAAAAGGTGGCTTTTATTTGATCCTATTCAAAATAAATATTTCAATATAGGAATTGATGCTTTTGATTTGATTTCAAACTGGCAAAGTGATATTGAACTTGAAGAGTTTATAAAAATCCTAGAGCAAAAAGATTATGAAATAGATACGGAATCTCTTCAAACTTTTGTGGATTTTTTGATAAATAATAACTTGATAGTTTGTGAAGATTTAAAATATACAAATAGAATGAAAAATATTCAAAAACAATCTAAACAAAATATTTTTAAATGGTTAATTCATAACTATTTATTTATTAGAATTCCTCTAGTAAAACCAGATTATTGGCTTGAAAAAAACAAAAAAAAAGTGGATTTCTTATACTCTAATCTTTGGCAAAATATTGTCTTGTTTTTAGGATTTATTGGTATTATTTTTGTATTAAGAGATTGGGAAAATTTTATTTCTACTTTTATGTATCTCTTTTCTAAAGAGGGATTTTTTTACTACTTTTTATCATTGGTTTTTGTAAAAAGTTTACATGAATTAGGTCATGCATTTACTGCAAAAAGGCTTGGCTGTAAAGTCCCAACTATGGGAGTTGCATTTTTAGTTTTATTTCCTGTTTTATACACTGATACCACAAATGCATGGAAATTAAAATCAAAATATCAAAGACTAAGAATTGTTGTTGCAGGAATGAAAGTTGAACTTTATCTTGCACTAATAGCTACATTTTTATGGTCTTTTATTCCAGATGGGATTTTTAGAAGTATTCTTTTTATTATTGCAACTACTAGTTGGATTAGTTCTCTTTTAATTAATTTTAGTCCATTTTTAAGATTTGATGGATACTACGCTTTATCTGATATAACTGATAGTAAAAATCTTCAACCAAGATCTTTTTCAATGGCTAGGTGGTTTATTAGAAAAAATTTCTTAGGACTTGAAGAACAAAAACCAGAAATTTTATCTAAGCAAAAAGAAACTTTTTTTATAACTTATGCAATCCTAACTTGGATTTATAGATTTTTTTTATTTTTAGGAATAGCTGTTTTAGTTTATTATTTCGCTTTTAAAGTTTTAGGAATCATTCTTTTTTTAGTTGAAATTATTTGGTTCATACTACTTCCTGTTTTTAATGAATTAAAAATTTGGTGGAGTAAAAGAGATAGAGTAACTTTGAACAGAAAAAACTCTAGATTTTTAGCTTTTTTGGTGTTATTTTCATTTTTTATTTTTGTTCCTTGGAATAGTAGTATTAAAATGCCAGCTATTATTGAAACACAAAATTATTATGAATTTTATCCTGCTGAAGATGCATATATAGAAGAAATATATTTTATTAATACTCAAAATGTAAAAAGAGGAGATCTACTTTTAAAAATAAAATCTCCTATGATTGAACATAAGATATCTCAAGTTTTAAAAGAAATTAAACATATAAATATTGAATTAGATAAACAAGCAGGATTTAGAGAAAATTTGAATAAAAGATTTATTTTAGAAGAGAATTTATTTAAAAAACAAAATGAATTAGAAGGTTTACAAAAAGTAAAAGATAAATTTGAAGTAAAAGCTCCTTTTAGTGGGAAAATACTCTTCACAAATGATTTTAAAATTAATCAATGGATTAGTAAAAAAGAATCTTTATTTGTTTTATATGATAATTCAAATTATAGAATTGTAAGTTTTTGTAATGAGAAAGATTTAAAATTATTGAAAAAAAATGGTAATGCAAAATTTATATTTAATTCAGGGGATATAAAAGATATAAGTATAAAATTATTGACAATTTCAAAAATCTCAACTCCTTATTTAGAATTTCCAGAATTATCTTCAGATTATGGAGGGGATATTGCAACAAGACAAGATTTAAATAAGCAAATTAAAACAGAACAAGCTTATTATAAAATAATATCTAATTTCGAAAATAAGAATTTAAATTTAACAACAAGAAAACAAGGAATTTTAGTAGCTGAAGGTGTACATTCTAGTTTGGCATTAAAATTTTACAAGCAGGTTATATCAGTTATAATTAGAGAAAGTAGTTTCTAAAACAATAAATATGTTATAAAACATTAATAAAAAGACTAATTTTGTATAATGCTAAATTTATAAAAGAAAGAAAACTATTTGATAAATATAAAAATAAAATTAAAAGATATTATTGAAAAAGTAATGATACCAGAGTCTAAAACTTATTTAAATGAATTAAATGAAATTATAAATAATAATGAGTTTAGCCAAGATGATCTAGATGCTAAAGAAGATATGAAGTCTTTTTTACAAGAACTTCAAGCTATAATAAAAGCTATTGATAAAAATGAAATAAATGATGATGAAGCAAAAGTAATTTATGAAAAAATAAATTATATGTTACAAGAACATGAAGAAAATCATTAGTTAAAAAATATGTAATAAAATGAGGTCTAAATTGAAACTTTAAATCTAAGTCTCACACTTACTGTAGTCTAATAAATTTAAATATTTAATATTAATTGAAACATTTGTTAAATGAGGGAGCGTTATTATTTATTTAAAAAAATTAAACTATTTTTGAAGTATGAAAAAATTGTGGAAGTTTAGTGATTTTAATAAATGTAATTAAAAACACTTTTTAAATGATTTTAGAAAATCTTCTCCATCTTTATCATGATTATATTTTATATTATAAGTATCACAAGCATCTTCATTATATTTAACTAAAAATAAACTTAATAAAACTAAACAAAGTACAACGGCAACTAATAGTATTATTTTTAGTTTACTCAATTTCTAACTCCAAGCATAAATATTTTTATTCAATATGAATATATTTAAAAACTAATAATAGATTGTTTAAAAATTAAACTAATTACAAAAATCGGAAACACTCGAATACAGTTTCCAAAAATATTTGAACTTTTGTACATCAAAAAAACTCATTTATTACTCCCCTAGCAAATAATCTGAAAAGTCAACTAGCATATTGCACCTTTGGATGCTTGAAAAAGTTAGCAACTTTTTGAGGATTTTGCTGAAGTGATAACATATATTTTTCTGTGTTAGTACGCAGTTGTTTTTCTCACAGAGAGTGCAAACACAGGACTTGTTGGTAACTCATATTTATTTGCACTTTGTTTATAATCTTGATTTAGATATTCATCTGGATTATAATCAGGTGAATAAGCTGGAAGATAAAATAGTTTTATTTTATCTTTGTTTTCTTCTTCCCAAACTTTTACAAGCTTTGCATGATGAACTCTTAGGTTATCTACAATTAAAAATACTTTTTTACCATTATTTGAGTCAATAACTTTTTTACAAAATTCTATAAAGCTATCAATCTTTATAGATTCATCATATAGGCTAAACATAGATTTACCAGTATTTGTAATAGCAGAAATCATATTTATTTTAAATCTTTTAGCAGAATGTTCTAATATGGGTTTATTATGTGTTCCTATTGGTGCATACCCTTTAAGATTATTTGCTAAATTTTGACAAGCTGTCTCATCACACCACCATATATCTGCATTATCTTTTTTAGCTTCTTTTTTTATTTTTGGATATTCCTCTTCTAACCAAGCCTTTGTTGCTTTATCTTTTCGTTCATATGCTCGTTTGATTGGCTTTTTTGAAGTAAATTTCCATTTAGCCAAATAATATCCAACTGTTGATATTGGCATATCAATATCTATCTCGTATTTAATAAGTGTCTGCACTGCCTCTCTCGTCCAAAGTGCAAATTTAAATTTTAACTGTTGTGGTGTTGTATCTATTAGCTTCTTTATTATGAAAGCTTCCTGTTCATCTGATAGTTTTTTACCAACATTTTTTGGTCTTCCCGCATTTTTTACTTTAAAAATATTTGAACCATCTTTTTTATATTGAGAATAATATGATGAAATTGTTTGAGCTGATATCCCAACAATCTCTGCTACCTCTTTATTTGCTATTCCTTTTTCTCTAAGTTTTATAGCTATTCTTCTCTTTTCAGACAACTCTCTGGGTGATAATTTTCTTGCATCTATTTTTTCCATATAAAATTATACTATAATTCAGATTATTTATTGGTGAAGTAATAAAAAATTAAGAAGATGTAAGTAGATATAATATTTATCAAAAGAACAAAGAACAATCCAAATGAATAAACTTTTTTTGATAATTTGCCTGTGAGCTGGAGTGATAAACTATCATATAATAGACAAATAAATGTCTTTTTACACAGTTAAAATAATAGTAAGATTAAAATTTATGAGGAAACATAAAATGAAAATGTATTTAGATGATATAAGAGAACCAAAAGATAGCTATGATGTGATTGCTAGAAGTTATGAAGAAGCTGTTATGTTTGTGCAAAAAAATGGTATTCCATCTTATATTTCTTTTGATCATGATTTAGGTTGTGAGGATACTGGAGAAATTTTAAAAAGTGGTTATGATTTTGCTAAATGGCTAGTTGATATGGATATTGAAAATATCTATAAATTTCCAGATAATTTCTCTTTTAATATTCATAGTGCAAATCCTATTGGAAGAAATAATATCAATTCTATTTTAAATAACTATCTGAAATTCAAAGTTAGATATAAAGAGTAATTTTAAAACTAAATTATAATGCACTTCGAAAATAGGGAAAAAGCTATAAGAGTAAGTTTAGATGATCTATAATCTCTTGAATTCAAAGATTTTAATTTAACTTGAAAATAGTGGAAAACATCTGCTATTTTCTCTATTATTTTTTGAATTTTTTGCTAAAATCTCAATATCATATGAGCCATCATAAAATGTTAAAACTATTTCATTTTTAGGGTTTAGATTTTCATTAGCCCAAATTATAAGCTCTTCTAGATGATTTTTCCAAATTTCTTCTTTGGTTTTAAAATATAATTTTTCTATATATAAATTACAAAAAAATCCCTTTTTATCTTTTTTTATAACAGTTGTTAAATCTAGAGGATTTGAAAAGTAAAATTGATTTTCATATGTTAATACAATATACAGATCAAATTTATAATCTGCATCTGCACTAATATCAATTGCAATATTAGGAATTGAACAAAATTTTAATTTGTAATTTCCATGAGATTTTAGATCTCTTACTAAATAGGGTTTACAGTTAAATTCATCGTAGTGTGAAATCAACCACCTTTTTATAAATTTTATAAAATCATTAGTTTTTTTCATCGATAACTCCAAGTAGCTTTAAACAATTTTGAGCTGAAATTACATTTGAATCATCTTCAATAATTGCATAATCAGTTTCATCTAAATCAACACTCACTTCAACATATTCAAAAAGATAAGTTTGATCAAATAGTTAAAACTATTAAATATTTAAATCCAATAAAATTTAAAAAAGAACTATCAGTTGATTTTTTGGAAGAATATAAACTCAAACAATCAAGATGTCCTAATAATTCTAGAAAAAAGATTTATAAGAAAATTGTAAATTCAAAAGATAGAAGAATAAAAAGAAATTACCTAAAAAATTTTGAATTTGACAAAGAGATTACTACACATAAACTTTCTAAATCTATTTTGTGGGAGATTATATAAGCATTAAAATATAAATGAAGCATAATTCATATTTAAGTATAAAACTAATAATATATGAAATATATTTCTTATTTTAGGAGCAAAAAATGACTCTATTTGATTTGGGAAAAGAGATAAAAAGTTTACGAAAAGAGAAAAACTGGTCTCAAGATGATTTAGAAAAATATTCAGGTATCACAAAAAGAACAATCTCAAAAATAGAAAATGGCTTTATAGATGAAGTTGGAATTAAAAAAGTTGAAAATATTTTGGATTTACTTGGAGTTGAATTTGCCCTTAGACCAAAAGGAAGACCAAAAACTCTTGAAGAGTTACAAGAGGAGCTAGAACATGCAAAATAACTCTAAAAATGGTTTGAAAGTTTTTGTAAATAAAAATATTACAGGGGCTTTAAATTTTGAAAATGATACATATATTTTTAATTATAAAGATGATGCAAAAGATATTGTAAGCCTTACAATGCCAATAAGAAGTGCTAGCTGGAATAGTAAAAAACTTCATCCAATATTTCAAATGAATATGCCAGAAGGTGCTTTAAAAGAGACTATTAAAAATCACTTCTCAAAAATAGAGACTATGACTGATATAAATATGTTAAAACTAATTGGTCCATATATGCTAGGTCGTGTTAAATTTGAAGAGATTAAAGATGTACAAGATAATCTAAATTTAGATGATATTTTAAACTCTTCAAAACAAAATTTATTTGATGAACTTCTTCTTAAATTTGCTATAAAATCTGGAATTTCAGGTGTTCAGCCAAAGTTACTTTTAAAAGCTTTTGATAAAACAACAATAAAATTTGAAAATTATATAGTTAAATCATGGGAAAATAATTACCCAAATTTAGCTTTAAATGAATATTTTTGTATGAAAGCTTGCTCTTATGCAAAACTTCCAACTCCAGAGTTTTATATAAGTGATGATTTTAAAATGTTTGTTATGAAAAGATTTGATATTTTAGAAGATGGAACATATCTTGGATTTGAGGATATGTGTGTATTAACTGCAAGAGGAGTTGAAAATAAATATGATGGAAGCTATGAAGAGTGTGCTAGAGTTATAAAAGATATAATAAGCCCCCAATATAAAAAAGAGTCTCTAAAAATATTTTTTAAATCTTTAGTTATGAATCATTTTCTTAAAAATGGTGATGCTCATTTAAAAAATTATGGGATTTTATATAAAAATGATTTTAATAATTCATTTTTAGCTCCAATTTATGATGTTATAACTACAAAAGTTTATATTAAAAATGATATTCCAGCTTTAAGACTTAGTGATGGAAAACTTTGGTGGAAAGAAAAAACTTATAAAAACTTTGCAAAGCTTAGTTGTAATCTTACAAATGTTGAGTATGAAACTATAATAGATGAGTGCATTGAAGCAATAAGATTAACAAAAAATGAAATACTAGAGTTTATGAAAAAATATCCAAAGCAGAAGATTTTTTTAGATAGTTTGATTGAGTGTTGGAGTGAAAATTTATAATAAAGCAGACAAAAACTTTTTCAATTATTACTCCCCTAACTAAATACCCAAAAATCAACCAGCATACTGAACCTTTGGATGTTTAAAAAAGTTAGCTACTTTTTGTGGATTATTTTGAATTGACAGCATATATTTTTCAGTATTATTTCTTAGTTCTTTTTGTGTTGTTGGCAATTCATATTTATTAGCACTTTGTTTATAATCTTGATTTAGATATTCATCTGGATTATAATCAGGTGAATAAGCTGGAAGATAAAATAGTTTTATTTTATCTTTATTCTCTTCTTCCCATGCTTTTACTATCTTTGCATGATGAACTCTTAGGTTATCTACAATTAAAAATACTTTTTTACCACTATTTGAATCGATAACTTTTTTACAAAATTCTATAAAACTATCAATCTTTATAGATTCATCATATAGACTAAACATAGATTTGCCTGTATTTGTTATTGCACTAATCATATTTATCTTAAATTTTTTTGCAGTATGTTCTAATACTGGTTTATTATATGTACCAATAGGAGCATATCCTTTAAGATTATTTGCTAGATTTTGACAAGCTGTCTCATCACACCACCATCGCTAGTTAATCTTTTTTTATCACCAATTTTTCTACCTCTTTGACCAATTTCAATCCCTCTTTTCCCATCTTTTAAATATCTACTTCTCCAGATTGATACTGTACCAGGATTAACTCCTACTATTTGAGCAACTTCAGAATTTTTCATTCCCTTGTCACGCAACCTCATTGCTAAGATTCTTTTTTCTTTTTGAGCATCTGTACTTAATTTTCTTGCATCTATTTTTTCTATTTCCATACAGAATTATAGCTAAATTTATATTAAGTATTTATTCGGTGGAGTAATAGTATTTTATTAATGAACCTTATAACTTTAATACAACTATTTTTAAGCTCTAAGTTCAGTCTTTAATCTTTCTTGAATTAAACTTTTTTAAAATTTAACTGCCCAGTTTAGCACTTTAACAACAATTTTTTTAGTGCTTGATTACCCTAATTATGCCCCATTTTGTTAATTAATGATTAACTATTGATCAAAATCAAATATTTATTTATCTTATTTGACTAAAATCCCAAAAAATTATACAGGAAGTTTAAGTTGGGGAAAAAAGAGATTATGTTAAGCCTTGAATCTTTTTTGTTATCTGAGACAGATGAAAAAGGATTTATAAGATACGCAAATGATGAGTTTTGTGAAATTTCTGGTTTTAGTTTAGAAGAATTAATTGGAAAACCACATAATATAGTTAGAAGTCCTGATATGCCAAAAGCTGCATTTGAAGATTTATGGAAAACAGTTAAAAGTGGTAAACCCTGGAAAGGATTTGTAAAAAATAATACAAAATCAGGGGATTATTATTGGGTTTTTGCAACAGTTTTTCCCTTTAATTCATGTGATGGTTCAAAAGGATATCTTTCTTGTAGAAGAGCAGCTTCAAGAAGTGAAATAGAAAAATATGAAAATATTTATAAAAATATGAGATAGAAAGAGAACTTATGGGAATAATACAATTTTTAAAAACAATGTCAATTAAAAATAAAATAAGATTAATAAGCATATTACCTTTGGTATTCGTAGTTATTTTATCTTTTTATATTAATATTAATATTTATCAAAAAGTATCTCAATTAAAAGATATGAAAGAGTTAACAAATCTAAATATTAAAATATCTTCTTTGTTGCATGAAACACAAAAAGAAAGAGGATTGAGTGCTAGTTTTATTGTAAGTAATGATATAAAATTCAAAGAATCTTTAGAAACACAAAGAAAGCTTACAGATGAAAATTTAAAAGAATTTACTAAAACGATTGAAAACCTAAATACTACTTCTTATCCAAAAAATTCAGAAATCTTAATTACTAATGTTTTAAAAGAGATAACAAATCTTCAAAAAATTAGAAGGGATGTTAATGATTTAAAAATTGAAACTAGTAAAGTTTTTAATTTTTATACAAATATAAATTCAATGCTTTTAGATTTTATAGCACTTACTACTACTAAAGTTGAAAGGGAAGAAGATACAAGAGCACTTATAGCATATTATAATTTTCTAATGGCAAAAGAGCGAACAGGAATTGAAAGAGCTATTGGTTCAAATACTTTTGCAGCTAAAAAATTTTCATCAGGAATGTATGAAAAATATACTGGTTTAGTATATGAACAACAAATGTTTATTGAGGGATTTTTAAAATATGTTAGTGAAAAAAATAAAATTTTTTATAAAGAAAAAATTAATCAACCAGTAATAAATGAAGTAAAAGATATGAGTAAAAATTTATTATCTTATGGTGAAAACAGGGATGTTAATTTTGAAACAGATCCTACTATTTGGTTTAGTAAAATGACAGAAAAAATTAATATTTTAAGACAAATTGAAGATCATATTTCTACAGATATGATTGAAAGTATTGAAGCATATTCATCTAATCAAACTAATTTCATGTATTTTTTAGTTTTAGTTAGTATTTTTTTAATTATTATTATAGTTAATTTAGTAATCTTTTTTAATTCTAATATTAGTAAAGCTATAAGTAAAATATATACTGGAATTGAACAATTCATGAAATATTTAAATAGAGAAATTAATGAGTTAGAATATATAGACTTTGATGCAAGGGGAGAATTAGGAAAACTTGCTACAATGATTAATCTTAATATCGATAGAATAAATGGTGATTTAGAAAAAGATTTACTGTGTGTTGGTGAAGCAACTATTACATTAGATAAATTTGAAAAAGGTTATTACTCTTGTAGAGTAAATTCAAAAGCAGCTAATCCACAAGTTCAAACTCTAGCAAAAACAATTAATAGAATGCTAAATACTCAACAAAAAATTAATAAAGATATCTTAAAAGTTTTGAGTGAATATTCAAACTATAATTATACAAATATTATAAATAGTCAAAATATTTATGGTGAACTAAAAGAGTTAGTAGATGGAATAAATCATTTAGGTGAAGCAATTACATCTATGTTAGTAGAAAATAAAGATAATGCTATTATTCTTCAAAATGGATCTGTGCAATTATCAAAAAATGTAAATCAACTAAACAAAGCTTCAAATGAAGCTGCAGCAAGATTAGAAGAAACAGCTGCAGCTGTTGAAGAAATAACAAGTAACATAATTCAAAGTACACATAATGTTTCAATGATGGCTAAAAATGCCAATGAACTAAATGAATCTGTAATTGATGGAGAAAAATTAGCTGAACAAACTGTAAGCTCAATGGAAGAAATTAATACTCAAGTGAATTTAATTAATGATGCAATAAGTATTATTGATCAAATAGCATTCCAAACAAATATACTTTCACTAAATGCAGCAGTTGAAGCAGCAACAGCTGGAGAAGCTGGAAAAGGATTTGCTGTTGTTGCTCAAGAGGTACGAAATCTGGCAAGTAGAAGTGCTGAAGCTGCTCATGATATTAAAAATTTAGTTTCTAATGCAACTTTAAAAGCTAATGAGGGTAAAAAAATAGCTGCTACTATGATAGATGGTTATCACAATATAAGTCAAAATATAAGTAATACAATTAATCTTATAAAAGATGTTTCAAGTGGTGCAAATGAACAAAAAGTTGCTATGGAGCAAATAAGTGATGCAATAAATAGTTTAGATAAGCAAACACAAGTTAATGCAAATATAGCAAATCAAACAAATGACATATCATCACAAACATCAGTTTTAGCAAATAATATTGTAATATCTGTAAATACAAAAGAATTTAGAGGAAAATAGATTCTCTCTAGCCTATAAAAGCTGGAAGTTTTATATTAAAATTAATATTTTTTACAGAAATATAAATAAATATTTCTTCTCAGCTTTTAGTAATTTTGACATAGTTATTTTCTATGTCATAATAAGATATTGATAGAATAACATCTTGTGGTTATTTTACTTTCCTATTATTTAATACATTGCAAATGGATTTTTTGGTTTTAAATAATATTTTGAAAGATTAATACATAATCCAGCTTTTGAAGAAGCATCTTCTAAAGATTCTCCATTTTTTATAAGTCTTAATAAAACTGATTGTTTTATTGATAAATTTATTTTTGTTATTGACATTTTTCTCTTTTATAATTTTTTTGATTTTTAAATATTTTATATTTTTTGATTATTGTTTGTTGTAGTTATACTAGTTTTTAGATGAATGCAATTTTTCCAAACTAAATAGTTTGGAAAAATTCTGATTTTTAAAAAAGTTATATTGCTCTAACGTTTTTTGCTTGAGGACCTTTTTCATTTCTTCCAATTTCGAAAGATACTCTTTGACCTTCATCTAAAGATACTCTTCCATATCCTGAACTTTGAATTTCACTGTGGTGAATGAAGAATTCATCATTTCCATTTTCTATTTGGATAAATCCAAAACCTTTTTCTGAGTTGAACCATTTTACTGTTCCAATATTTTGATCTGCCATAGCATTTCCTTAAATTAATTTTTACTTTAAAAGTAATATATAAAGGTTAAATGAGTTTTAATTTGTATTAAGTAAGTTCGTATCAATTTTTGTAGTTATTAATAAAAGCAAACGAAAGATGTAGTCGAAAACCCTAAATCATCTTTAATATATGAATTCTAACTGAATAAAAATATAAAAGCAAGCTTTTTTTAATTAATTTATAAATTATTGCTTATTTTATATGATTAAATAAATATTTACTAAACTTTCATACATTGAACTTAACTATTTTTTAGTGTAACCTCTATGAAATTGAATAATTTACTCTAATTTTTTTATTTCTCTTGATAATTTCTTATGATTATATAAAAAGTAACTGGATTAAAACTAATCTTTATTATTAAGTTTTGATTTTAAATAATAAGATTTAATCTTCTTCTATATATTCAGCATTCATTAATTTTTCTATTTCCGTAGTAGAAATAAACCTTTGGTTATCAAAAATTTTAGGTAATTTGTCAATCTGTAGCTCATGCATTGCATACTCTTTCATTAGCATATTAGTATTGTACTTCTTTATTAAGTAATCTTCTATCATTCCCATTTATCAACCTTTTAAATTATATATAATAATCGTTAAAGAAGTAATCGAAGAAAGATTGCTACTAATTCATTTTTATTCTAAAAGTTTTATTGATGTAATTGTATCTGAATATATTGATTACTGCTATTATTATATATCCTATAAGCATTAAACATCCTATTGAAAATTTTTACAAAGAGCTTGTATTACTAAATCATATTCTTCATTTGAAAGTTTTGCAATTTTTTCTTTGATTCTTGTTTTTGATAGAGTTCTTATTTGATTGATTAAAATATCAGAATTTTCTTTTAGATTATCTCTTTTTTCTATTCGTAATCTATATGGGAACATATCATCTAATAAATCAGTTGAAAAAGGTAATAATATAACTGTATCTAAAATAGAATTTTCATCATTTCCTGAAATAATCACAGCTGGTCTAATTTTTCCAACTTCATCACCTTTTTTTGGATAAAGGTTTACAATTACAATATCTCCTCTATTTAATTCCATCATCAACTCCAAGTTCTGCAAATTCTAAATCTTGATGTTGTTTTAGTTTGTTTAATTTTGCTAGTTTTTCTTCTCTATCAATTTTTTCAATTATTGGCTTAATATAACTATCATATTTTGAAGAGATAAAATATCCTAAAGTTATGTGAGCTCTTCTGTCTATTATTTTAGCTATATCTATAGCTTTTATTAATGATGGTTTATTCTGAATATCTGTAACACCATACGTTATCATTATATATCCTTTAAATTGTTTTAATCTATTATGATTATATCTAATAATATAAAATATATCAAATGTAATATAATTTTTATTCGCTTAAATATTTTAAAAACTACCATTTGTGAGAAAGGATTTTTATATTAAGAGTTAAATGTTAATTTTTTTTTAAGTTGAAGTATAATCAAAATTGTTAGTAAAAAGAATCATTTAGAAAGTCAGATTTATTTTAAAAGTTAAATTACATTTGATTAAGCGATATTTAAGAACCATGGCGTATTTTGTACCTTTATGTAAATATAGCCTACCATTTAAAACATCATCAGTAATATGTGATTCTACTTCTGCTTCTAAAAAGCAGCTTCTGTAAGTTGTTTAATAAGTGGAGCTAAAAGTCTCCATCTTTACCTATAAGATTTTTATCATTTCTAAATTGTTTTAAAACTTCATTGAAGTCAAAGTTTATTCTCTCTTCCATTCATTGTCAATCCTTGATATTATTTTATAAGATTGACATGGAATTTCTAATACTCCTCAAGGTGTAAAAGTTATTTTAAAACAAGCACCTTTATAATTCTTATTATCATAAACATACTCTTCATTATAAACATTAATCAAAGCATGTTGTCTTTCAACTAACATTTTATATGTCATAGAAAGCCCTATTCCTGTTCCTACACTTTGATGCTTTGTTGTAAAGTATGGTTCAAATATTCTATTCATTATTGTATTTGGAATTCCTCCACCATTATCTTTTATTAAAACAATTAGATTTGAATCTTCTTTTAATGTTTCAACAAATATTAATTTATCATCGCTATTTTTTACATTTTCATTTTCAGCATCTTTAGCGTTATTGATTATGTTTATAAAAGATTGTATTAATTCATTTTCATTAGCTTCAATTTCTAAATCATCATTTAGGTTTGAAATTACATTAATACCATTATTAACCATTGCAGCATGTAATAAAGAAAGAGTTTTTTCAACAACAGATTTTATGCTTATAAGATTTATTTCTTTTGAATTTTTTATAAAATTTCTAAAATCATCTATTGTTTTAGATAAATAATCTGCTTGTTGCATTATCGTATTCATATCTGAAGTTACATCATAATTTTTTAATTCATCATATTCTTTATGAAATTTAACATTACTAGATACTGTTGTAATAACGCTTAGTGGTTGTCTCCATTGATGAGCAATATTTCCTATCATTTCACCCATAGCAGCTAATTTACTTTGTTCTTCAAATAATTTATTTTTAGTAACATCTTTCATACTTAAAAGAATATGGTTTTTGTCAGGCATTAATGTAGCTGATAAAGTAATATTTATCCTTCTATTTTTTGCAACATACACCCTTTCAAAATTATCTACAGAGTCTTTTAAAATAATTTCATTAATATTAGATTTTACAAGCTCTTCTTTATTTTCATCACCAATTAAAGCAATAGAAGATGTTTTTAAAAGTTCCTCTTCGCTAAGTCCTGTAATATCACAAAATGCTTTATTTACTTTTATAAAGTTTGTTTCCATATCTACTATTGCTAAACCATCTTTTGTTGTACCGTAGATAGATTGCAACTCTTTTTGTTGTTCAATTAACTGAAGTTCTTTTACTTTTAGTTCCGTAATATCTCTACCAATTCCTAAAACTCCTATAATTTCACCTTTTGAGTCAACAATTTTTGATTTAATAGTCTGTGTATATTCTTTATGCCCATCAGCAAATGTTAGTTCTTCAAAATTTGAAAGAGGTATATTTGAGTTCATTGCTAGTTTATCACGATTTATAAAAAAGTCTCCAAGCTCCTTATCTACAAAATCATAATCTGTTTTATTTACTATATCTTTTTCTTTTGCTCCATATAACTCTTCAAATCTTTTATTACAAGAGATATAAACCCCTTTAGGATCTTTTATCCATAATAAATCTGGTGCATTATCAAAAACAGCTTTTAATTTATCATGTTCATTTTCTGCTTTTAGTTTTGCTAATGTTAACTCGGTTATATCTTGTACAGCACCTTTTGAATAAAGAGCAACTCCTTTTTCATCAAACTGTGTTACACACTCATCTTTTACCCATTTTACTCTTCCATCATTCATTAACAATCTATGTATTTGTTTATATACTGTTTGATTTTTGATAGATTTTAAATATGCATCTTCGACAACTTTTTTATCATCTGGATGAATAATTTTTAAAAAATTCTCATAAGTCGGAGTAAAAATATTTTTATCTAACTCAAATATATTATATACTTCATCTGTCCAAGATAAAACATTAGTTTTTAAATCATATTCCCAAAGACCAATATGTGATAATTTCTGTAGAGTTTCAAGCTGATTTTTATATTCGTATCTATCCATATTTACCTAATAATTTTTTATAGCTTATTATACAATAGATTTTAATAAAAAATAATTTTTATTGAATATAAAATTTATTTAATAAAGTTAAAAAATTTATCTAAAATTGAAAGAGGTTTTTTCATAGTTTTTCCATTACACTTTTCACAAAAAGGCAAGATTTTTAAGTTATTAACAATCTTTGAATAATCATCTTTTTTTTCAACTATCTTAACATTCCCACATTTCAAACATATCAACTTATACATTTTTGCCTTTTTTAGTAATTTTTATACATTCAACTCAGGCATTGTATCAAAAAAGCAATAAATATATAATAATCAATATTTATTGATAAATATTATAAATTATATATTAGGCTTGAATAAGTCAAAAATTAGATATTTATCATATTTGACGTTAAAATAGCTAGATAAGAAACGATAATATAATTTTATCTATTTTATAAAATAATCAAAAGTATCAATTATAATAACTAATTTTAATGAAGTTATCAGATAATTTTTAATGCTTATTAATAATTCTAATAAGCATAATTAATATTAAATAATCAATTATAAGTAAGCTATTAGAGTAAAATAAAATTATCATATTAATCAACATAGTTCTTTGTGAAAATTAAAAATATTTATTTTCTCATTATAGATTTTCATCACCCGTTTCTGAAGAAAAACTTTTTAAAAAAATTATTTTGATAAAATTCTGAACAATTTTCAAGGTATAAAAATAATTTAAAATGATGATTTACTTTATGAATATGTTACAGATGAGCTATAAGATCTCTTGCACTCGCCCTACTTGTCCATCTTGTAATCTTACTTTTATTCCATGTGGATGAGATGGTGAGTTTGTTAAAATATCTTTTACTATTCCTTGAGTTAATTTATTAGTTCTTTGATCAGCTTTAAGAACTATATTTACTTTTAGTCCTGCTTTTACATTTATTCTTTTTTTTGGATCCATTTATATTTCTTTCTAATTTATATTTAATTTTAAGGGTTTAAGTTTATTAGTTTATTCCTAATACTTTATAGCATTCAAATAAGCTTTTTGAACCTCTTTTTGATTTGGATTTGTATATATCATTGTTGTTTGTATACTTGCATGTCCTAAGAGTTCTTTTACTGTTACTATATTTACATCTTTTGCAAGCATTAATTTTGCAAAAGTATGTCTTAGTATGTGAGCGCCTGAATATTTAATACCTATTTTTTTATAGATATTATTTAAAAATCTATATATTTGAGAACCATCCATTACTTTACCTGATTTTGTGGAAGCTATATAGTTTATACCATTATTAATGTAATACAATAATTCTTTTTGAATATAAACTTTAGGGATATATAGAGTTCTTTCTTTATCACCTTTACCAATTGTATGTATAACATATAACTCTTCATCTTCAATGAAATTAACAGTTTGTAAAACTTCTAACTCTCCTCTTCTTGCTCCAGTATATAGTAATATTTTTAATATCAAAGATGATCTAATATCTATAAAGCTATTAAAATTTAAATTAGCTAAATAATTTTCTAATATTTTTACATCATCTTTCTCAACTCCTTTTGGAGTTCTTTTTTGAAGTTTAATATTTATTTTAAATATAGTAGATAGTTTTATATCAATATCTAGATTTTCATTTATAAATGTAAAAAATGTTTTTAAATGAGTAATATATAATTTTTTACTACTCATCTCTAATTCACTATGTTTTTCTAACATTTGATTTTTATACTCTAAAAAATTCATAATGTCTATTTTCTTTAAATTTTCAAATGAAATAGATTTTTCATACTGCATAATAAATGCAATAAAACTTTTTATTGTAGTGTTGTAAGAGATGATTGTATATTTTGATTTATTAGTAAGTTTTAACTCATTTACAAAATGCCCGAAAAATCGTTCTATTTCTAAAGCAAAAGTTTCATTTTTCACAAAAACCCCCTAAAAACCAAATATTTTTTCATATTATACACTATTATATCTATAATAGTGTATTAATAAAAAAGATTTTATAGTTTTGATTTAATTCTTATACTATGGAATTGAGTTTAATAAAGGTTTTATATTATAAAAATATAAGTCTTTTATAATTATTTATTAAACATTGTATAGACGAAATAACTTATTACTGTTAGCTGCTTTAAAATAAGTATATTGAGAATATTTAAACTAACTATTGAAAGTGGTTTAACACAGAATATTAAAGTGGATTTTTCCAACTATTTAACATTCACAAAAAGATAAAATTTTATATATAGAAGCCTTTTTATCGGATCAAAATTATATTTTTTAATTTCAAATAATGGCGCCTTTATATAAATAAATTGGTTTACAATTACTGATGGTATCATTTAAATTTTATTTTTAAAATTTTTTTATTAGGTTGCACCTATATATTTTAAAATAATTATCCACATATTATTTCTTTTACAAACTTTTTGATAAAATATCACCAATAAGCCCTTGGTTCACCCTGAATAGGTACTGCCTCTCTTCGTTCATCGATGATGATGCCTTGGGTTCAGTTTTTTGATCATTACTTTTCTAAATTTTTCATTCCAATTTCCTAAGCTGCCAAGTTAATATCTAAATCTTATGTTTAAGATGTTCTTTAAATTGATATTTTTCTTAAAAACTATATTTAATTATATAGATACACTACTCAATGCTCTCTCAAAACTATCAAGCATCCCTACTCTAAATGCTTCATCTCCAGCAAACAGTTTATAAAGGTCGAGTTCTTTTTTTCTCTCCTTATTCATAACTTCTGCAACTATTTTTTCTAAAGCTAATCTTCTTGTATGACTATCTTGGTTCTCTTGATATTTTGATTTAAAATCATCATGAGTTTTTACTTTATCAATTAGATTTATAAACTTAACTCTTTGTTCTTCTGGTGTTGCTTCCCATCCATGAAACCATTTTTCATTAAATGCATCAATAATACTATCTAATAAATCTTTTTCAATATCCCCATGAGCTCCTCTTGGATTTGGATTTTGTGGATCAAGTTGTGTTTCACTTTCATCAAGAGGAATACTAATTCCTAATTTAACTCTTTCTAATCCATAAGTTGATAAATCTACACTATTTAATAGTTCATCTAGTTTATCTTGATCTTTATCTTTTATAATCATTTTTGGTATTAAAAACTTTAAAAACCAAAATAGTTTTTCCCATGCAACTATTTCATAAGGCATAATAGAAGACATTTGTCCATATATTTTTACAAATTGTTTAGCTTTAATTTTATAATCTGCTTTTTCTTCATCTTCAAGTTTTAATTCAATATTAAATCTTTGAGCTGCTTTATCAATTATTGGTGAAAGTTTTGAAGCATCTGCTCCTTTAAAATATTTTTCAAAAAATTCATCAACTTCACTTGATTCATAAACACCTAAATCATCTAAATTATCTTTTAACTCATGAAGTACATTTATATCTGTTGCTTCACTTAGCGTCGTTGATGTATAAAATGGATCAAACGAAGCTTTAATATCTTCTGTTTTATTAAAAAAATCTAATACAAACAGATCTTCTGTTTTTTTACCATATTTTGGTGCAGCTCTATTTAGTCTTGATAGTGCTTGAACAGCTAAAACACCTTGAAGTTTCTTATCTACATACATAGCACATAGTTTTGGTTGGTCAAAGCCTGTTAAAAATTTATTTGCAACTACTAGTAATTTATACTCATCACTATCAAATTTTTTATTTTGCTCCAGCCGATTTATTCGTACAGATAGCCGGTGAACATCCGTACAGTCTGAATTGAAAAATCTTTAAGTATGTAATTGTATCATGAATAAATGACTTTTATTTGACATTAATTTGAAAATTTTATATAATTATCCCATGTAATTCATAGGGTTGTTTTTGTAGGAGTGATTACCTACTAGATGACACTGAAAAGGTAAGGATTTATTTCCTTACCTTTTTTTTTGTGGGTAGTGTTGGGTTGGGAGTGTTAATTGAAAGGAAAACCCTAATGAATTACAAACTGATAGTATTACTTTTAATACTCTTAGTATTCGCCACAAAGTGCTACTAAGATATTAATAAAAGGGGGAATTAATCACTCCCCTGATACTATCACCTTTATTTATTCTCTAAATTCAGGATTGAACTTAAATAAAATTACTTAAAAAATTAATGATAAAACCATAAAATGCTATAATCGATATTAATATTTAAAAAATTGTATTTAGGGCTAATAATGAAAGATATAGACAAAAAAAGTTTAGGAAAAGCATATAAATTATTTGAAAGTGCTGATATAGATAATATTGCAGTTGGAACTTTAAAAGGCTTACAACAAATACATAAGTATCTTTTTGATGGACTTTATGATTTTGCTGGTGAATTAAAAGAACTAAATATATCAAAAGGTGGATTTAGATTTGCAAATAGTTTATATCTAAAAGAGATATTACCAAAAATAGAGCAAATGCCACAAAGTAATTTTAAAGAGATTATTGAAAAATATGTTGAAATGAATATTGCTCATCCATTTTTAGAAGGTAATGGTAGAACTATGAGAATATGGCTAGATATGATACTCAAAAAAGAGCTTAAAAAAGTTGTTGATTGGCAAAATGTTCTTAAAGAGTTATATCTTCAAGCAATGGAAAGAAGCCATATAAATGATTTAGAAATTAGAACACTACTAAGTGAAAATTTAACTGATAAAATAGATGATAGAGAAGTTATTTTTAAAGGTATTGAGCAATCTTACTACTACGAGGGATATGAAATTAGAAAATCTTTCAATATTTAAAAAACCATTTTTGATTTTTATATTTTTAAGCTTTTAAAACTAAGTAGTCAGTCCTGAAAAACACACTTTTGGAGTTTAATTTTTTTTAATAATCCAAATTTGAAAATTTCATGGTGATTTTTAGTTGCAATAAGAACATAATCAGTTCTTTTTGGTGTTGCAATTGTTGATAAGCTTCTTTTAATAAAGATAAATTTCCTGTAAAAAATGCATAAAAGTAGATATTCATCCACTTTTTTAGATTAAATGCTGTTGCTGCTAGTAAAAGATTAATCTGGTCGCCAAGAAATCCTTTAAGATAATTTCTTTGCATTCTATGATCAGATTTTAAGTGTCCAATAATAGGTTCTATTGCTGCTCTTCTTCTAAATTTCTCTTTTTTGATATTAATTTGTTTAGTTGTATCTTTCTTTTGTAAATTACTTGGTATTGAGATATCAATAACAGTTTCATTATTGATTATTATTTGTTTACTTCCTCTATATCCTCTATCACAAATAACTTCATTTATAGTTTTAGATCCTAAATTTGAAATTGTATTTTCTAATGCTAACTTTAGAGTTTTACTATCATGTTCATTTTCTCTATGTGCAGAAACTCCAACAATAATTCCTGAATTTTTAGTTGTTACAACAGAAGCTTTTGTACCATATTCATAACCTTTATGGTCTTTACCTTTATTTACTGCATATGCATCTATTTCATGTAAAGAGTAAATTTTATTCTTTGTATTTTTCTCTTGTAAAAGTACTCTTATGTACAAGTAAAATTTAGTAGCATATTTATTATGAAGTTCAAGATTATCACCAAATTTTCTATCAATATCTCTAAGAATTGTTTTTGCAATTGTTCTGAGTCTTTTCATAGAAGCTTTTGCTTTTATAATCTTTTTTGGATGTCTAAAGAATCTTAAATTTATTCTATGTTGTTTTATCTCTTTGATATAGCTTCTTCTTAGTTTAATATTTTCAACTTTTACTATTTTATGCAAATGGTTAATTATTTTAATTGCTAGTTTACCATCTGTTGGGTAGGTTAAATTACTCTCTTGAATAGTTGTATCAGCTATTACTTGTGATTCATTTAGATTTTCATTACTATGAATTTCAATACTATGTTTAAAAATAAATTCAAATCCTTTTTTACCTATTCTATTTCTAAAATAAACTAAATCAGTACTATGACATGGTAATGCTGTTTGGAAATCACTAAATCCACAGAAATATTGAAAGTATGGATTTCTTTTCCAAGCAATAACTACATTTTCATCACTAAGATTTTCTAACTGTTTTAGTAATAGTAATCCAACCATTAAACGAATTGGTTTAGCTGGTCTTCCCTCTTTAGAGTAATATTGTGCAAATTCATCTTCAAATTTCGACCACTTAATTGTATCTGCTAAAACAACTAAAGGATCTTTTGAATCTAACATATCCATTAATGAACCATAAAAGAGATTTTTCTGCACTTATTTCTCCAAATTTCGACCAATAATTTAGTCATATTTCATATATAATTGGTCGAAATTATAGCAAAAAAGTAGTGACAAATGCCTTAATTAAGGTATTTGTAGTGTTCTTCAGGAGTGACTAAGTACTTAACACTTTGTGTAAAATCAAAGCCTCATTTGGTGCAAGTTCTTCAAAGTGATTTAACCATCTTTTGCTATCTACAATAAGAATTCCTTTGACCGCTTTTAAATGATAATCTAAGAATTTATCTTCATTTTTTATAACAAGAGAAGGTGAGTTTGCCCACCAACTCCTGGAGCTCCAACTAAAAGTATATTTGTTGCACTATCTAAAAAGCTTAGAGTTGCTAATTCTCTTATTAATTTTTCATCTATTTGTGGCTGGAAACTAAAATCAAACTCATCCAAAGTTGCCATATATTTGAATCCTGCTTTTTTAATTCTAGCATTTACACTTCTATCGACTCTATCAACAATTTGTTGTTGCAATAACTTATACAGATAATCTTGATAGGATAATTTTGCTTTTAGTGAACCATTCTCTAAATTAACTGGTCCAGAATTCCGTAAGTTTGTTGTATTTTTAGTTCTCATAATTTGTAATCTCCTAAATCTCTTTTTATATTTGCTAGGGGTAATTTGATATTAAACAGATTTAACTGTTCATTTTTTGGTTTGGTTTGATGTGTAATTGTTCCTTTGATAATAGAGAAGCTATAAATATTTAAACTAATCGCTTCTTCCATTGCCATAATACAATCAGCTTCATTGTAATAATTTTTATTTATGATAATAATTATTATTTTAATTTTTATTTAAGTTCTTTTTAAATACTATTCTATCGATTTATCAATATTGATAATAATTATTAAATAGTATTCTCCTAAAAACTATTTAGAAACTTTATTCGAAATTAAAATAAAAAAGGAAAGAGAAAAATGAGAATTAAAATGGGGGTTAGTGCTGCAACACTAATTTTGACACAAAATTTAATTTTAGCAAATGAAACTACAAAACTTGATGATGTACAAGTTGTGACATCTGCTTCAGGATATGAACAAAAAATTACAGATGCACCTGCAAGTATTTCTGTAATAACTCAAGAAGATTTACAAAAGAAACCATATAATAATTTATTAGATGCAGTAAAGGATATTGAGGGTGTTGATATTGGTGAAACAACAGATAAAACTAATAATGGACAAATTAGTATTAGAGGAATGGGTGCAGATTATACATTAGTTTTAATAGATGGCAAAAAACAAAACAATAATGGAGATATCTATCCAAATAATTTTGGTGGTGCACAACTTGCAAGTATACCACCACTATCAATGATAGAAAGAATTGAAGTTATAAGAGGACCAATGAGTACTCTTTATGGATCTGACGCTATTGGTGGAGTTATAAATGTAATAACTAAAAAAATTTCAAATGAATGGACTGGAGCTATTGGATATAGTAAAACATTTCAAACTGATAATGCTTATGGAAATAATGATAATACAGATTTCACTATTATGGGACCACTTATTAAAGATAAATTAGGATTAAGTCTTAGAGGAAGTTTTTATGATCAGGCTAAATCAAATCCACAATATGGAAAAGTATATGATAAAAATGGTGTAGATAGAAGTAAATCAAATGATAGTTTTGGTGGAGGAAAAGGAAATGTTCAAAATGAAAATTGGACTTTTGGAACAGGATTAACATTTACTCCAAATGAAAATCATACAATAAAAGCTGATTTTGATGTAGCAAAGCAAAAGTTTGATAATAAACCATATTTAAATTCACAAGGGGATACAAGCTACCCATTAGGAACAGGAGATAGTTTAGAAACTATTTATAAAAATCAAAGAGTTGGTTATGCAGATACATTAAGAATGCAAAGAGAACAGTATTCATTATTTTGGGAAGCGAATTGGAATGTAGGTAAAAGTACAATTGGTGTTCATCATGTTGAAAGTGAAAATATTGGAAGAAGTATGCCTTTAACTGCTGATGAAAGAAAACAAATTAAAGCTAATAAAGCTAATAACAATAAATTACCTGGATATACAGCAGATTGGTCAAAATTATCTAAAGCTATGTTAGATCCAGACTTTCTTGCATTTATGCCAAGAGATGCTAGAACACTTGAATCAACAAATACAACATATAGTGCAAAATATGAAGTTCCTTTAAATACTCATTATTTAGTTGTTGGAACAGAGTATTTAGATGCTCAAATGAAAGATGGTGTGTTTGGTATGGATAAAGGGCAAACTAATGATAAAAAAGAATATTACCAATATGCTTTATTTGCAGAAGATAATTGGAATATTATTGATCCTCTTACATTTACATTGGGAGCTAGATATGATAAACACGAAAATTTTGGTGACAATGTAAGTCCTAGGGCTTATTTGACATATGCTATAGATGAAAGTTGGACTGTAAAAGGAGGAGTTGCAACAGGATATAAAACTCCAAAAACATCAGATTTACAAGAAGGAATTACTGGATTTGGTGGACAAGGTACAAATCCTTGGGTTGGAAATCCTGATTTAAAACCTGAAAAATCTGTAAGTAAAGAAGTAGCAGTTTATTATGATCATCCAGATAAACATAACTTTAACGTAACACTATTCCAAAATAATTTTAAAGATAAAATTGATAGTGTAAATGTTAGCGAAAATCAATTGGCAGGAAGTGATTATGATGGAATTGCCACATCATATAGTCAAAAACAAAATGTAGGAAGAGCAGAGATTTTAGGGCTTGAACTAGCTGGAAAATATTTTATTTTAGAAAACTTATCTTTAAAAGGAAACTGGACATGGATGGATTCTGAAGTTAAATCAGATGATTGGAAAGAAGATGGAAAACCATTAAGTACTAGTCCAAAACATATGTATAGTACAACATTAGATTGGCAAACTACATCTAAATTTAATACATATTTACAATATTCTGGTGAAATAGATAGATTTAATACGAGATATCAAAAAGATGGTAAAAATAAAGATTTATTCTATAAAAACTATTCAATATGGAATATGGGTGCTTCATACAAATTTACAAAAGATTTTACTTTAACTGGGAGAGTAAACAATTTATTCGATAAAGATTATTTAGAATATAGTTATGATGATACAGTAGGAAGTACGAATTATTATAATGAATATAATAATAAAACAGCAGGTAGAAATTTCTGGTTAAGTGCTAGATATACATTCTAACATAAAAGATAAGTAGTTTTCTACTTATCTTCTTATTATCATAAAGTTTAGAGTTAAGAATTATTTACGACTATTTAGTGTAACCAGATCAACCTATGGAAAAAGAGAATAATAAGCTTAATTTTTATACAAATTTAAACAATACCAAACTTATAGCCATAACAAACATACCCAAAGATATACCAACTATTGTTGTATGGGCATTTCCATAAACTCTAGATGCCGGTAAAAGCTCATCAAAAGATATATAAACCATAATACCAGCAACAATTCCAAAAATAATTCCAAGAGTAGATTCACCCATAAAAGGAAGAAGAAATAAGAAACCAAAAATTGCACCTAAAGGCTCTGCAAGACCTGAAATTGTTGCATACCAAAAAGCTTTTTTCTTTTCACCTGTTGCATGATAGATTGGTAAAGATACAGCCATTCCTTCTGGGATATTATGTATTGCTATAGCAAAAGCTATTGTAATACCAATTGTAGGATTTTCAAGAGCTGAAACGAATGTCGCAAAACCTTCTGGAAAATTATGAATCGCTATTGCAATAGCCGTAAAAATACCTGTTCTTCTTAATTTTGAATTTCTTAAAAGGGAGGATTTTGTATCAGATTTTAATTCTTGGAGTTGATTATTACTTTTTGGTTCATGAGGATTTATATCTTCAGGAATGATCTTATCTATGAACGCAGTTAGAATTATTCCTAAAAAAAAACAGATAATTGTTAAAATTTCACCTGTAATTTCACTTGAATATATTTGAGTAAAAGATTCTCTTGATTTAACTAAAATTTCCATAAATGAAACATAAATCATTACTCCAGCTGAAAATCCCATACCAATAGATAGTAAAAAATAATTATCTTTTCTTGAGAAAAAAGCCAAAATAGCTCCAATAGACGTAGCAAATCCTGCCAAAAAAGTAAGCATTGTAGCAAAAAGAAAAGTTTCAACTGAAATATTATGCATATCTACCTATAATATATTTAATTTAAAAAATTTTATCTTAAAGATTATTAAATATTAAAAACTTTTATTAATTTAGAATAAGTTTCTTATTCATAAAGTTTCCATGCAATGAAAGTAATATTTTATAAAGTTAATAAAATAATTTTATCTTAATGTGAAATTTTCTGATTTTTTTCTTTTATTCCTTTTAAAATATTATCAATAGTAAAATTAGTTTCGCAAAATAAAGACTTCAATTTATCTTCTTCTATTTTTGTCAATACATGATTTTGATTTATTATTGGTTTGATAAATTTATATTAACACTTATAGGAAGCTTCTTAAAAAGCTTCCCACTCATTATCATTTATTTTTTCTGTAGATATTTTCTTATTAGTTTTTGTTTCTTTTGTTATTAATGTTTTAGTTAATTTTTTACTATTTAATATAAAATCTTTCTTTGCTTCTACTTCATTCTTCCCTACAAACTCTTTAGCATTTGCATTACTTACAACTAATTTTGCTATCTCATCTGTTATTACAGCTACTTCTTGTGTTTGCGATGCTATTTGTGCATTCTGTTGTGTTTGTTGGTCTAATCTTGTTATTGCATCATTTATTTGTTCAATTCCAAGAAGTTGTTCTTTACTTGACATCTCAACATCTTTAATTAAATTAATTGTATTTGTTATATTTTCATTTAATTTAACATATCCATTAATCATATTATTTGCTATCTCTTTACCATCATCTGCTTTTCTTGTTGCATTTTCAACTATTGTTTTTATCTCTTTTGCTGCTTCTGCACTTCTTGCTGCTAAATTTCTTACTTCTTGAGCAACAACTGCAAATCCTTTTCCAGCTTCTCCTGCTGTTGCTGCTTCTACTGCAGCATTTAGTGAAAGAATATTTGTTTGAAAAGCAATTTGATCAATTACACTAATAGCTTCATTAATTGCATTTACTTGTTTATTTATTTCATCCATTGCAATTGTTGTTTGATTAGCTAAATTTTCTCCTTCTTTTGAAGAACTTGTTACTTCATTTGAATATCTTGCCATTTTTACTATATTTTCTGTACTATTTCTTATATTACTTGTCATCTCTTCTAATGCTGCAGCTGTCTCTTCAAGACTTGCTGCTGCTTCATTTGAGCTAATATTTAGTTTATCAACATTTGCAAGTAGGACATTTGAGCTATCTTCTAAAGTTAATCCATTTGACTTGTTCTCTACTAAAATTGCCGTAATAGATTCTCCTAAATAATTTACGCCATTTGCTAATTTTAAAAGATGCTCTTTTAGTCCATTAGTTGCTATTTTATTTAGATAGTTATGATTTGAATATTTTTCTAAAGTATTTAACACAATATCAATATTTGTCTCTATATTATTTGCCATATTGTTTACAACGTTTTTTAATTCCATCAATGCTGGATTTGAAACAGAAATATTTAATCTTTGGCAAAGATCACCTTGTTCAAACTCCCCTAAAACATTAATTGTTTCATCAATTAATTTTCTGTCTTCTTCTATACCTTTTTTTGTTCTCTCTATATTTTGATTCAATACTCTAGCCATTTTTCCAAATTCATCTTTGGAATTTATATTTATCAAATTAACTTCATTTTTTTCTCTATTTAAATAATCAAAAAAATCACTTAAACCATTATTAATAGAAACTAATGGAGTATTAACTACTTTTATAATTATAAAGTAACTAATGCTTAGTAGAATAATTATTAAACCAATTCCACCAAAAATTAAATATTTTTTTAAAATACTATTTAAATGTAATAATTCATCTAAATTTGCATTTGTAGCTATTATTAAATTCCAATCATCAAATGAAGTATATGCTGTTATTTTTTTATTTTTTTTATTTTCTTCATTGTAATCATAAATAATTACACCTTCTTTTTGATTAATAATATTTTTAAAAATATTTTGATTATTTATATCTGATAGATCTTCAATTTTTTTATTTTTCAGTGTTGGATGCATTGTAAATTGTGATTCTTTTGAATCAAGTGTAAATAAATAACTACTTTCTCCAAATTTAATTTTTCCTAAATTTTGTTCTAAAATTGAGTATAAAGAATCAAAATTATAACCTATAAATAGTATACCAATAACTTCACCATTTTTTATAATAGGATCATATACAGTCATATAGTTTTTACCAAATAATTTAGCACTGCCTATATACTTTTCTTTATTCATAACTTTATCAAACGCTGGACTTTTATTTGTTAAAAAAGTTCCCATTGCTCTACTTCCATCAGCTTTTTGTAAAGAAGTTGCAATTCTAAAAAAATCATTATCTTGTTTTACAAATATTGTTGCTACTGCACCAATTGTTTTTGTGAATTCATCTACTAAATCATTGTTTTTATTTATAATTTCTCCATTTGAAATTAATATTGGAGTTCTAACAGAATTAATTTCAATCGTCTTACTATAATCTATTTCTATATTACTTATTTTTGAAGACAATACATTTGATGCACTTTTAGCTGATTGAACAATAGATTCATTCAAAACTTCAAAAGTTGATCTAACATCTTTTACTCTTTGTTGAAAATCGTCTTGAATATCTGATACTATAGAATTTCTAACAACAAAAGTTATTGAAATTATTGCTAATATTAAAATAATAGCTACAGCTAGCCCTTGAAATAAAGATATTTTCTTTACAACAGAATTCATAAATCTCCCTGATAAATATTTTTGAGAAATATTGTAACATAAAAAATAATATTTTTATTATTTATAATTAAATCCAATACTAAATATTATATAAGAGAATATTTTGTTACTAATATACATATTTTATAAATCTTATTATCTAAAAAATTTTATTGAAAATATAATCAGATAAATTAAAAACTATATTGGTAAAAGAAGTACTAAAAATTGAATTAAGTAGACTGTATAAATTGTACAATCTACTTATTAAAGGGAGTTTAAAAATTTATTTCAAAAAAATAAGATCATTATTTTATCAAATAACCAAACTTTTTAAATATATCTTTTGCATTATCACTAAGTATGAAATCATAAAAAGCTTTTGCTTCAGTATTATTTTCTGCTCGTTTTAATAATACTATTCCTTGATCAATCGGAGTATATAATTTTGGATCTATACTTACCCAATTAATATTTTCTTTATATTGTTTCATATTCTCATCGTACAAAGATGATTTTGCAATAAATCCAATATCAGCTGCTGTTATTGTATAAGTTACAGCTTGAGAAATAGATTCAGCATATACGAATTTACTTTCAACTTCATCTAAAATATTTAAATTTTTTAGAGCTTCTTGAGCTGCAGTTCCATAAGGAGCAGTTTTTGGATTTGCAATTGCAATTTTATTTATATTACTATCTGTTACTAAATTAATACCTTTTGAAAAATCAAAAGATTTAGCACTTAACATTGCTAAACTTCCTTGAGCATAAATAACTGGCTTTGTAGCAGTTAAATTTTCTTTTTCCAAAGTTTGTGGAAATTTCATATCAGCACTCATAAAAATATCAAATGGTCCACCATTTTGAATTTGTGTTGTAAATTTACCACTACTTCCAAGAACAACTTCAACTTTTGTATCTGGATTAGTTTTATTAAACTCTTTAATTAAGTCATTAATTGCATAACTAACATTTGCTGCAACTGCAACATTAATAGTTCCTGCAAAAATACTTGAACATAATAATACTAAACTTAAAATAATCTTTTTCATAAGCCTCCTATTCTAAAATCTTATATATCGTTATATAATAAAATATATAATGTATTAAAGAATTTTAGCCTTATATATCTTAATATATAATGATCCTTATCAAGTTATTTAAACTTCATAATATAACTCAACTTTCGTACATAAAAAATCATCAATTTCTTATGTATAAAAGCTTTTCTAAAGCCCATAAATAGACACTTTTGGATATAATTTCATTACCACAATCAACTATATTAAAGGTAAATCTATGAGACTAGTTGATAAAATTAACTCTGTTTATTGGGGGAGTAATAATTATAGTGATTGTTATACTGATATGATGTTAGATTTTTCTATTAACTACAATAAAAATTAAATTGTAAATTGTAATGAAAACTATTTTCATCATAAAAGTAATGCTTATAAACGAAGAGTTGAAGGTAATGATGGTAAAAATATTTTAGCTCTACATATGCTTCAAAGAGTTTTAAAATCTGAAATATATGTAGATTATTTATTAGTTGATAGTTGGTATGCTAAACCAAATTTTATAAATGAAGTAAAACAAAATGGTATTGATGTAATTGCAAGATTATCAAAATCAAATAGAATTTGGCAATTTACAGGAAAATATAATACGCTTGAAAGCTTGTATATTCAAACAAATAAAAGGGTATAGACCTACAAAGGGATTTTTTTTCCAACAATATTTAAAAATAGCTTAAATCTAATTCTAATATAAAATCATTAACTATTTTCTCTTAATTTTTTGTAAAAATTTCTAAAAGTACAAAAAACTCCTTTTTAGTGTATTTTATTTAAATTCTATGATATATTTAATATACTTTGAATAATATATTAGTTAATTTACATTTTTACAATATAATTTGGTATGGTTTTTATAATGTAAATTAAACGTTCATTTAATTTACATATTTTTTCAAAAAGGAATTTTTAAAATGTTAATAGGTTATGCTCGTGTTTCAAAATCAGATAATTCACAAGTTTTAGATTTACAAATTGATGCTCTTACAAATTCAGGAGTAAAAGAAGAAAATATTTATAGTGATAAAATTTCTGGAAGTAAAGATGCAAGACCAGGACTAGAAAATTGTCTAAAAGCTTTAAGAGAAGATGACATATTAGTTGTATATAAACTTGATAGGCTTGGAAGAAATTTAAAACATCTTATTCAAACTGTTGAAGATTTAACAAAAAGAAAAATAGGATTTAAAGTTTTAAGTGGTCAAGGTGTAAATATAGATACAACAACACCTGCAGGTAAAATGATATTTTCTATATTTGGAGCATTAGCTGAATTTGAAAGAGAACTTATTCGAGAAAGAACAATAGCAGGTATTACTGCAGCTCGTGCAAGAGGAAGAATGGGTGGAAGAAAATTCAATCTTACAAAAGCTCAAGTAAGACTTGCAGAAGCTAGTATGAAAAATAGAGATACAAGTGTTACTGAACTTTGTAAGGAGTTAAAAATCACAAGAGCAACTTTATACAAATATATTTCACCAAATGGTGAATTAAGAGATTATGCAAAAAGAGTGCTTGAAAAATAATATTTCAATTAAAGTTTATATAAGCTATTTTAGTAGATTGTTTAAATGGTAGAAGGATTTTTTATTAGAATAATTTAATATCATAATTTAAATTTGTGAATTTATTAAATAAATTATAAATTTTGCACCATTTATTGTATTTTCAACTTCTAATTTACCACCAATATTTTTTTCAATTATAACCTTGCTCATATAAAGTCCAATACCTAAGCCTTTTTCTTTTGTTGTAAAATAAGGTTCAAAAATCTTTTTGATTATTTTTTCACTTATTCCACCTGCATTATCAATAATTTCTATAAGTATATTTTCTTCTTTTTTAATTATATTTATTATAATTTTTGCATCTTTTATCTCTTGTTTTATAAATTCATCTTTTGCGTTATTTAAAAGATTAAAAATTACTTGAGCGAACTCACCTTTATAAGTTCTGATTCTAAAATTTTCAGTGTAATTAAAATTTAATTTTATATCTAAAGATTTAAAACTTTCATTTAAAAGATTTATGCTTTCATTTATACATTCTATTAAACTAAATTCCTCTTTTTGTTTAGAAATCTTAAAAAAGTTTCTAAAATCATCTATTGTATGAGACATAAATTCTATCTGCTTATTAGCTTCATCGGTTTTTTTTTCTAAATATTTTTTATCAAGTTTATCATTTTCATAAGCAGCTTTTAAATTCATAATTATATATGAAAGATGTGTTAAAGGTTGTCTCCATTGATGGGCTATATTCCCAATCATTTCTCCCATTGAGGCTAATTTACTTTTATTTATTAAAATAGTTTCATTTTGCTGTTTTTCTAATTCGGTTTGTCTCATTTTGAATCCAATTGCAAATGAAAATAGTAAAGACTCCAAAGGAATGCCAATATGCAACATATAATTTTCATTATAATCAGAAAAACTACTTTGAGATAAAAATACAAAAATAAATAGAGAAAACCATCCAATAATATAAAATAATGCTGGTTTATAGCCTTGCTTTAAAACAAAAAAAGCAAAGATAAGCAAAAGAAAGATTAATATATAGGGTGGAATATAATCAATAATAAATGATTTATTTGTAATTAATAATGAAAAAATATCTAATAAATCTAAAAAAATTAAAAGCCATAAAGAAGTATGTATTTTTGGTGTATATTTTTTAGTATTTAAAAATTCCATATTAAATAAAATTGATAATAATATTGATAAATTTAATAAAAGAGTTAATGAAATATCTATATTATTTCCATTGTTATCAAGTAAATTAATAATGTAAGAATTTTTTGAACATAGTACTAAAAGAAATAAAAGAGATACTTGTAATAATGAATAATAAAGAAAAATCTTTTCTTTATTATAAAGAAAAAAGACAAAGTTATATAAAAAAGCACATAATATTATCCCATAAGTAATTCCAAATAAAAGTTTTTCTTCATTTAAAATATTTTTATATTCAAACTCATTAAAGAGCTCCAAATCAAAAAAAAGATGTTGATTTTCTAAATCAAAATTTATTATTAAATCATTTTTTATATTTTCAAGTTTAATAATAGGTACTTTGTTTATAAATTCATAAGAGTAATTACTATTTTTAAAACTATCTTTTGTACTTAATATCTTTATATAATAAACATCATTTTTTAAAAGTTTTTCATCAATTTCTATTTTTAATACTAAGTTAGTATATTTTTGTTCATAGTTTTTTTTATCTAATTGTTTAAATTTAATAAAATTTTTCCCATCAAATGAGATAAAAGTTTTTTCTAACATCTGTTCTTTAAGATTCTGTGCATGTAAATTTATAAAAAAAAAGAGATTTAAAATAAGAATTCTTATCATTAGATTAAACATTTATTTGATAACCAATTCCAGAAATATTTTTAACTATATTTTTAAACGTTTTTTTTCTAATATCTTTTACAATAGAACGCATCGAATCTTCTGTCATATCTCCATGCCATACGTAGTTATTAAATTCACAATACTTAACGGCTCTCTTACTATTTTTAATCAAAAGTTCTAAAAATAGTAATTCTTTTTTTGTTAAAATTATTTGTTCCTCTTTTAAAAATAGAGTTTTATTTAAAGTATCAAAAGTGAACTCCTCATTTAAATAAAATATACTTTTATCTTCAATAATATCTTCAATACAAGATTTAAGAACAGGTAAAAGTTTATCAGCTGTAATTGGTTTTAATAAATATTTTATAAGACCTAATTCTATTGCATCCAATAAATAAGATGTTTCTAAAAATGCAGTAGCGAGAATAATTTTAGTTTTTTTATCTTTTTGTCTAATTTTTTTAACCATTTCAATACCATTTAGCTTAGGCATTTTTATATCACTGATTATAATATCAGGTTGAAATCTTTCATAAGCTTCAAAGCCACTTATTCCATTATCTGCTTCATAAACATTATTACAATAAAACTCAAGATATTCAACAGCATTTTCTCTTATAGAATTTTCATCATCAATATATAAAATCTTTAAACTTTTAAACTCATTCATCTTTAACCTTCGTATAATACATTTATCAATCAAAGTTTAAAATATTGATTGAAGTTCTATGAAACTCATAGCTCTCACAAAGGCTAATAATAAACAAGTTTTTTTCCTTTTAGGATTTAAATACCTACATATAAAACGTCTTGTGTTAGCTTTATTAAATCATCTATAGGATGCTCGGGAGAAAAATATTTTCTACCTGTTATAACACGAAGCTATGAGATTTTAAACTATCACATTATGGAGGATTATTATGTATTATGTTGGAGTTGATATTGCTAAAGACAAACACTATGTTTGTATTTTAGATGATGCAAAAGAGTTAGCTTGCAAACCTTTTTGGATTTATAGTGATATATTAGGATTAAGAGAACTACTCAAACGATTAGCTGAACTATCATTAGATATGAATGACTTTATTATTGGTATAGAATCAACTGGAGCATTTAGTGAAAATTTCTATAGTTATATTACTGATGCAGATTATAAAGTAATACTTTTAAATTCTTATCAAACTTCTAAGTATAGAGATTTCTCTACTCTTAAAAAGATTAAAAATGATTCAATAGATGCTTATGTTATTGCTGAATTACTTGCTAGTGGTAAATACAAAGCTAGTTATATTAGCAATGAAGATTATCACAATTTAAAAGTTTTAAATCGATTAAAAAAATCATTAGATGATAAAATAAAAACTATTAAAAGAGAGATAACAACTGTTGTTGCTACTGTTAATCCAGAGATTGAAAAAGTATTTCCAAATATCTTTACCAAAACTGCAATAGCGATCATTAAATCTTACCCAACCGCAATGGATATTTCAAAAGCTACGCCAGAAAAGCTAACTAAGATTTTTCGACATATCAAAGGTAATAGCTTTAATCTTGAAAAAGCAAAATATCTTATAGAACTTGCTAAATCTTCTATTTATACAGGTCGTGCAAATGAATCTAGAGCTTTAATGATCAAGACTAATATTAAGATATTAGAGCTTTATATTCAAGAAAGAGATGAAGTTGAAGAACAAATTCAAATTCTTATAGACAATCAACTTGATGATGATTCAAGTAATATTGAAAATCTTAAATCAATTCCTGGAGTATCTAATAAAACTGTTACAGCAATATTAGGAGAATGTGGAGACCTTAGAAGATTTGAATCAGCTAAAGCTTTCATAGGTTTTTTAGGTCTATATCCAACTTTATATCAATCAGGTAAATCTTTATCAACTGGAACTTTAGCTAAAAGAGGAATACCCATAGCTAAACATGCTCTTTATATGGCAGCAGTATCAGCTGTTAGACATAATAACGAACTTCATAAACTTTTTAGAGACAAAGTATCATCTGGTAAATCCAAAAAAGAAGCATTGATAATTATTGCTAAAAAATTAGCATCTATTATCTATTCTCTTTTTAAATATAACCAAGCATATAATCCATATAGAGTACTAATCCAACATAAAAAGTAAACTTGTTAGTTTAACACTTGTGAGAACAATGAGTTTTCATAGAACTTTGACCAAAATGTATTATTATTTTTAAATTTGATCATTTGAACATTTCAAAAAATGCTCAAAAAATCAAACCATAAAGCACGCCTTAAAAAATAGCCTAGTCGTTTAAGCTATTCTTTATAGGATGGTTTTATTTATATATTGTATTTTGAATAAATGTAGAAAAAATGTCCTTATTAAATTTTTCCCATATTTTTCCCATAAATTTATTCTATTCTTTTTGTAATAAAAAATAAAGAGAGAAACATTAATGTTAAAAAAAATCATTGTATTAATTTTTATTGCAACTTCACTATATGCAAATTCTTTAAAAGAACTTTTAAGTAATATTGAAGTAACAAATGAAAATTATCAAGCACAACAAGCTTTACAAGAGATGGCTAAAAAACAGTATGAATCAGCAACAAAAGATAATTATCCAACATTTAATCTAATTGGGGCTTATGAAAATAATTCAAAAGTTTTAAGTAATGAACCTGAGGATATAGCTTATGGAGAATTAAAAGCTTCATATATTTTATATGATGGAAACAAAATACTAAATAATGAATTATCTAAAAAAAATTTACATGAATCACAAAAACTAAAAACTCAATATTTAAAGCAAGAGATTATGTTAGAGGTAATAAAACAATATTTTTCATATCAAAATACAAAATCTGCTATTGATGTTATAAATTACAAAATAAATGAATTAAATGGTCAAATAAAAAAATTTGAAATTTTAGTAAAAAATGACCTTGAAACAAAAGATAAACTTCAAGCTTTAATTGCATCAAAAAAAGAGGCTTTATATGATATTGAAAATTTAAAAATAGATTTAGAAAATTCAATATTACAACTATCTCTTTTGACAGGTCGTGAAATTTCACTACATGATGAAGAAAGATTGATTGAGCCAAGTTATGAAGAAAATGATAGATATGATATTGAAGCAAAAAAACTTGAAGCTAAAAGTGTAAAATATACATCTGATAGTTTTAATTATTTACCTACAATATCAATAACAGATTCTTTAAAAAAACAAGAATATTTGCATTATGATGAAACATATAATGATAAATTGAATAATCAAATAATATTTCAAATCAGCTTTCCTATTTTAGATTTTGGAAAAATCTCAAAAGATAAAGAAGCTAGTCAATTAGAGGCTTTAGCTTTAAATAAAGAGATTGCTTATAAAGAAAAATCTATTCAAATTGAAAGAAAACTAGCTTTAAAATCACTAGAATCTTCAAAAGTTAAATTAGATAGTGCAACATCAGGGCTTGAAGCTACAAATACAACTTATGAATTTAGTAAAAAAAGATTTGATGCAAATTTGATAAGTTACACTGAATATTTAACTGAACTTACAAAAAAACAAGATGCAAACTATCGAGTAATCTTAGCAAAAAATGATATTGAACTAAAAAAAGCCAATCTTGCTTTCGCACTTGGAATTGATTTATTAACACTTATAAAGGAATAAAATGAAAAAAATACAAATTATGATAATACTTCTAACAAATATTTTATTTGCTGATGTTTATGCAACTTATGAAGTAAAAGCATTAAATGAAGCCTCTTTAAATGTTTCTACATCTGGTATTGTTTCTAAAATAAATACAGATGTAGGAAACAAAGTAAAAAAAGGTGAAGTTTTACTTTCACTAAATGATTCAGAAGAAAAAGCGAATCTTGAAATATCAAAGAATGAATATAAATTTTTATTAACTCAATATGAAAGATATAAAAAAAGTGCAGAAGTTTTTGATAAAAATAGTTTAGATAAATTGGAATCAGAGTTAAAAAGTGCAAAAGATTTAATAACTTTAAATGAAGCAAAACTATCAAAAATGAAAATCATTGCTCCATTTTCTGGTGTAATTTCTGAAAAAAATATAGAAGTTGGTGATATGTCAAGTAATACTGAAAAAGCTTTATTAAAACTTGTTTCAAATGAAAAAAAACTTTTATTAGCATTTGATTCAAAATTCGCTCAAGATGTGAAAGTTGGAGATGAATTTTGTTTAAACTCAAAAAAAGATGATTATAAAAATTGTGTTGAAATTTACAAAATTTATCCTACATTAAATAGTGACAAAAAATTAAATGCAGAAGCTTATGGTGTAGATTTAAAAATTGGTAATTTTGGTGATGGATTAATAAAAGGAAACTAATATGTACAAATTTGCTATTTCAAGACCAATTACAACTTTTATGTTTGTATTTGCTTTGGTATTCTTTGGATATACTCAAATCCAAAAAATGCCAATTGCATTCTTACCAAATGTTGATTATCCCGTTGTTAGTGTTATAACTAATTATGACCAAGGTTCAACTGAAATTATTGAAAGTAAAATAACTGATAAAATAGAAGAAGCGATAAGTGGTATTTCTGGAATTGATATAATAAGATCAGATACTTCAAAAAATCAATCAGTTGTTATTGCTCAATTTGAGTTAAGTAAACCTGTTGAAGAAGCTGCAAATGATGTTAGAGATAAGGTTTCAACTGTTGATTTACCAAAAGAAGCTAATAAACCTATAATTGAAAAATTTTCAAGTAGTTCTGCACCTATAATAACTCTTTTTTTATCAACAAAACTTGATAATCTTGATAAATTAATGCTTCATGCAAATGAAGTAGTAAAACCTGTTTTACAAAGTATTGAAGGTGTTGGAAAAGTAGAAATTGCAGGTTTTAGGGATAAAGTACTAAAAATATATCCAGATACTACTCTTTTAAGTAAATATAATCTTGATTTAAATGACTTATCTTCAAAAATTGATGAAGAAAATATCAAAAAAGATGGAGGAAGAGTTGTTCAAGAAAAAGAAGAATTAAATATCTCAATTGATTCAGATGCAATAAATGTTGAACAACTAGAAAATATAAAAATAAAAGATGGTGTTAGATTAAAAGATGTTGCAAAAGTTGAAGAAACAATAGAAGATGAAAGAACATTTGCAAACTATAATGAACAAAAAGGTGTATTATTACAAGTAAAAAAAATCTCAGGTGCTAATGAGGTAAATATTGCAAAATCAGTAAGGGAAAAAATTCCATATATCAAAGGATTATCAAATGATTTTGATATAAATTTATTATTTGATACAACAAATTTTATTGAATCAACTTACAAAAGTGTTCAATTTGACTTGATTTTGGGTTGTTTCTTGGCTTCTTTAATTGTATTTGTATTTTTAAGAAATTTTACTTTTACAATCATTGCAGCTATCTCTTTACCTATTTCAATCTTAGGTGTTCTAGCAATAATGGGTTGGAGTGGGCAAACACTAAATATTTTAACACTTACAGCTTTAACATTATCAATAGGAATTATTATTGATGATGCAATTGTTGTAATAGAAAATATTTATAAAAAACTTGAACTAGGAAAAAGTAGATATGAGGCAGCGTTAGAGGGAGTAAGGGAGATATCTTTTTCTGTTTTAGCTATTTCAGCTATGCTTTTAGCGATTTTTATACCTATTGCAAATATGAGTGGAATAGTAGGAAAATTCTTTAAAAGTTTTGGTATAACTATTGTTGCTTCGGTAATAATTTCTTATATTGTAGCAATTACAGTTATTCCTATGATTAGTTCACTTTTGGTAAATCCAAAACATTCGAAATTTTATTTGATGACTGAATCAATATTTTTATCGATGGATAGAATATATAAAAATCTTTTAACAAAAGCAATAAAGTTTAAATTTGTAACTTTAATAAGTGGCTTTTCTATATTTGCAATATCTATAATTTTATCTTCAAATCTAGGAATGGTATTTATGCCAAAAGAAGATAGAAGTCAGTTTGAAGTAATAATCAAAGCAAATGCAAATATTTCAATGGAAGAGATGAAAAAAACTACAATAAATATTCAAAAAGAGTTACTTTCAATAAGTGAAGTTGATTACTCTTCTTTGACTATTGGATTAAATGGAAATATTTATGAAAGTTCAATTTATGTTAGATTAGTTCCAATAGATAAAAGAGCAAAAACTCAACGTCAAATTATGGAAGAGATTAGACATAAATCGAAAACATTTGAAAATATAGAGATAAATGTAAATGAAACAGATGATATGAATTCAGGTGCAGAAATTATGACACCATTTCAACTTATATTAAAAGCAAATGATTCAAAACTTGCTGAAGAATCAGCTAATAAATTGATTGATTATTTAAAAACAATAAACGGAACAACAAATATTCAAAATAATATTCAGCCTAAAAAAGATGAACTTTCTATTGAGATATTAAAACAAAACTCTTCAAAATTTGGAGTAAAAAGTAGTGATATTGCAAATGTAATTGCAATGGCTTATTCAGGAGAAATTACAATAAGTAATTTTAATAAAAATGGTAAAGAATATGATATTGTTATGAGATTATCAGATGATTTAAGAACAAATATAGATGTGATAAATCAATTAAATGTAAAAAATGATAAAGAAGAACTTATTCCTTTATCAAGTTTAATTAATATAAATACAAAACAGTTAGCTTCTGTAATAAAAAGATATAATAGACAAAAACAAGTTACTGTTGGAACTGATATGAAAGATGGTTTAGCTTTAGATACTCTAATCAATCTTGTAGTTGAAAATAAAGATAAATGGCTTTTAGATGGAGTAACTTATACTTTTGAAGGAGATGCTAAAGATATGCAAGATACTTCTGATGCCTTTGGTGTTGCTATTGTTGCTGCTCTTATAATGATATATTTAATTCTTGCTTCATTATATGAATCTCCACTCCAACCAATTATCATCATGAGTGCAATGCCACTTAGTTTTACAGGGGCATTTTTAGGACTTTATTTAGCAAATATGAATATGAGTTTATTTAGTATGATGGGATTATTTTTACTTCTTGGTTTAGTTGGTAAAAACTCAACTTTAATAGTTGATGCTGCAAATAGGAATAGAGAGAATAATACAACTTTAGATGAAGCAATTATTCAAGCAGGGATATCAAGACTACGACCAATCTTAATGACAACTATATCTATGTGTTTAGGTATGCTTCCCCTTGCCCTTTCTATTGGTGAGGGATCAAGTATAAAAGCTCCTATGGCTATTAGTGTTATAAGTGGTTTAATAATATCTACAATGTTAAGTCTATTTGTAGTTCCAGCTTTATACAAATTAATAGCTCCACTTGATGATAAAATCAGAAAACTTTATACTCACAAATAGATATTTTCCAAGCATTTAGCTTGGAAATATTTAAAATTATATTTTAAAATCTTTTTAGTTTCACATAACTTCCACACTAATTTTTTTTAAAATCTTTTTATTAAAAAATTGGAGGAAAAATGAAAAAAATATTCTTATATATTTTATTAGCAACTATTTTATTTGCTAATGAACAAAATTATATAGAAATAGGTGGTGGTAGTGAAAAATTAAAAAATAATTTTTCACCAGAATCAAGAAAAACTATTATTCAATTAAATGAAGCACAAGATGAAAATGAAAGTTTTCCTTATTTTGAAATGTACTATGGACATAATCTAAATGATACTTTAAATTTATATGTATCCTCAGATATAAATGGAGCTCATATAGGTTCATTAATTAATTCAGATTTTGGAGTATTTGATTTTGGATTAAAGTTTAATTTATCTAAAGAGTGGAAAAATCCATTTTTAAAAGAAGTTGATAGAGAAAAAACAGATGTAACAGAAATTGGTTTTTACACTGGCTATGGTTTATCACTTTTTGATAATCATGAAGGAATGATTAAATATGAACTTAGCACAATTGAATACAGCAAGGAAACTATAAATAATGATTTAAAAAGAGAAGGGAATAGGCATCTTTTTCTTTTTGAAAACAAATTTAATTCAAAAATTTTCGATAATGATTTAAGTTATATAACTAATTTATCTTATGAAATATATGATGCTAAAGGGAAATCAAGTTCATATAATAAATATGAATTACTAGTAGGAACAACTATAAATTTAACAGAAAATTTTTTATTCTCTATTTTTTCTAATATTGGAAAAAAAGATTATGAAGAAATTAATCTTGAAGTAAATAAAAAGATAAATGCTGATATTTTTGGTATTAATACTATATTTAGATGGGATAAACCTTTTTCTTATGAAAATATATATTTAAATATTAAAACTGGATTTGAAAAAGAAGATGCTAATCATAGTTTTTATAATAAAGAGAATACTTATTCAATACTATCAATTGGGTATAAATTCTAAAAATAAAAGCTTTTAAAAGTAGAATTATAGATTATTTAAAACCATATAAAATAATTTATAGAAACTATTATTAAATCAATTTCTTTGCTAAATTTAGTTCAAATATGTAAATACAGACATATGTATACAATTTCCTATAATTTAAAGGTTCTTCATGCCACTTATTAAGATTTTAACATCTATCCAAAAAAAAGAGTTTGAAGAACCACCAATTCTAAATCAAGAGCTAAAAAATGAAATTTTTAAACTGCCAATTGAATTAGAACAACAAGTTTATTCATTCAACAACAGTAGTAATCAAATTCATTTTATATTGATGTTTGGATATTTTAAAATAACACATAGATTTTTTAATCCAACTTCATATTATGATGAAGATATAAAATACATAGCTTCTAAATTTAAATTTGATGATAATTCATATTCCACTGATATTGGACATAGTTCATTAGCTACATATAAAAATACAATAAAAAAACATTTTTCTTGTGTTAAATTTACTTCACATATATATGATATTCTTCAAAAAGAATCAGATTTATTAGTAAAAAAGCTATTAAAAACACAAGATATTTTTTATTTGTTAGTAGAAAAATCAATGGAATTAAGAATAGAAGTTCCTAGCTATACTCAAATAACAACTATCATTTCATCATCAATAAATGCACAAAACACCTTAGATTATAAAAAAATCAAAAAATATGAAAATCATGAAGCCTTAAAAAATCTTGATTATCTTTTAAAAGAAGATGTTTCAAACCCTACTAAATATGTTCTTGGTAAATATAAAAGAGTTTTACACTCTGTAAATGCTACTAAAGTTAGACAATCTAATATTGATTTTAGATATTTAAATGATTTATCAAAACAACTTGAACCTATTTTAAAAGAGCTTTCATTAGATGATAACACTATTATTCACTATGCAAAATGGGTTGAAAAATCTGATATGCATCAAATTAGTAGAAAAGTAAAACATAAACAATATTTTGATTTGATATGTTTTGTGCTACATCAAGTAAAAATAAGAAGTGACTATTTAATTGATATTTTCGTACAAGTGATGCAATCAATAAAACAAACCACATTAAGAGAACACCAAACAATTTATTATGATCAAAAACATAGCAGAACAAAGAATTTTAAAGACTTAACACAATTCTTACAAACAGAAATTATTCCAAATATATTAAATTTAGAATCAATTATTAAAAATGATTTCTCAAGTGAAGATAAAATATCTTTTATAGAGAATATAATTACAGAATTAACAAAAAATGAAGAGTTTCAAAAAATAAAATCAATAGATTTTAATTCATTAAATGAAGAGACTTCTTTTTATGATATGCTAGAGAATAACTCTTCTAAATTACAAATAAGAATAGCTAAGATTATCCAAAATGTTGATTTTGATACAAACAATTCACAAAAATCTTTTATAAAAGCAATAGAACATTATAAAAACAATAATGGGAAATTGAATTCATCAACTCCAAAAGATTTTTTAGAGAAAAATATTCAAAGTTTACTATTTCAAAAAGATGAAAATAATACTAAACATTTTAGAATTTCATTATATAAAATACTATTTTTTATTGAAATATCACAAGCTATTAAATCAGGAAAATTAAACCTTCTAAACTCTTATAGATATAGAGCATTTGAATCATATTTATTGGATATTAATAAATTCAAAAAAGAAAAGATGGATTTATTGGAACAATACAATCTTTTACATTTTGCTAATTGCAAAAAAACTACAACCTATTTAAAAGAGCAACTAAACTCATCTTTTAAAGATGTTAATGAAAAAATTTCAAAGGAATTAAATCTATATTTTCATCTAAAAGGTGAAAATAGTTTTACAATAACTACTCCAAAAGTTGAAAAAGATATATCATTAGATCCATTAACAAAATGGCTTCCAAAAGACAAATTTATTCCATTAATATCAATTTTGGAAGAGATTAATAGCTATATTAGTTTTACAAAAGTATTTACACATTACTCTTTAGGAAGGAATAGAAGTAACATAAAGATAGAAGCATTATTTGCATCTATTATTGGATATGGTTGTAATATCAACATTTCAAGAATGGCTAAAATTTCAAAAGGTATTTTTGAACATGATATAGAACATGCAAGTAATTGGTATTTATCAAATGAAAATTTAATTGAAGCAAATGATAAAATCATAGCTTTTACAGAACAGTTAGACATAGTAAAACTTTTTAAAAATGATAAAGACAAAAATCATACAGCAAGTGATGGTCAAAAGTTTAATATTTCAGTTGATTCTTTAAATGCTGGATATTCATTTAAATATTTTGGATTAGGAAGAGGTGTTAGTAGATATATGTTTATTGATGAATCACATAGACTATTTTATTCAACTGTAATCAATGCAAATGAAAGAGAAGCTGCTTATGTAATTGATGGTTTAATGCATAATGACACAATTCAGAGTGATATTCATTCGACAGACACTTTTGGCTATAGTGAAGTTGTATTTGCTCTAACACATCTATTAGGTTTTTCATTTGCACCAAGAATTAAAAATTTTAAAGAACAGCAACTATATGCATTTGAAGCAAAAAAAGAGTATCACAAATTAGGATATAAAGTTTTACCAATAAAACAAATCAATATAGAACTAATAGAAGAACAATGGGAAAATATTTTAAGATTTGTTCTTACAATAAAAGAGAGAGAAACTACAGCATCACAACTTCTTAAAAGACTTACTTCCTATCCAAAACAACATAAAACATATTTAGCATTAAGAGAGTTTGGAAGAATAATAAAAACAAAATTTCTCCTTGAATATATTGATGATGTTACGCTTCGTCAACAAATTGAAAAGCAATTAAATAAAATAGAAAATGCAAATAAATTTTCTAAAGCAATATTTTTTGGAAATAATGGAGAATACATGTATGCTACAAAAGAAGAACAAGATATAGCAAGTAATTCCCTAAGATTAATTCAAAATGCTATTATTTGTTGGAATTATTTATATTTCTCTGATAAATTAGCAAAAGAAACTGATGAAAATGAAAAATCATTAATAATTCAATCAATTCAAAATGGTTCTATTGTTCATTGGCAACATATTAATTTTTATGGTGAATATGATTTTACTGGAATAGAAACAAATAAAAAAGAATTTGAATTTAATTTAGAGAAAATAATAAATCTAAAAGTAGAAGATAAGTAAAAAAGATAGAAAAGCCATTATATAGGGATTTCCTTATCATTTTAAGTTTAGTTTAAATATTGTTGGAAAAAAAATCCCTTTGTAGGTCTATACCCAAAGATTTCTTTTTCATTAATCAACTCTTCTATCAGACTTTAGTCCATAAGTATTTTTAATTTGTTCAAAGCTTTCTCTTGCTTCTTTTGTTCTTAGAACTACTTTTTTACTTTCTATAAAATCAATTACTATATATTCATCTTTTGTTGTATCTATGATATTTACAAAGTGATTAAAATCTTTTATTGTTATACCATTTACTTTTGTAACAATGTAAGTGTTTGAATAATAACCTCTATTTATCTTATTAGGAAATATTTTTTGTAACCAAACAACTCTTTGAGTTATTTCATTTGTTTTTTTATCTTTATAAAGCATAGTATCTATATCACTAGCTCTTGCACCTAATTTTATAAGATAATTTGTAGTTAATGGAGCAAATGTTAATCCTCCTAATACAAAATATTTTGGTTTAGATTGGAATTCATAAGGAATTAATGGTTTTGAGATCTTTACTTTATAATTAACATCTATTTTTTTCTTATTTCTGATAATTTCATATTTAACAGTTTCGCCTATTTGTTTATTATCTAGTTCATAGTTAAAACTTACTTTTCCATATTTAGAATCAATTTTTCCATCATTTGATATTTTTTTACCATTTATTGAAATTAATACATCATTTTCTTGTAATTCAACATCTTCTATATCAACTCTTGTAATTAAAATACCTAAATCATCATGTAATCCTAAATAATCTTTCATATCTTGATTTTCAATATAAGATACTATTGTTTGAGTTGAAGACAATCCATCTACTTTATTATCTTTTATATCATTTAAGAAAGTATTAATAACAACAGATGGTACAATATAACCAATATTATCAGCATGAGTTAATTTCATCATAGCAATACCAACTATTTTATTATCTTTATTTATTACAGCTCCACCACTGTTACCTGAGTTTATTGCAGCATCTATTTGAATAGTGAGATAATTTGCCCAAGGGTTCCATGAATAACTCTTATATTCAATTCTTGATACTATTCCATTTGTTGTTGAAATTGTATTACCACCTATTGGATAACCAATAGCTGTTACACTATCTTTTATTTTTACATCTTCAGTTATCTCTAAAGCTTTAGTATTAGCAAAAAAAGTTTTATCATTAATTTCAAGTATTGCTAAATCAACATCATTAGAAATATACTTAACAGTTGCATCATATTTTTTACTATCATTTTCTTTTTGCACTTGAACAAAATTTGAACCACTTACAACATGTGCAGATGTTAAAATTCTATTATCTTTTATTATTACACCTGAACCAGTAATATCATAAAACTTTGGGTTTTCCCAAGGTTCTAAATAGTTTTGTTCAGTAACTGTTGAAAATATTTTTACAACAGAATTTATTGGTAAACTTGAAGCAAATGAAAGTATGCTCAGAGTTAATATTAGTAGTAGTTTTTTCAAAAAGTTCCCCTAGTTTTGATTATTTATATTTTAACTAAATAACTATATATATATTGTCTATTTATATTATCCTTATTAGATAAAATTACATTAAATTACCAGCTAATTGTTCAAGTTGATATTTTTCTAAAAGATTAAATCTTTTTGCACTATGTGTAATATAATTAAACAAATCATATTTACTCTTTCTTTTTTCCTCAAAATTGTAAAAAAATTTAAATCCACTAGATGATCCAATTATATTATTTACTTGATACTTTATATTTGGGAAAAATAATTCAGCTTTAATTTTTTGAGCATTTTTTACTTTTTCATCAAATGTTTTGCTAATTGATTCACTCTTATCCAAACTATCAATAATAGTATTTAAAACATAGTTTTTATTCATTTTATAGTGATTAAAACTATGATTATCAGTTGAAATTCTAGTAGTTGCGCCGTTTGTACAGATATATCTTAGAATAAAATTCTCTGCTGTTACTTGTGAAAAACCTGTTTCAGAATTAGTTATATTAAAAGCATATCCAAACATATCCCCAACAATTGGTTCTGAATTTTCTTTTATGGTAGTATAAATTCTCATACTAAAATCATCTCGTGAGATACTATCGATATTATATTTTTGAGCTAAATTAATAATTTCTAAATCACTAATAGTAGTAAATTTTGAACTTAAAATAGTTACAGCCTCACCATTTTCTATTTTTATTTTTACATAGGAGTTATATTGATTGTCGGATATTGCTCTTAAATTATCATTACAAATAGCAATAATTGTATCAATATTAAAGTGCTTTATATTATGGTGAGAAATATTAAACCATTTTAGCAATTTAAATAAAAATGCTTTTCTAATTGAATAAAAAGCTTTTTGATTAGAAGTTACTTCTAACTTTAATATATCATTATCAGTTTTAATTACTTTTACACTTCTAGGATCAGTTTCAATAATTTGTACATCTAAATTTTTTAGATAATCAATCATTACTTCTGCTCTAACTGCATCAAATATTTTTCCATCAATTAGTTTCATATTGTTCTCCAATTTTTTCTTGAATATATTTTTTTACTTTGTTTCACTCTTGTCGTTGGTTTCATATTCCAAACCACTCTTTGTTTAAGTTTAGGAATATTTATAGTCAGTTTATTCATTATTATCTCCAAATTTTTTATAATCATATTATTAAAAAAGGACATATTGTGACTATATAAGCAAAATATTTCCAGCCATCTTTGATTTTATAATGTATTGCATCTAACCATAGAAAGGTATAAATAGTTTCAAGAGTTCTTGCTTGCCATCCTTTTACTTTATAAATTATTTTAATGGCGCCAATAGTCCATCTTTACCAGTAAGATTTTTACCATTTTTAATTGTTCTAAAACTTAATTAAAGTCAAAGTTTATTCTCTCTCTTATTGTCAATCCTTTTTATTATTTTATCAGACTGACACGAATTTTCTAACACTCCCTCTAGAGTAAATCAAATTTTACAATAGAATAGTTCTATTACCTTTTTCATCAGCTTCAGATAGAACACCAGTTTTTTCTAATTGTTCCATTATTGTTAAAGCTCTAAAATTTCCTATTTTAAGTTTTTTTTGAATATGGGAAATTGAAGTTTTTTTATCTGATAAAACTATTACCTTTGCTTCTTCATATAGTTCATCCAATTCATCATATATACTGAAATCATTATCTAGATTTGAATTATATATTGCAATACCTTCATTTTTTAAATCAATTTCATTTACTTTTTTATTAGATTTTGTTATTTCCATATAAATAAACATTACAATTAGAAATGAACATATACTTATGAATACTAGACCATCACCACTTATATGTAATAGTTCTTCTGCTATATAAATAATAACTATAGTAATAAATATAATAAGAAAAGGAGCTAAAAAAGTACTTATACCAACTTCTTCTATTAATCCTTTATACTTTTTGCTTTCTGTGAAATTACAATTTGATTGAGAAAAATTATTTTCTATTATTTTATTCTGTTTTAAATTTTCTATGTTTTTTAGGGATTTAGTTTTTTCTTGTTCTAGTCTTATTTTTATATAAATAGATTCTGCTTTATCTTTATTTCCATCACTTTGAGCCAGTGCTTTTGCCCAAGTTCCTTTTATTTTTCTATCTTCTTCAATTTCTAACATTATTTGTTCATAAATTTCATCTTCATTTATCTCAGAATTTAAATTTGATGATGTTTGAGTTTCAATCTTTGAAGTTGAATGATTTTGTTTATATTCATCTATTGTTGGCTTTATTTCACTTAGAATATCTTTACTATGATTATAAACTGCTTTTGATAATGAAGTAGAATCATATGAATTAGAAACATTTTCCAATTTAGGTTTAGATTTTTTATTTACAATACCATAATACAATGCCAATCCAATATTAGCAAGCGGAATCATTGCAAAAGCTGAAATCCATGGATTACTCCCATAATCTCTTATTCTATTTGCAAGAACATTCATCCAGGTAATTCCAATAAAAAAAACAAATACATATAAAAATAATGCCTTGTCATATATTTCAGCAGCTTCTAATAGTCTTGCTACTATAACCAAAATCATATCTATCATCAACAAACATATTGACCATATCCAAAAGGTTAACCTGCTATATTTTACTCCAAACATTTTTGTTTTTCCTTCAATTTGTTTATTTTAAAATTTTCACATTACTTTCATAATTATCAAAAATCTCTTTTATTAATATTTGAGTTGTCAATATCAGATAATTTTTCCATAATATTGTTTATCCCATCAAATAGTTATTTTATACTAAAAAGTTTTAGATTCCTATTTTATCTTCAAATGATAACTTAATACATTTTTTATAAGTTAAATCTTTATCATCTATCCATTTTGAATCCTCGCAATATTGAATATTTAAGCTTTTTATAAAGTCATCTTCTTTATTAAAAGAACTATGTGCTAGATTAATAGTATTAACATTTTTCATTAAATATTTATTTTGAATTATAAATTCAAAGTGTTGCTCATCAAAGCTAATTGCACTTAAATTTTCTAATTTTAAAAATTCTACTGGTAATTTTTCAATTAAAGTATTCTCTATATCAAGACTTTCTAGTTTTTTTAATTGAGTTATTTCAATTGGAAATTCTTTAATATCATTATTTGAAATTGATAATGTTTTTAGATTTGATAATTTTGAAATTTCAATCGGTATTAAAGTTAATCTATTGTTATGTAAATATAAAGATTCCAATTCTACTAATTGGAATAATTCTTTAGGTAATACTTCAATTTTATTATTGCAAAATAATAATGCATTGCAATCTCTTGCTAAATTTATTAGTCTAGGAATTGTTGTTATTTGATTATTTGCAAAAGAAACTAAAAATAAATCTCTTCTTACTTCAAATAATTCATCTGGTATATAAGTTATATTAGAATCTGAAAAATCAAATAATGGCTTAGTTTCTAAAAATACACCTCTTTGTCTGATAATTTTAAAATTATCTAAATTAAATTCATCAGCCCATTTAAAAATATTATTTATTTTTTCAGTAAAATTAATATTTCTTTTCAAAACAAGCTTTTTCAAATAATTAGGATTTACATTATCTATTAATGAAGCACTAGCTTCATTATCATCTACATTTATAAAAGATTTGTAATTTTCAAATGTTTTATCAAAATGAATGCAAATTTCATTTGCTATTTTAAAACTGTATGATGTAACAACTTTTAATAATATGTTAGATGAATACAAAGCTTCATGTAAACCATACTCATCAACAACTTGCATAATAATATATTCTTTATTTTTAGAATTATCAATGATTTGTTTTCTATATCTACTAAACTCTAATAAATTATTGATAATTTCAATGTGACTTATTTTTGAAGTTGATTTAACAATAGCATGAAAAGAAATAAATCCTATTTTGAATATTTTTCTTACTTGATTAAAATGCCTGAAAATAATTTGTTCATCATCTAGTTCATTGTTTTTAAAATCATTGAAATGTTTTTCATTTAAAGATTTCTTAAAATATGAATAAATATCTTTATGTACTGAAATTGTAAAATCATCTTCAGAAATCTTTTCCGTAATTATTTTAAATGCTTCAAAGCAATTAAACATTTTTGAAATTAATGCTCTTTCAATATTAGCTATATGAGTAATGCTCATAACAATTTTTTTTGACATAATATAACCTTATTTTTATAAATAAATCAAATCTATTTATTAATTTTTTTAAATTCCTAAAAATCAACAACTATGAAAAATTCCATAGTAATTTAATTTTGGGCTTTTTTATTTAGCTCAAAGAACCTATCTTTTTGGAACTACTTTTACTCTCTAGTTGGATTATTCTATAATTTTTCTAATTGCAAAGTATTTAGTAATATAAAATCCATATTCTCAAAATATTTATCAGTATCAAGATTATTGAATTCTATTAACTCTTCGTCAAGTTTTGAAATAAATATTTTTATATCTTTTGAGGCTCTTGTTATAGCCACATAAATTAAACGATATTTATCATCGAGAGACATTCTATTTTTTGCCAAATCAAATAAATTGATATAACATTGGTCATAAGTACTACCTTGAAGTTTATGCATTGTTGATGCAAAAATATATTGAACATTTGCAAACATATCTCTTGTTTGAAAAAAGATTTTCCAAAAATTTTTATTTTCAGGAAATATTGCTCTTTTTGCTAAATTAGCAATTGCTGATAGTTTGTCATTATAAACTTTTAGATAATCAGGATCTACTACTCTAAATTTTTGTTGATGTCTAGAGTTTTTCGCTTTTACTTCCCAATACCAAATTTGTAGAGCTTCATGATACAGTTTAACAACTGATTCTATTTCAATTTCTTCACCATTATGATATAAAGTTACTCCATTTACTGAATATGAATCATTAAATCTCAACCAATCTCCAACTCTTAAAGTATCTAATTCATAAATATTTTGTTGATTCCAATAAGTTTGTCTAACTTGCCTATTAAAAGCATCAACATCCTTATTTGTATGAGTAGCAATAATTTTATTTTCTAAATACCATTTTTCATTTTTATAAAAATCATCTAAAAAATCTTTTTCATTATTGAAATATGTGATTTCATCATAAAAATTCTGATTAAAAAACTCCATAACAGGAATATATGATTTATTTTCAATCATATTTTTAATTTTATCTGCAATTGAAATAATATAACTATCTTTTGCTTGTCTTACAATTTCAGTTAATTTAAATTGATTTTTCAACTTATATATTGATGAATTTTCACCATTTATTGGTAATAACTGATTTGGATCACCTACAAAAAGTACAGTACCCACTTTTCCTTTTTCAATCTCTTCTAAAATATACTCATAAAGTTCTATTCCAATCATAGAGCTTTCATCTACTATAAGAACATCAATAGGCAAGCTTTCTTTTTTAGTTTTATCTGGTTTAAATGATTCAATTCCTTTTTCATAATCAATAAATGGCTTAATATTTAGAAAAGAGTGAATAGTTCTAGGTGTTGTTTTTAATTTATTTTTTAAAAATAAATCAGAAAGTACGCCTGCTGCTTTATGTGTTGGTGCTGTTACAGCTAATACTATTTTCATTGACTCAAGTGTTTTTACTATTTGAGTTGTTAGATAAGTTTTCCCCGTACCTGCTGAACCTGTTAATGATAATTGATAATCCTCTAAATTTGTAGATTTCAATACATTATTTTTATTATTAATTATAAATTCTATTACTTTATTATGAATTAATTTTTGCGTTTCATTTAAAGTATTACTATTTTCAATAGGTTCAAGTAACATCTCTACATTTTGAGATTTTACAAATTCTAAAAGAAATTTATCTAATGAATTTTCTTTCCATACAATCCAACTCTCTCCATTCTAACCTGTTTTATATTTTCCACCTAAATCAAATGCTTCTTGTGTCAATTTTAATTGATTTTCTTTATCTCTATAAATCAAATTTATTTTTTCTAAATATGCTACAAAATCTCTTGGATTTTTGATACCATAGTTTTTAGCAATCATAGTAGTTGATAAGTAGTTTTCTTCAAAATTTACTGGAATATTTTGCATGATATTAATCCTTGTGTTTATTTATACAGGAATTATAAGATAATATATAGACACATATTGTCTATATTATTTATTATTTTGTCATTAAATGATTTGTTGATAATTCTTCTAAATTATACTTTTTTAATAAATAACTTAACTTTCGCACCTAAAACCAAGTAGTTTTCCAGTCACATCTCTTAATAGATCGATTATTGCTGTAAAATCCTCATTTCTATTGACAACTTCTTCAATTTTTGCAATCTCATCTAAAATAGCTAAAAATGCTTGCATAGCAATTGCCAAGGTGTGAAGTTCACATTCTAGATCTTTAAACAATCCACCAATAGTTTTTGGTTCATTACTGATACGATTTATATAGCTAACAACATTGTATGTAAAAAATGAGAGTGTTATGCGAGCAATAAGTGCTTCATAAATTCGATTTTCTTCTTTACCAAACCCAAAGTGTTCACGAAGTTCTTTATACCCTTGTTCTATATCCCATCGTCGTTTGTAAATATCGATAATTTCTTCATCACTCAAGTCTAAGTTTGTAGATACAATAGGGATGAGATTCTCTTTGGTTTTTATAAAAACAATTTTTAATTTTCCTGCTTTTTTATGTTCAACTATGACCCCGAAGTATTCAAACTTTATCTTTTTGCCATATTGACCCATCTTAATAGTTTTAAGCTTTTTAAACTTGTTATAGATACCATCAAGAGTTTTTTTCTCCCCTGTGAAGTTCCAGATTCTATCATTGTTTACCATTCTTGAAATAACTTGCAATCCTAGCTCATTCATTGTTTCTATAAACACAGGTTTAGAATACCAACTATCCACAAGCAGATAATCTGCATATATACCACTAGCTACTGCTCTTTTAATCATCTCTATAGCAATTTGTGATTTCCCTTTTAAGCTTTCCAATCTTCGCTTATGTGCATTGGTTCGATGATCAATAATATTTGTAAACTCTTCTATCTTTACCCTTGCATAATTATTCATAGCAATTGCAAAGTCCAACATAAAATTTGAATAACCATCACTATAGTTTAGTGATACAACATTTACACCTCTGATTTTTCTCTTTGCTTTATTGCTCCAAAGGTTGTCACAACTTCCCTCTATATTTTTACCAACTTTATCTTCAACAGTATCATCAAGTATAAGAACTCTTACTAGCTTTGCATCTTGTACTTTATGAAGCAGTGATAAAATCTTTAAAGAACTAAGTGATAATAGTTTTCTCCAGTTGTAGTGAGCATTAGCAAGTAGTCTGTAATAGACATCTTTTTTAAAGCTATCATTACTCTGATCCATAAAAGTTGATATTTTTTTATTCATAACTAGCATATATACAAAGTGTAATACAACCATATGAACAGCAACTCCCTCTTTTTTAGAAAAATTGCTCTTTGTTAAAATCGTTTTCATATTTAATAGTCGCAATGTTTCATAAATTGGATTCTTTAGTTTGTCGTTTATGATGCTTATTATCTTAGATTCTATCTGCATTCTTACCCTTTAATATAATAGATATTATATCTAAAAGTTCCTATTTAAGGGCTTTATTGAGAGTTCAAAATAGAAAAATATCATAGAAAAACAACTAAATTATTTTTATGTCAACAAGGATAATATTATTACCTATAGCAGTAATATTTTAGGGAGATTTAGCTACAATTTTAATCAACTTAACGTGCGAAAGTTAAGTCAATAAATAATCAACTAGCAGTTGCAATTTTTGAAAAAGGATTAAACGCTACAACAGCCGATGAAAAAAAATTGTACAAAGGTTTGTTGTATAAAGAGCTATATCCTTTATATCAAAGATTAAAAGAAGAGGGAATAAGGCAATTTCACTTTTCTTCTAAAGATAATAAAAGTTATCTTCGATTTCATTCACCAAACAAACACTCAGATGATTTATCAAAAGATAGAGAAACAATTTTATTAGCAAATTCAACAAATAAAATTGTTTCAAGCTTTGAAATAGGAAAAGTTATGTCAGGTTTTAGAAATATATTTCCTATTAACTTTGGAGGTGAGCATTTAGGAAGTGTTGAGATTAGTATTTCAACTAAAACGATTATTGACTCTATTACTAATTTAAATAGCACAAGGGAGTACTCTATTGTTTTAAATAAAGATGTTGTATATAAAAAATTGTTTGAAAGTCAGAAGTTTTTATACAATGACTCACTTATTAATTCAGACTTTGTAATAGAAGATATAAATTCTTCTTTGCCTGATTCTCCAAAAGAGTTAAGCAATACAGCAAAAAAAATTAATCAAAAACTACACAACAACAAAGAGTTAAAAGAGGCTATGAAAAATGGTGAAACATATGGAGCTTTTGTAAAAATCGATGATATTTATTATGATATTGCACTTATTCCCATGCTTGATGTTAGTAGTAAAGTTGAGGGCTATTTAATAGGCTATCAAGAGAGCAAAAATATTCCGTTTATGCTTACGCTTGAACTTTATATCTATTTTTTCGTCATTGTAGCGATGATAATTATTATTTCAATGTTATTGATAATACAAAAAAAGACGAAGAATTTAGATAGCCAAAGTAGATGGTTTAAATCTATAACAGACAGCATAGGAGAAGGTCTTTATGTTATGGATTCCAAGGCTAAAATAAACTATATCAATCCTACGGCTTGCCAAATATTAGGATATACAGAAAAAGAGGTTTTAGGCAAAAATGCTCATAATTTTTTTCATTCTCACTCTATAAACAACAATATCAAAGCAGAAGATTGTCCTATATTTTTGGGTGTAATGAAAGAGAAATCTTTTGTATCTCAAAAAGAGTATTTTTTAAGTTCAAAAGGTGAAAATATTCCCGTTGCAATTAACAGTAAATTGATTTTGCACACAAAAGATGATTTTGAAATTGTTACATCTTTTTCCGATATAAGTATCCAAAAAAAACTTCAAGAAAAAAGCAATCTTTTAATAAAAGCTTTGGAATCGAGTATAAATAGTATAGTAATCACTGATAAAATGGCAAATGTACAATGGGCAAATCCAGCTTTTGAAGATTTAACAGGTTTTAAAATAGATGAAATTATAGGCAAAAATCCAAGATATTTTATATCTTCAAAAAAACAATCAAAAGAGTTTTATGCAAATATGTGGAAAACTATTTTAAGCAAAAAACTATGGAAAGGTGAGATTATAAATAAAAAAAGAGATGGCTCTTTGTACAATGAAGAGCTCATCATTACTCCTGTTCTTGATGAAGAAGGAGAAATTGCCAATTTTGTCGCAATAAAACAAGATATTACAGAACAAAAACTTATTGCTTTGGAAAAAGAAGAGAGAGATAAGCTATTTTTCCAGCAAAGTAAAATGGCAGCTATGGGTGAAATGTTGGGAAATATTGCCCATCAATGGAGACAACCCCTATCGGTAATTTCAACAGCAGCAACAGGAATAAAACTACAAAAAGATTTAAATATTTTAAATGATAAAGACTTAGATTATGCAATGAGCTCAATTAATAATTCAGCCCAATATCTTTCTAAAACCATAGATGATTTTAGAAGTTTTTTTGATCCAAAAAACAATAAAGAAAAAGAGTTTTCTCTCTTGGAAATGATTGAAAAATCGCTAAGTATTGTTAGCTCTCAGTTTGTATCAAAAAATATTGAGATAATAAAAAATATAGAAGATATAAAAATATTATCTTCAGAAAACGAGTTGATTCAAGTTATTTTGAATATATTAAATAATGCAAAAGATGCTTTAAATAAGATTGAAAATAGCAAAAAATTAATATTTATTAGCATATATTTAAAAAATGAAGAGATATTTATAGAGATAAAAGATAATGCAGGAGGGGTCGATAATGATATTGTAGAGAAAATATTTGACCCATATTTTACAACAAAACACCAATCTCAAGGAACGGGAATTGGCTTATATATGAGTCAAAATATTATTAAAAATATTTTAAATGGTCATTTAAAAGTCTCTAATGACACTTTTATCTATGAAGGAGTTGAGTACATTGGAGCAAAGTTCACAATCTCTTTAAAATATGAGATAAAGAAGGAGCTTTAGTTTTAGCACTGTTAATAGAGCCACTTGCAAATTGCAATAAATAACCCACAATTTAAGCTAAATCAAATTCAAAAAAAGCCTTTTGAAATCGTGTAAATGGTATAATTTTTTACCACAAAAACAATCCAAAACACCTATCATAAAGGCTTTTATATGAGTATCTTACCAAATATATCTTTTAAAAACACTTCAATTGGCATATCAAAAATGTGGAATAAGATTTTAAACCTTGAATCCACTTTATTTCCTGCTTTAAAAGAGGAATTTAGAGTAGAAGAGTTATCACATAAAGAGCAGAAACTCATAAAGATATTGGATTTTGCACAAATTGAAAAAAATGTAACAATAGTATCTATTACAAACACTCCTAAAGATAGAGAAGAGTGTGCACGAGCTTTCATAGCTAAGAGTGTTTATAATATCCAAACAACAAGGGATTTAATTAATAGGCTTCATAGTGATAAAATATTGAGAGTATTGTGTGGATGGAGATACAAGAGTGATATTCCAAGTGAATCAAAATTTAGTAGAGTTTTTAAAGAGCTTAGTATTCATCAAATTGCCGCAAAGACTCATGAACAGTTTGTTAAAGAGTATTTGAGTGATACAATATTTTTTTATAATGCTAGTGATTCCACTAAGATACCCCTTCGAGAAAAAGTTATAAAAGTAGAAAAAGAAAAAAAGTCTACAAAGAAAAGAGGTAGATTAAAAAAAGGCGAGATTAAAGAGCCTAAGTTACCAACAATTCTACAACAACAAAAAGAAATGACTACCACACAAGAGATGTTAGCTCTTATATCAACAAAATGTGGAGCTGGTATAAAAAAGAACTCAAAAGGTAATAAAGAAGTTTGGATTGGTGGTAAACTTCATATATCGGCAGTTGATGGAGATATTCCAATAGCAGCATTTTATAGTGGAGCTAATGTACATGACAGCTCTGTTGCTTTGCCACTTATAAATGAAACAAGCAAAAGAGTGAATTATTTCTATGACCTACAAGACGCAGGGTACGATAGCAATATCATCAGAGATTTTTCCAAAAAGCTAAATCATAGACCACTCATTGATATCAATCCCAAAAACTCTACTGAGTTAAAAACCAAAATAGAACTTCAAAAAGATGAAAAAAAGAAGTTTGAAATGTTAAATCTTACGGGGAGTTCAGATTACCATCACTATAACCAAAGAAGTATGGTTGAAAGGGTAAATAAATACCTCAAGGAAGATTTCAGATGTAATACAATATATTATCAAGGAGCTACAAAAGTAGCTTCTGTTTTAGCATTTGGAATTCTTTGTGTCTGTATCCATCAAAGCTTGAAGCTTGTGATTTGAAATACCATTAAAAATAGGAAAAATGATGTGAATTTAAAAACTAAAGCATAAAGCACGGTATAAAAATATGATTTTTAGATGAATTTAAATGAAAAGCTAAAAAACTATTTAACACATGAAGAAAATGATTTTTTTAAAAGTCAAAAATAGCTACAATAAAAAACTAGTTACTTGGTTGGATTTGAATTTGCAAGTGGCTCTATAAATAAATCTTTAGGCTTAAGATTAAGTTTTAAAATTTTAAATTCTTTAAAAATAGAATATAAGAATTCTAAAATAAAATAAAAATATAATCATTGATTTCTATCAAAGTAAACTAGATGTATAAAATCTAAACATAGTTGAATCTTATAAAATATAATATAAAAAAATTAATATTGATGAAAAAAAGTAATTAAATATTGAATTTTTATTAACACTGTCGGATAAGAACATCACTTCACAGTGACATTCTCTCCTAAGAACCGTACTTGCGACTTTCCCCGCATACGGCTCAAGCACTGAACTAAACTTTTGTGAGGTTTTTAAGGGCAAAATATCTTTTGATAAAATATTCATCAAAAGATTTATCATATGGGTTAGCTTCGCTTTTAATTTTGATAAACTCTTTAAGTGGGAGTGTAGCTAGTCTATAAACGAATTGTTTTCCATCTGATAATACATCTGATTTGTAGTTTGGGAATGGTTTAAAATATTGTTTGTAATATTTTATAGTTTCTTTTCTTTGATGAATCCTTTTCATCCAATTAAGTGACTTTCTCCAAATATAAGTATCAATCTTATCAAATACAACTTTACTATTTACAAATCTGTAATAGTTTGCCCATCCTCTTAAAAGAGGATTGAGTTTTGTTATAAGCATTGATAAACTCGATGAATTATACTTTTTAAATATCTCTTTAATTTTAGACTTAAAAGATTTTATCCCATCTTTAGTGGGTTTAACTATCACTTTATTATTAGGATATTTCCTAAAGTTAAAGCCTAGAAAATTAAATCCATCTCTAATATGTGTAATATGCGTTTTCTCTTTTGATAGTTCTAAGCCTCTTTGATTTAAGAAAATTTCAATATCTTTTTGAAGTAATCGTAAATATTTTGGACTATGCCCTGTTATGACAAAATCATCGGCGTATCTTATAAAATTTAGACGATTAGTATGACGATATAAGATAACTCCATCTTTCATCTTTTGAAATCTAGCTTTATGCCTTTTCACAACTTCTTCAATTCCATCTAAAACCATATTAGCTAGTATTGGAGATATAATTCCACCTTGTGGTGTTCCACTATCTGTTGGAAACAAGGTATCATCTTTAATAAATCCAGATTTTAGCCATTGTTTTAAAAGTCGATTATCAAGTGGAATATTGTCATAAATCCATTGATGGCTTATGTTGTCAAAGCATCCTTTTATATCTGCTTCTAATATCCATTCTCCACCATTTCTTTTAGAAGTACAAATCCAAACTTGCTTCATAGCATCTTGAGTGCTTCGTTTTGGACGAAATCCATAGGAGTTTTTATCTGCAACAACTTCAGCAATAGGTTCAAGAGCTAATTTATATAAAGCTTGAAGGCTTCTATCAAACATAGTAGGAATTCCTAAAGGTCTTAATTTACCATTTTTCTTGGGAATTTCAATACGTTTTAGTGGCATAGATTTGTAATCGGGCAGTTTTATTTTAAGTTCATCAACACATTTACACTTTTTTATACTAGTATCAAGAAGTTTTCCATCAACACCAGCTGTTTTTTTACCTTTATTTTCACTCACTCTTTTTACTGCTAATATTCTAGCATTCAAAGATTTTACAAGTAGAGATTGGAGTTTCTTTACCATTCTTGTTCTACCTGTTAGTTTAGCTTTTACAATTCGATTTTGTAATATCTTTACTGATTGCTCTACAACATCAAAGTCAACGGCTAACCAGTTTATGTGGGTGATATCTTTTTTACAAGACTCTATCACTTTATACCTTTCTATTTAAAAAATTTATTACTACAAATGTCATTGACATCAGCACCAATAAGAAGTTTGCTATCTTTCAATATAAGGCAAAGTTTGAACCTCTATGTCATACATTACATATAACCATTCGCTTTCTCTTATCTCCTATACCCACTAAATTATCGCTTCTCATTACTGAAAAGTTTGTTATAATAAAAGTGAAAATAAATTTATCATAACAACTCATTGGGCTTACCAAGTTCCTCTTAGTTTGTTTAGCTTTGGACTTAGGTTTCATCTATACTCCGAGGGTTTAATTGTCTGTGTATGATGGTTAACCAACATCATATCCTCAACCCTATACTTTTTAGTTACAGTGTATCAATGCACTTTCACTGTCTTGCTTTGACGGAGCGTCAAACAATGATTCAATTTCTTAACCATATCCAATTTCCCAACCTATAAATTCTATTGCATTTAGAATTTATCCAATCATTTCTTTGTTGCTTAGCACACCATCGTTACCAACAATGCACCAACAAAAAGGGAGAAAACAACAGAATATTTTATCGGTGCCACCCGACATCAAACTAAGCGACTTCTTGTCGCACGGCTATATTTACATAAAGGTACAAAATGCGCCACGGTTCTTAAATATGGCTTAATTTAATATATCATAATTCTTAGAATAGCCCTAGAAATAGTTTTTCCTTATATTAATACAACTTTCAATCAATAAATCATTCCTCGTTGAAATATAGAGTTATATTTTAACTTATCATGTCATTTACTTTTTTATCAATTTTTGTAAAATCATATGTTCCATAAAAATTAATATGACTCCAATGAACTATAGAACTATTTTTTATAGCTTCTATTATTTCATCTTTTTGTGATTGTGATTTTGCTTATTATCTTCAATCCAAATTTTAACTTTGATTTCCACTTTTAAGCCCTTTTTTTTCTCTAAAACATCCTAGTTGGCAATAACTTACTTCAATATCAGAGTTTTTAACAGTTGATCCAACTATTTTTAAAGATGAGTTTTTTGCTTCTTGCCACAAATCTATACAAGGAATTCTTTGCTCTTTATAACTATTTTTTAATCTATTATAAATCTCTTCATCTTTAGCTAAGAAATCTAAAAAGCCAAATACACCAAGCTCACAATCTGTTATTTTAATGCCTAAAGATTTTGTAATCGCACTCATATCTTTAGCTTCAACTTTGATTTTTTTAGCTACTTTAAATGCCTTTAAACAAGATAGTTTTTTATTCTCATCAAGATTTTCAAAAACTATTCTTTTTTGCTCATTGCTTAAATTAAAATCTAATTTATCATCAATACTAGACATCAATTCTTCCACTATGAGTATAAAGATTCATCTTTTTACCTCTTGCAAATCCAATGAGTGGTTTATTATGTCTCCTGTTCAAGAGATTTTATCTATTCAATACTCACTTGCAAGTGCAAAAGCAGCAATAGGAAGAATAAATAGTGTTTTAGAGTTATCTTGTGAAAAAGATGGAGATATAAAATTAGATAGTAAAAATGGGGTTGATATCTCTTTAAAAAATCTATCTTTTTCATATAATAAAGATAAAAATAATCTATCAAACATAAGTTTTGATATAAAAGCTGGTGAAAAAATTGCAATTATTGGAGCAAGTGGTAGTGGTAAAACTACAATATCTCAATTAATTGCTGGATTTTATGAAAAAAGCTCAGGCGATATTTTATACAACAATATAAGTATTGATGATATAGATAAAAAGAGTTTAAGAAATAGCGTATTTTTGGTTCTTCAAATGCCAATATTATTTAATAACACTCTTAGATTTAATCTAACAATGGGTGAAAATATTGATGATAAAAAAATATTTAAAGCTTTAAAAATTGCTCAAATGGATGATGTTTTAAAAAATATGCCAAATGGTCTTGATACAATTGTTGGGAAAATGGGTGTTAGATTAAGTGGAGGTCAAAGACAAAGATTATCAATAGCTAGAATGATTTTAGCAAACCCAAGCGTTGTAATTTTTGATGAATCAACTTCAGCACTTGATGTTCAAACTGAGACAAATCTATTTAAAGAGTTAAAAGAGTTTTTAAAAGATAAAACAGTTATAACAATAGCTCATAGATTAAGTAGTGTTAAAAATGCCTCTAAAATATATGTTTTAAATGATGGAGAGCTTGTTCAAAGTGGAAGTGCTAATAAGTTAGAGCAAGAAGATGGACACTATTTGGATTTTGTAAAAAATCAATTAATATAATAAAGTTTACTCTTTTTTAAAAAGCTAAACTTTATTATTATTTAACTATACTTTGAAATTCTTATATTAGGGCAAATTAATGAGAACAAGAAAAACTATACTCTTTTTCATACTATTTTTAATAGCTATTGAGACTATTTTCTACCTTTCAATAGAGCATTTTAATAAAGTTAAAATAGAAAAAATTAAAAACTCTCAAATTGAAAAATTAAGTAGTGAATTAAATATTATTTTAAATTTTAATCAAAAATTTGCAACTATGATTGTTGATGAAATTTTGTATCAAGAAAAAATAAAAAATCTATTAAAAAATTTAAATAGTGCTAATGAAACTGTTAAAAATAGAACTAGAAATGAACTTTTAAACAATCTTTACTCTACATACAATAGATTAGTGCAACACGATTTTAGACAACTTCATTTTCATGATAAATATGGAAATAGTTTTTTAAGATTTCATTCACCACAAAATTATGGAGATAATCTTTTAGAGGTTAGAGCAACTGTAAAAAAAGCCAATGAGACAAAAAAACCACAATTTGGTTTTGAAGAGGGAAAGGTTCAAAATGGATTTAGAAATGTATTTCCAATTATAATTGATAATGAGTTTTATGGAACAGTTGAACTCTCTAACTCATTTAATGCTATGCATCACTTTTTACATAAAACTTATCCTTATGAGTATAAATTAATTATTTCAAAAGATTATGTAAACAAAAGAGCTTTTAAACAAATAGCTGAACGCTACTATATTGGTTCATCTGTAAGCGATAAGTTTTATGAAGAGAAGATTAAAGAGTGCGAAATTGAAGCTATTGATAAAAAAACAGTATCTTTAATTGATGCAAAAATTAAAGAAAATTTCTCACAAAAACTTGATTCCTTTGAAGCTTTTGTAGAAGATTTTAAGATTAAAAATGAGTGGTATTTAGTAACTTTTTTACCTATATTTGATTTTGATCAAAGTATAAATACTTATGTATTATCTTACTCAAAAAATAGTATTATCAATGATACAAAACAAGAAGGTTTTTCTCTTTTTATAACTCTAAATTTAATACTATCTTTGCTTATCATTTTATATATTTTAAGAGTGAATTATATACAGAAGAATATTTTTATCAAAAAAGCTTATACAGATACACTTACAAAACTTTTTAATAGAAGTAAATTTAATGTTGATTTAGACAAGATAATAAAAGAGAAAAGATTTTGTGAATATAGCGTTATTATGTATGATATTGATTTCTTTAAAAAAGTAAATGATACTTATGGGCATGATATTGGAGATATAGTTTTACAAGAGTTTTCAGATGTTACAAAAAAAGCAATAAGAACTACAGATTTAGTATATAGATGGGGTGGTGAAGAGTTTATTGCAATAATAGAATCAAACTCTAAAGAGAATTTAATTCTTGTTGCTGAAAAAATGAGAGTTGATGTTGAAAACTTCAATTTTACAAAAATAGGAAAGCTTACAAGTAGTTTTGGAATTGCAATTCCAAAAAAAGATGATACAAAAGATAGTTTACTAAAAAGAGCAGATGATAACCTTTACAAAGCAAAGCAGACTGGTAGAAACAAAGTTGTAATTTAAATAAAGCTTTGAGAAGTTTCTACACAGTGCAATTTAATCATAATTAAATAAGTGGGATTTAATTTAATAGTTTCAATTAAAATTAAGATTATTAACTCAACTTTCGCACATAAAACCGAGCTGTTTTTTAGTGTAAACCCTGAGCATTAGGATAATCTGTTCCAAATCTTTATTTCTCTTGACAATTTCTTGGGCTTGAACTAGTTGTTCTAATATTTTTATAAATAGTTCCATCGAAATTGCAAGGGTTTCAAGCTGACACTCTAAATTTCTGAAAAGTTCTCCTAATGTTTGTGGTTCATTATTGATACGATTGATATAGCTTGTAAGGTTATAAGCAAGGAAAGATAGAGTAATCCTAGCAATGAGTGCTTCGTAAATTCTATTTTCTTCTTTACCAAATTGGAAATACTCTCGCAAATCTTTATATCCTTGTTCAATATTCCATCGTTTTTTATAGGTATTAATAATTTCAATATCTGATAAATTTATATTTGTTGAAACAATTGGAATAAGATTATCTTTTGTTTTTATAAAAACTATTTTAATTCTACCAAGTGTTTTATGTGTAGTTGTAGTTAGGCATAAGAGTATTTAATAGAATTATAGTTACCTAGTTTAGAAGATTTATGACTTTTTACTCGAGTGTACAGTCTTTCAAGTGTTTTATATTTTCCTATAAATTGCCAAATTCTATTTGATTTTGATAATCTTGCAATTACATCAAGATCTTTTTCTTTTATTTCATAAATAAAATTTGGTTTGGCATACCAACTATCAACAAGTAAATAATCTGCATATATTCCAGATTTTAATACTCTATTTACCATTTGAAGAGCTAAATTATTTTTACTATTATTACCTTCAACTCTTCGTTTATAAAGCATTACTTTTATGATGAAAATAGTTTTCATTAACATTTACAATTTGATTTTTGTTGTAGTTAATAGAAAAATCTAACATCATATCAGTATAACAATCACTATAATTTAGTGATACAATATTCAAACCTTTTACAGTTCTATGTTCCTTATTATTCCAAAGATTTCTACAGCTTCCTTCTATAAATTTTCCTCTTTTAATTTCAACTGTGTCATCAATAATTAATACTCTAGTATCAGCAGCCTTTTGAAGTATATGAAGTTTTGAGATTAATTTTACAGAACTTAATAGTAATAGTTTTCTCCAATTGTATTTTTCATTTTTCAAAAGTCTATAATAAACATCTTTTTTGAAACTATCATTACTATACTTCATAAAAGTTGATATTTTTTTATTAATAATAAACATATATAAAAATTGAAGTGTTATAAGGTAAGGTGAAACACCAATATCCCTTTTGATAAAGTTGCTTTGTTTCAAGATAGAACTAAAATTTATATCCTTTAGAACTGTAAGTATTGGATTTTTTAACACTCTTCTCATAGCAGTTTGGATAAAATTGTCAAGTTCCATAAAAAAGCCTTTTATAATAGTGTTTTGGTAGATACAATTATATCAAAAAGTGCCTATTTATGGGATTTAATGAAGCTTTTTTATATAGAAATTTATGATTTACTATGTGCGAAAGTTGAGTAAATAAAAGCTTTTTACCATCTTAACAATTTAAATAAAAAACTTTTTTGAAAAATTTGATTTACTGTAGACATATTTATTTTATTGTGACTTATTAGCTCAAATATTTAAATTATTTGAGCTAATTTTAAAAAAATCTATTTATTTCTAGGATAAGCTGTTGCTGTAAACTTAGTTGTATAAACTGTTCCTACAAAAGCATAAGTCCATGATTCTGTAACTTTAATATCAGTTATAATATCTCCATTAGCTTGACCTTTTAAAACATCGTAAGCTTGTTTGTGTCTATCATTAACTCCTATTGGAATAAACAATAATAATTGAAATCCACTAGCTTCACCAGAAATTGTTCTACCTTCACTTTTTTTATCAGCATAAAGCTTAGGATCTACACTATCAAAAGTTACAGGTTTACCCGAACAACCAGTAAAATAAACCGCAAATACAAATAGTAATATTACTTTAAAAATTTTATTAAACTTCATTATTTTATCTCCCTAATTGCATCACCTGTAATAGTTACACTTCTATTTGTTCCAATTAACCACCAATACCAATCTTCACTATATGTTACGTTTATTAGACCCGTTGCTCCTGGGACACTTCTAATTGCATCTGCATAAGCTCTTTCTGTTCTATCATTTAATCCAAGTGGAATAAAATAATATGCTGTTGCTAATGCTGCTAATGAACCATTCCCATTACCCTTTGCTTTTCCTAATATCTCATATTTCTCAGGTTGTTTATTTTCTATTGTTACTTCTTTTGAAGAGCAACCACTTAAAATAAACATACTTAAACCAATTAGAGAAAAACTAACAATTTTTTTACTCATACTATGTTTCCTTATTTATTTGATTTTTGCTTTTATATTTTTTTGTAGTTAATACAATTCATCCTCCCTTCTAGAATAGAATCATATTAATTTTATTTCCCACATAATGTCTAAATGTTTTTATTAGTCGAAATCTTTTAAAAGATTTCAACGAATCTTTTATAAAGATCTTTTAATTTTGAAACTCCTTTTGGTTGTAGTGGAGTTAGAATCATCTCTTCTTTTGGTGGTTTTGGTTTTTCTTGCTGTTGATTATTATTATTTTGAATAGACCTATTAATTAGCAAAGATTTATTTGAGTCTAATTCTATTCTATCATCAAAATTTACAATATAATTTATTGAGCCTATTGAAGAAGAGATAATAGATTCATCAAGATCATTAAAGCTATTTTTATCTTCAATTGGGTTTTGAATAACGATAGGAATACCTTCAAATATTTTATTAGCTAACTCTTTAATACCTTTTAGTTTTGATAATCCACCTGTAATTATTATTCCCTCTTCTAAATCACTAATACATCCAGAGTTTTTGAGTTTATTTTTTAGAATAACTAGTAACTCCTCTACTCTTGCATGAACTATTGTTTGTATATTTGAAAGATTTATACTATCAATATTAGATTCAACTTTTAATGTGCAATCTTTATTATCTAATTCATTATAGTTAGTAAGAAGATTAGAGTATTGAAGTTTAATATTTTCAGCATCACTAGAAGAGATATTAAGCATCATCACTAAATCATTAGTTATATTTTGTGAACCAATAGCTATAAAATCATTAAATAAAAAAGTTGCACCTTTTATAGCAATTATTTCACTTGTTTGTGATCCTAAATCTAAAACAGCTATACCTCTCATTCTTTGTTTTAAATTAGTCAAACTAAATAGAGATGAATAAGATTTTAAAACAAAGTTTACATTAAATATATCTAATCTTTGAAACATATTTTTAACATTAGCTAATAGATTTTTTTTAACAACAATAATATTTACATAAACTTCAAGATTATTTCCAGCTTGACTTAATGGATTAACTGTTTGAACGCCATCAATAATAAATAGTTTAGGAATTAGCTGAATCATCTCATAATCATAAGGAATAGATGCGTTATACATACAAATTTGTAAAAGTTGATTTATCTCTCTATTAGTAACTAATCTATCAGGTATATTAATTTTTCCAGAGCTTTTAATATTCAAAGAGTCTTTACCACACAAAGATACAACTGTTTTATTAATTTCAATTGAGTTATCTTTTTTAACTGTTTCAACAGAGTTTTTAAGAGCTAAAAATAGATCTTCAATATCAACAATAGTCCCTTTTTTTATACCTAAGCTTTGTGTAGAAGATATATTAATAATATCTACTTGTTTATTGTTATTTGTTGCAATAACTGATGTGATATTTGAAGATCCCATATCAACAGCTAAAATTGTTTCTTTCATAGTTTTACCTTAATATATTTATAGGGTGAAACTATATAGATTTAACTGGTCATATTTTGTCTAAATACTAATTTTAGGTATCTTTTTCTGAATTTTCAGTAGATATTTTCTCTTCAAAATACTCTTTGAACCAACCATTTACTAAACTCATCTCTTTATCTTGAAGATCTTGATTATATTTACTTTTAGATTGAAATATTTTATTATCTTGTATTTCAACTGCAAATTTAATTACACTATCTTTGAAAAAACCATATACAATTGTTTGTTTCTCTTTAATTATTCTGCAATATCCTGAGAGACAATTTTGAAGTTTATTCGACCAATCATAAAGCTCTATTCCATTTGTTGGTAGTTTTATCTCATAATCTAAAATATTTGTGCAAGCTTTTAAAAATTTATCATCAAATTCAAATGTTGTATCAAAATCTTTTTTAGTTAAAAGCATTTGATGATATTTGATTATATCATTATGAATATTTTCTTTTTTACATTTACTAAGTACTAAATCTTCAGCATCATTAGCTATTTCAAAAAATATCAAAACTGAGTCATTTAACCAAAACATTTCCGCTTGTTTATAAGAAATAAAAAGTTTTTCTATTTGTTTCTCACTAAAGTTTTTAGTTAAGAATTTAATAAATTGGCATAAATTTGTTGGATGATTTATGTACTCTCTATGCAAATAAAAATCTAGATTCATCATTCTATTTAAAATATTTATATCTTTTATATTTCTAGTAATCGAGTAAATATAAACCAAATCATAAGATTTATATTCTTTCATCTGAAATTTGTAATTATCAAATACTAATTTCTTTAATGATTTCTCTTTTCTATAGTTCATAACAAAATCAAGTGCTTTAAGTATGGTAAACTTTTCATCTTTAGGTAGTATTTCTACATTTTTCCATTTAAAGAATTCTAAATCTAAAAGATTATTATGTTTTATAAAATAACAATACTCTTTTAAATTTGATGTTTTTAAGGCTACTTTAGAATTAAATGCATATTTACAATTTTTTAATTCTTTTAATATACTTTTTTTATACTCAGTCAAATAAAAATTTCTATTAATTAAATCTTCTTGGGAAACATATTTATAAAACATTATCTCTTTTTCAGTTAATTCACCATTTAAATTAAAATTAGTGTGTAGCTGTTCTTTATAGTTTCCAAATTGATCTATTTCTAATTCAAAAATATCTTTATCTGTATAAATTATTTTATTACTTGCTAAATCTACTGTTTTTGGGACTTTAATTTGGAAAGCAGCTCTTATTATCTTATTATTTTCATCATAATATACATTTGGCTTTAAATACAAAATAAAATCTTCATCAAATAACTCATAAATTGGTTCATACCAACTGTGGTTATTATTATAAAAATTTGCATTACAAAAAAATTCATTTTCACAATGCAAACAAATATAATCTAAAATACCCTTTTGTTCTTTAATTATAATTTCATTATGTCCACAACTACAAACATAGCAATCAATCTCATAAGGAAGCTCTATTTGTGAAAATAGATTTCTCACACTATTTATATTTAGATTTAAATGCCAAGATAGAGTGTTCATTTTTGTATTTCTTGTAATTCCCTATTTTTAGTTAATATTTTAAACTGATCAATTATTTGATCATTTCTTATAAGTTTAATCCATTTCCAATCTGTAAAAGCGACATCACCTGAATTAACTTGGGTTGAGCAAGTTATTATATCTGCATCTTGTTTTTGGCTAAGAAGTTTTCTGTATCTCAATGTTATTTTATTAGTAGTTTCTTCTTCTCTTAACCATCTTTCAAGATCAGAAATATCTATATCTTTTGTTTCAACTCTTTTAACTTTTGCAGGGTCATTGTGATCCATCTCTGATATTGGAATGTCCATATCAAAAACGTTATATTTTGAATATTTATAGTAATTATCCTTAGAAATCATATTAGTGATTTTAGCTTTAGCATTTTCAGCCCACACAAAAGCTATTTTTGGTTTGTGTGATTTTTGATTTTCCATAATTTTTACCTTGTGATTATTTTTAAATTGATCAAATATTCTTAGATAGATATTTAATCATCGTTATCTCATCTTTGGCAATTGCAAAATGTCCATTAGAATGAACAAATTCCATATTATTATCTTGTTTTAATGCTTTACCATTTAGTTCAAAAGAACCAACAGTTTTTGAAGGTACTTTTACTTTCCATGTATTATCATCTTCATCTTCCCAAACAACTGCTTTTATAAATGGCATAGTAGTTCCATTTATATAGCTTGTCCAATAGGGTGTAAATTCACTTAATTCAATAATTTTTGGGTTATGATTAAAACTAAAAGAACTATTTATAATATCTTTTGCTTTTATCATCCCCTCTTCCATATCTTTCATTGATAAAATTACATTTTTTGCAAAATCAACAGCTCTATAAAATTGTTGATTTTGTTCTTCTGATAATAAATTTCTAGTGTTATAGCATTTAATTAAAGATGAAAACTCAAATGGTTTTGCCTTCTCAATTCCAACATCATTTCTATCAACTAAATCAATAAGTTTAGAAATTTTCGGATATTTTTCACTTAAATCCAAATATTCCCAAATTAAACCAGCTGAACTTTTTCCACCTTTAAACTGATGATGATCAAAATATTTTATTCCATCATATTTTTTACTAATATCTATTACAAAATCATATTTAGAGAAATCATTAGTATCATGGTCAATTCTTTCAACTTCTATTTCATAATCAGTAAAAATTTGTAAAAGTGCAATTGCTGTTACTTCATCTGCGTGGAAGATTTTATTGTGAGTAGCTATTAGTTTTTTCATATTATTCCTTTATAAAATTTATGAAGAATAATATTGATAGATTTTGACATATTATGTCAATTGTCATATTAAATAAATTTTATAACTGATTTAATATTGATTCTTTAATTTTTTCCTATTATAGATTCTCTTACTAGGTTTTACCCTATTAGTAGGATTAAAACCCCATGTAATTCGTTGTTTGATTTGTGATTTTTTTAGATTTATTTTGATTTTCATAAGTAATACCTCTTTAAAATTTTGAGAATATTATCTTATGATTTAGACATAAATTGAGAAATTATACTTTTAAATACTCTTTTAATTCATTTTCAATACTATTTTTTAGACTTAATGGTTCAATTACTTTAACATAAGGTATCCATTTTTTTATCAATTCTACTACCTCTATTTCTTGTGTAACTGAATATTTTATTAATAAATTTCCATTTTCTTTCTTTTCAATAATCTCTTGTGATGATAAATAATTTTTAGAACTAAAATAAAAAGCTTTTTTACTAACTACCTCAATGATAACATCAATCATTTTTGATTTATACCCTTTAACATATCTACTAAAAGGAGTTTGTGAATCTTTAATAAATTGTTCAATTTCTGGATCTAGAATAAATCTTTTACCTAATTCTTTTATATCTAGAATTCTTGATATTCTATATGTACTATATAGATATTCATTATCTACTGCACACCCTACATAAAAGTTATCATTCATAAACAAAATTTTATAAGGTTTTACTTCTATTTTCATTACATTACCACTCATCTCTTCATATTCAAAATATAAAGTTTTTCTATCTTTTATATTTTTCTCAATAATATGAAAATACTCCATATCTTTTTCAATATGTTCAAATGGTCTATTTTTAAATTCATAAATTTTATTTTTTTCTTTTGCTTTTTTATTTAATATAGCTTTATCTTCTTCACTAATATCAAAACTATCAAACATATTACTTCGCTGAGCAATAGTAAAAGTTTGAATCATTAGTGAAAGTGCTTCAGGATTTAAAAAATTATCAAACATCTTTTTACCCAATGATTTATAACAACCTTTTTCTGTAGTAATTAATTCAAATGCTCTTGGAAAATGAGATTTTATAATATCTAAATCTCTTCGAATACTTTTTTCTGACATAGGTTGTGGAATACCCATTTTATTTTTAGTACTTTCATTAAACCATAGCTTGTCTAATTCTGAACCATTATAATCATAAGCATCTTGTGCAGCTTTCTGCAATCCTTCAATACAAATTTTTTCGCCATTATTAAATCTGTTAATAAGTTCTAATACTCTTCTTGTTTGTTTAGTTTCTTCTTTAACTGATTTATTTCGTTTGTATTTTTGTTTAGGATGATCAGGTTTATTTGGAAATCTTTCTAATAAAAGTCCATAATCTACCATTTCATCTATAGTCATTTGAAAAGAATCTAAATCATCATCTATATTTAAGTAATCAAATATCTCTTTAGTAGTTTTTAATGTTGTACAAAACTCAAGAATTTTTTCTTCTTGTTCATTTGTTTCTCCAAAATCTATATTTTTAAAATCTTCTATATTGTATTTGTATTCCATTATTTTGATTCCTTTTTATTAATTTCTTTTAATATTTCTTTTATTGCTTCAAACCATTTAATAATATAGGTATTATTTGGATCTTTAATTGTATTTTTTTGACAATATTTTTGAATTTCCGTCTCATCTTCACCATGAGCCTTATAATTTCTAGTGCATATAATTTCACTCAATGAAGTATCTAAAGTATGGATGCCCAATTTATCATTGCAAATATCTTTTATTTGACTAAATCCTGATCCATGTGTTCCACCATAATATTTAATTAAAAACTCAATGATGTTATAAAACGACAATATTACTAAATTTATTTTCTTTTCCAGATTACTATTCAATAAATTGAAAATACTTTCTACCTGTAATTTTATAGAAATCATATATTCATCTGAGGATCTTTTTATTATGTTGAAATTTAAAATTTCTTTTTGAGTACTCCAAATATTTTTCATGTAAAAATTTTTTTCAGCATTTATTAATAGTTCAGATAATTTTTCAATATTTTCTTTTGTTGAAAAGAATCTATTTTCCATATGATCTTTTTGAATATATCCAACTATCTTGTTTTCTTTATAAGCTTGTTCAAGAATATCACTTCTAGTGGTTGCACTTAACATTACTACTTGAATACCTGGATTTAACTTTGTATCTAGTGATGTACATTTTATTTTATTTAAAAGTTTTATTCCCGAAATATCTTCAGGATTAGTTTCTTTTTTATGGTCGATAACAACTAATCTCATATCCAAAATTATTAGATCTGGTTTTTCTTCAAAAATAATATTTATTATATTTTCTTCTATATCTTCATAATTTTTATTCTTAAACTCAAAAGGCAGATCTTTAGATATAGTAAAGTTTCTTTTCTTTTTAAAATATTCTTCAAATATATCTTCCCAGCCTTTATCAAGTTCATCATCAATAATCATTATCTTTTTTTCTGATGTAGCTTTTTGTTTAACAATTTTTAAACTAGGAGGACACTTGACTTGTTTCTTTTCTTCTAAAATATTAATATCATCTTCAATTTGATGTAACTGTTGCAAATATTTAAAATATAAATGATTAGATATTTTAGCAATAGTATTGTTGATAGATTGAGAATCAGTTATTCCTAATTCTTTTGCCCATTTATAAATTGCCCATTCATTTGCTATACTATGGTTCGTGGAGTTTTCGGGAGATTCAATATTTATTAAATCTAAAAAATCTTTTTTATAATTTATTTCATTAAATTTAGAAAAAGTTTTGTTTTTATATTTTTCAATAATTAACAAATTATTTGGCTCTACATATACATTTTTTGTAAAAGTTATTCTGGACATAGGTTCTATTTTATTTAAACCACAGGTATTTAAATCACTTAATATCACTATAGGAATAAATTTTTTTTCACCTAACTCTTGAGATAATCTAATATGATATGCTACTCTAAGACCATATAGCTCAAGATAATTCAATGATAAATTGTCTTTAATAAATATCATATTAAAATTTTTAGTTTTAAGGTCCTCAACTATAACTTTTGATATATAGTCATCTAGTTTATTATAATCACTACTTAAATAATCAAAGTGAATTATATTTTGAGATTCAAATTCTCTACTAACACTTTTAGAAATATTGTCATTATGAATTAAAATTTCATTATTCATAAATAATCCTATTGATAATGTTTAATAGATTATCTTTTATAACTTTTATTTGAGATAAGTTGATTTCATAATTATTTATTATAACATCATTAAATATTGATTTGTAATTTTCATGGTTTAAAATTTTTTTTATTTGATGAAAAAAGTCATCTTCAAATTCATCAAAATCCTCTTCAAAACTTTCATCACTATCTTCAATCAAAATATTAAGTTTTTCAAGGGTATTAAGCAATATATTTAAAGACCAGTTTTCACCATAAGCAAGCATTAAAATATGACTATCTTTTGGATACTTTTCTAAAAATATTGAAAGGTTACCATAAAGACTTTTTGCTGTTACCTCTAGCATATTATTTTTAAAAGTGCCAATATCTCCACCACCAGAAAAAATTACTAAAGACTTATTACTACAATAGTTTTTTAACTGCTGAATAATATTTTTTTCTTCATATTGAATACTCGCATGAATGATGACAGTATCAAAAGCATCAAGTTCGTTAAAATTATTCAAATATTTATTGCAGTTATCTTTACCGAAAACTGCTTCTATATTATCGTATTTTGTAAAATCAATGTTAGACTGTTTTAAACTATCACGATCTATTTTATCTTCTAGTAAAATAACTTTTTTCATACATAAAACCTTAAAATATGTGTAAACCCTTCTATTTCATTTTCAATTGGATAAGAATGTGGTTTATTATTATCGATTTCTTGATATAAGTAATCTATTTTATATCTTTTTTCGTCAGAGCAAAATGTTTCAATACTCCAATCACAAACTGATCTCAAATTTTCATAAATTCCTTTAAATCCACTTTTATTAATAGCTTTTACCAAATCATCTACATCACTTTTAGAAGTAGAACCAATATGAATAATTTTTAAAACTACTGTATTAGTCTTTTTATCTGGCTCAATAATAACTTTAACTTCATTCCCTCGATCAACTCGATCATTGATTTCTGATAATATTGTACTAAGTGCAAATTCTAATCTTTCTACATCAGTAAAAATATTTTCATGATCAACTGTTTTTATTTGTTCTAAATCAAGTTTAAAATCATACATATTTTCTTTTCTTAATTTAGTAAATTTTTTTAATAGTTTTAGATCTTTACTATCTTGCTTAATTACAAATAGACTTTTAAAATAATCCATAATAATTTTAAAAGTCTTATCCGTATGAGGTTTATTTCCAATTTTTATAATCTTATCTGAAGACCACCCCTCTGTAAACTTATCATCACCTTTTCCCCAGCAAACAATTTCACCAGAAGGAGTAACATTTCCAAGATGCTTGTTAAATAGAAAACTTTCAATATTTGAATAAAGCTTACTATTGTTATTTTCATCTTTAGTTAATATCAGAATATCGTTTTTAATTTCATTCCATCCATCTCTAGCATCACTTATAAATTTTTCATAGGTTAAATTTGATTGATCCCAATCATGATTAGTGTATTTTAATTTTGGTTCACTGAATTTTTTTAATTTATTTGATAAAAGCTTTGGATTATGAATCAATTTGTTTGAAGTAGAAATAATATTATTAAATTCATCTACTAAATTAAACTTATATATAGCAACTCCTCCTTTTAAGGGTTTTTCAACAAAATAATCGTTAATAATCATTATATATCCACATTTTTTATCATAATATAAGTTCTCATTAATGCGTTTATATTCAACTCGAAATCTTTTACCTATGTTTGTTTCAAAATTATGAATTAGGGAGTTTTCATATATATCAACTATAACTTTTCCATCAATTTGATCTCTTAATATTAATCTGTATAAATATTCATTTTCATATTCATCATGTTTTATATTACTATATTGATCATTACTATATATTCCAAGTAAAAATTGCTGCATAATGATATTAATATGTTTTTTAAAAAAATCAATTTTGTAGCCCATTAGTATAATTTCAGGGATTCTTTTTTTATTTATTTTTTCTAACATAATCAATTCTTCTGTAAGTAATGTTTCAATAAATTCAATAATTTCTTTATTTAAATTATTTTTGTCAATTTTTTTTAAATCAATATCTAACCTATATTCATTTAAAAAATCTGTTTTTATTTTCTTGCATAATATTATTTCTTTAATCAAATTAAGTGCCACTTCTTTATTTTTGATTAATTCTTTTAGTTTCTCAATAAATTTTTGAGTCAACATTTGTGAATTATTTTGGATGTCTATTTGCTTTTGATCCAATTTTTTTACTATTGGAATGATTCCTTTTTTAATAAGTAAATTTGACATTTCATAATCTAAATTTTCAAGAGAATAATTTAAAGCATTGGTATTAAACTCATTAGATATACTAGCATCTGCTCCAGCATCAAGTAATAAATATGCTATTTCTGAATTTTGATTCTGAACAGCATTTAATAAGGCTGTCCCTCCCTTGTATCCTTGTAGGTTTAGTTTAATATCCTTTTTAGTTAATAAGAGTTTTACAATATCTATATAGTTTTCATATGCTGCTTTTGTCAATGCAGTGGAATTATTAATATCCTGTAAATTAACATCAATATTAGTTCCCTCAGTTAACAGTAATTTAGCAATTTCTAAATTTTTATCATCTAAAGCAGCTATTAAAGGAGTTACACCATCTATAGATGATTGAAAATTAACATCTGCATGATATTCTAATAATATTTTTACATTTTCATAACAACCTTTATCAATTGAAATCAATAATGGAGAAGTTCTAGAACTATTACTTTTATTTGGATTAGCACCATTTGAAAGCAATAGTTTTAGAATGTTATTATTTTTATATTCACATGCGTATAATATTCCAGTCAAACCACTATTATCTACATCATCAACTTTTGCACCATTATCTAGTGCTAACTTGATTGTTTTAATATCAAATTTTTTTTTGACAAGTTGAGCAACATTTACATAATAACCTTTTTTAATAAAAATTTTTATAATCTCATCATCATGTCTTTTATCAATTAAGTCACTAACTTTTATTTTAGATATATCAGCTCCCTCATCAACTAATTTTTTAAAAGACAGAGCATCACTATTTTTAATGGTATCTTCAAGTGATAAATTTTTTTGCTTCGATAAAAAAGCTTTTGCACTTTTAAAATCTAATTCATTAGCCATTTTTTCTATTGTTTTAATATCCTCATTAGCTTTGGCAAGTTTAAATAACCTATCTTTATTTTGTTTTGTAACTATTCCATCTTTGAAAATTTGGTTATATAATTCTTTAAATGTTAAGTTTTTATAGTCTGATTTCACTCTAATTTATTCCTTCTTTATATGTTTTAAAAATATATTCGCAACTACTACCACTTCTGCTAGGGGAGGTGTTAACAGTAACAATGCTATTATTTGCATAAAAAATGTATGTTTGATAGGCTCTTAAATCATAGTCATTCCTAGTATCTTTACAAATATAATCTAACTCTTCCATTTCTTTCTTACACTTCATTAATTTATCATATCCTGCTGTAGAATTTCCATACTTTTTGTATTGCCATCCTCTTTTGCTATATTTTCTATCATTAAAAACTTCTATACTAGGTTGGATGTTTGTTTTTCCTAAATATTCGTTTAGAATTTTATTTAAATCATTTGAATTCATAACTAATCCTTTTTTATTCTATCTAATTTTATCTTTATAGATGGACATATCATGTCTATATAAATATTTATTAAAATTCAATCCCCAACATATCAAGCCTACTATCAAGTGAATTTAAAACATTATTTTGAATATCAATCAATGTTGTATCTTCATTTGTTGGCAATAATACTTTTATATTAGTAGAGGCTCTTGTGATTGCTACATATAAAAGTCTAAACATCATATCTTTATCTTTCATATTTTCTATTTCGCTTAAATCTATATATACAGTTTCATAAGTACTTCCTTGTAATTTATGAATTGTTGACGCATAAGTATATTTTACATCTACAAATAGCTCTTTAAGTTCAAAGAAAAATTTCCATTTTTTTGTTCGTTCAGTATAATTTTTTTCACTTTTTGCATTTTTTGCTATATCATCTAAAATATTTTTGAATCTAGTTTTTGAATCTGGATCTATAACTTTAAATGGTTTATTATTTAAATCCAAACAATCCCAAAAATATATTTTTAATGGTTCAAAATATATTTTCTTAGCACTTGATAACTCTACAATATCACTATTTTGATGAATTATTTTTTCATTGATTACATTTGCTTCTTGAAAAATCACTTTATCACTTTGTAATAATGGTAAAGGACTTATTACATTTTGATTTTCCCAATATCTATTTCTAATTATTCTATTGTGAGATTCAACACTTGCATTTGTAAAACTTGCTATTACTTTATCTTTTTTTGCCCAAGTATCAGGTGTACAAAAATCATTATGAAAATCTTTTTGATTTGTAAAAAATTGCACATTATTTTTAAATGTTTCATCTTCAAAAAACTCTTTTATAGAAATATATTGTTTTGATTTGATTATATTTCTAGCTTTTGTAGCCATATTGATAATATAACTACCTTGAGCTTGTCTTACTATTTTTTCAAGTCTATATTTATTTTTTACTTCTAATACTTTGTTTTTATGATTATCCACAGGAAGTAATTGATACTCATCTCCAACATACAATACAGCTTTAATTCTTCCAATTTCAATAGCTTTTATAACATAGTCATAAAGATTTCCGCTAACCATAGAACTCTCATCTACGATTAAAATATCTGTATTTGTCTCATCTTTATCTTTTGCTTTTGATGGTTCAAATTTTTGAATTCCTTTATCATAATCTGTAACGAGTTTTAAATTTAAAAAAGATTGTAATGTTTTTGTTTCAACATTTGTTGTATCTGCATCTTCACCTAAAAGATTTTGTCTTAAAACTTGCAAAGCTTTATGCGTTGGTGCAGTTATTGTAATATGATACTCTTTTTGAAGTTTTTGTACTAGTTTTGTTGTAAGATATGTTTTTCCTGTACCAGCTGCTCCACTTAATGAAATTTCATTATCCCAAACCATATTAGTTTTAATCATATTATCTAATTTTGCAAAGATTTCTTCAAAAGCTTTATTTTGTGTTGTTGAGATATTACTTGCTGTTTCCATTTTATTTTATTAATCCTTTTAAGTATTTATTCTGTAATTTTATATAAACATATAGACTTATTTTGTCTATTATTAATTAGTGTGTTTCATAATAAGCAACTACATCATAATCATATTCTGATAGTTCAGAGTCACTATTTACTCTTAATTGTCTTTTTAAAGCTTCAATATTATGAATCCATTTTTTACCATCTTTAATAAAATATCTACCATTATAAGCGTCTTCATCAAAAACAACTTCAAAACCATTTTTGATGGCTAATAGTTCACTTCTATTAAAATCTGAATTTTTGATATTTTGTAGGAATTGTGATATTTCATTGTAATTGTAAGCACTCATAATAAATCCTTTTATGTTTATTTATAAAAGAATTATATGACTTATTATAGACATATAATGTCTATAATAAGATTTAATTTGATATTAGAATAGTTCACCTTGAACAGGTTTAGATAGGATTTCTTTTTCAATCCAAGATATAAAATCATTATTGAATTTTATTCCAGAAGGTTTTCCTTTATACATTTCAGTAATTAATAAATTTGAGTATTTCTCAGTAGGTAAATAAATTTTATCTTCTTTTTTTATTACATTTTTTTCTAATAAATATTTATTTAAGTCTTGAGTTTTTTTAAATTTTTCAATTCCTTGATTTTGAAGATACTCCACAACTTCAGAAGCTGTATAGCCATTATGAGTACGATAAATAAACTCTATTTCATTTTTATTGATTTTAGTTTGTTCTAAAAATCTCTCTTCAAAAATATAATAAACTTTTGCAAATTTATCAGAATCTATTGCTCTTAAAATATTTGCAAAACTTCCTTTACTTTTTCCATCCCATATTACAAAACTAAAGTCACTATCATTTGACATAGCTTCATCTTTATATGTTTGTCTTTCTCTTTCATTTTTTATTTCACTTGAAACATTTATATATTTTGAAAGAAAATTTTTATTTGCTATATATCTAGGTGAACTAAATATTGAATACACTTCAACATTATCATAATTTGATTTTGAAAAAAAATCTTGAATTAAAGTATCTGTTCCAGGTGCATCACCTATTAATACTTTATAATTTTTTGAAATTATATTTTCCAAACTTTCAATAATTTCAGAATTAAGCTTTTTTATTGAAATTGAACCTGATATAAATACTTTTTTCATCTATTAACCCTTGTTTTTGTCATTGTAATTATATAAACATTTTTTACATTTCCATATTTATATAATACATTTGTTAATTCTTTTAATGTAGTTCCAGATCTATATAAATCATCAAATAGTAATACATTTTTTCCCTCATATCTATTATCAATTACTCCAAAAGCATTTTTTAAAATTTTTGCTCTATCATCTGGATTTTGAATATTTTTTACTTCAGAAGTTGATTTTAATTTTTTAATATAATTAGTATCTACTTTTTTTCCTACTAATTTACCAGCTTCAAGTGCAATTGCAGTAACGGGTTGTAAACTTCTATCTTTTGAAGGTGGTACAGGAATTATTGCATCAATATAATTAAAGATTCTTCTTGATTTCATAAAAGTAGCTACCATATTAGATAAATTTGTAATAGTAGTGTTATCTTGTTGATATTTTAATTTATAAACAAGTTCTCCGATTTCAGATCTAACTGTATCAAAACTACCATCACTATTTTTTGAACAAGAAACAGTATGTAAATCCATAGTCCAACCTGCTGTCCAATTTCCTTTTATAAATTGCTCCATCTTTTTTCCCTTTTGTTTAGATGGAGAAATTATAAAAGTTTATTTGGTCATATTTTGTCTATTAATTATCTAAATTCCATTATTATTTAATAAGTTTTTTTCATAGATTTCATCAATAACATTCAACAAAGAAGAAGCTATTGCAATAGCTTCTTCTCTACATATTGTACTATCTGAATAGTGAGATGAAATATTTCCATAAACTCTAACTATAGAAATATAATTTTTAGCAGTATCACTTAATATGCCTTTCTCATGGAGTTCATACACAGCTGTTGATAGAGACATTCGTAATGGTCTTCTTCCTATTTGTTCCTCATAAACTTTAAAAATGATTTTTTCTGTAACCTTTCTAAATTTAGTTCCTATTGTATCTAGGTCATCAAATAAATTCTGAAATCTCAATGTATTTATTGGAGGATTTAAAATAGCATCGTATTTAGTAATTTTATCTTTGATAATAGAAGTATTTTGAACTTCTAAATTATTTTTTAAATCTTCTTGAAATATTTCTTTGATTTTTGAATCTTCTTTTTCTTGAAAGCCATAGAATCAAATATGTAAAAATTGCAAAACCAATTACAGGTCGACTTCGATACCAATAAGACGTATTAAAACTTTTTAACGCTTCTTTCAATCCATCTTCATATGTAATGCTAATAATATCCTTAATTGAAAAAGTCATACTTCTAAAAATTGAATCCAGATATAAATATTTATCAAAAATTACTTCAGAATGATATTCGTAACCTTCATATCTATTGTTTTGAAGTAAACTAATATTTATATCAGATTTTACTACTTTATCATTCAGTTCTCTTTCTTTTGGGATTATTTCTCCATTTATTGTTAATTTGTCATTATAATATGCGTTTTTGCCAAAATTAATTATTGTAAGCTCTAATAATTCATTACATTCATCAACTTTCATTCCATTTTTTTTACAATACTGTATTTGTTCTTCTAATATTATTTTTAATTGCCTTACATCTCTTTTACTACTTCTATCAACATGAGAATAGAAGTAATAATTATTTATACCTGTTAAAATAGCAATTAAAAAAACAAATATGCTCCAATAAAAATATCTATTTCTTAAACTTAGCTGTTCTTTAATCTTTTTAAATATACTTTGCTCATTATTCATTGTTTACTGTTTCCTTTATATTAAATATTTTTTTATAATTAAATACTCAATTTACATCTTTTTAATTATAAACTTCTTTTTATTTATCATCAGACAAAATAAAATTTTGATTCAATTTTACTTGAGGTCTTTGCTCAAAATGAAATTTTTCTTGAGTAATTTTAGGAACTAATTCTGTAACATGTTCAGATAATACATTTACTTTAAGTGTTTGATTTTTATCAAAAGCATCTAGTACACTATATGTAAATACTCCATGATTGTTATAACCCTCAAGTGCAACTTGTTCTGAACTACTTGCAACTATATAATTTATACTATTGTTATCATGAGATAATCTATTTGTAGTTGCATTATCACTAATATTTTCAATTACTGCTCCACTATAACAAGTATCTAACATAACTAATGACTTATTTGTATAATTTGCTATTTTTGCAAGATTTTGTTTAATATTATCTATTGAAATTTTTTCATCAATTTTATAAGGTATAAATTGATATTTTCCATCTTGAATTGTTCCATGACCTGCTATATAAAGTACAAAAGTGTCATTTATTTTTAACTTTTTAGATATTTCATCAAAGATTTTATCGATATTATCTTTTGTTACTTCATTATCTTGTAGTTTATATGTAAAAATATTTTCAAAGGTATTTTTACTATTTTTTACAAACTTTTCTTTTACTGATTCTACATCATTAACAGTATATTTTAAATTATAATTTTTATCTTCATACTCAGCAACTGCAAGTGATAAAAAATAAAGATTTGATTTTTCAAGTACAATATTGTTGTTTTCAGTTTCTAATTTTTTAATATCATCAATAGACATATTTTTTGATTTTTCTATTATTTTATAATCAGCAGTTACTTCAAGTTTATCACTAACATTTGCAATATTCATATCTTTATCATAGGCTTTAAATTCAATTGTACTTTTACCAGGATATAAAGTATGAACACTTTTATAAATCTTACATTTATCATTTTGATTATCTATTTGCTCAATTGAAAAACCTCTACTTTGAGGTGGATTTATTGATTGTCCATTGATTATAAGTTTTGCATCTGCAATTCCATTACCTGCATCACAAACTTGATAAGTAAGTTCAATATCTTTTGCATTTATCATTTTATTTATTAAAATTTTTAATTCAGGAGGCATAATATTTAATATTACAGATTTTACATCCATTGGAATTTCTACTTTTTCACCTGCAAGTATTTTTTTAATTAAATCAGGTCTATAAAATTTTTCAAATAATCTATCATTTTCAATTATCTTAGCTTCTTTATATAAGCCTTGATTTTGATGATATTTTAATAAATCTTTTCCATTCCCACCATAAGTAAATAGACCTTCTGGTGTATATATAATCCAATCATTTTCATTTTGAATGTATAAAGATAATTGAGGATATATTATTTCTTTTTTATGCATAAAAAGTTGAAAAAAGTTTTTAATCTGATCTTGAGTAGGAGTAAATGATAAATTATAAGTATTTCTTAAATTTTCAAGATCTTCTTCTCCAAAATTTAGGAAATTTTCTATTATAGTATCTTTATCATCACCAAATTGCTTACTAAAGCCTTCTAATACTTCTTTATCAAATTCATTTTTAACATATTTTAACTTACTTAAAATATCTAAATTAAAAATATGAATAATATTATCTAATCCTGTATATACTAATTTATTATTCTTAATATCTATATCTTTTGGAAAAGCAGAAAAACCTTGTAAATTTGCGATTATTTCACCCTTATCATTCAATATTGGCATAAATGTAATATCTGAAGTTATTAATAAAATATATTTATCTTTTATTGGATATGAATTTAATAATTTAGTATCTCCCACTAAAAAATACTCTTTTTTATTTTTTGTTTTCATATTTACAAATTCTATAACTTTTCCATCGTATTTTTGATTTATACTTAATGAAGAAGTACTTTTATCATCTGATGTTATTGATTTATCTTGTTCATTGAATATTAAATTTTTAAAATCAAACTCTTTAAATTTATTGTTTATTTTTAACTCAAGATTATCTTTAGAATTTATCTTTGCATTTTCAATATTTATATTATTTTTATTCTCGAAAATCTTTTCAGCATGAGTTCCGTTAAATGACCTAAAATTTGTTTGAAAATTAAAATCCTCAATTAATATATTTCTACTTAAATTTATAGAAAATTTATATAGTTTTTTATCTGTACTTACTACATTTACAACATAATCATCTTTTTCTTTAATAATATTAGCCGCTAATAAAATAATAGGATCCCCTAAATTATAATGCTGAATCTCATTATTTTCAGTATTAATTATATTTATTAAATTATTATTGTTAATCGCAACTATAAATTTACCATCATCAGAAATTGATAAGTATATATTTTTAAATGCTATAATATTTTTTAATGTTTTAATTATTTTTCCACTTTGTATGTCTATACCATGAATTAAATCATTTTTACTCATATCATTTGTACTATTTAGAGTACTAAAATACAGTATGTTTTTATTTTCATCAAAAACAATTTGTAGTGGATTACCCTCTAACCCTGAAGAAATCCAAGGTCTAAATTCTTTTAAAAGTGATAAATTATTTTTATCATACATTTTTATTGATTTATCATTAACACTGAAAAAGAAATATTTTTTAGTTTCTAAAGCAGCAATTACTTGTTCTTTTTTTGTAAAATTATTTATTATAGGGAAAACTTTTTCATCTTTTATATCTAATTTTTCAAATAATTTTAATCTATATTTTAATTCTTCTTCTTTTTCGTTGATATGTTTTAAATCTTCTTTTTTATCAAACTCATAAGAAATATCTGAAGATTTTTTTCTAATTTCTATAGCTTTATTTAAATCTTTTGATAAATAATCTCCTTTTTCATACATATAAGATAAAGTACGATAACAACTACCAAGATTATTAGCTTTTGGATTATTTTCTACTATTTGATTGGCTATCTTAAAAGCTTTCTCATAGTCTGGTTTTTCAGTTCGTAAGTTCATTAGATTTAAATAATATGAGCTTAAGTTACATCCCATCTCAAAATTCTTATTTTCATAATATGCCTTTTCTAAAAATAATTTTAAATTTTTAAAATCTTTTTTTTCCTGATAATACATATAAAGAGGTTGATAAGCTAATTCTAATTTTAATTCAACTCCTTTTTTCAACCAATCTAAATATTCCTCATCAGAAAGAATATTTCTTATACCTTCTGAATAAATAATACTTAATATTCCATCTTTATCTCCAAACTCTACTGATTTAACATAAAATTCATAAGCTTTTTCATAATCACCTATATTTTCATAAGCTGAAGCCATTCTATAATAAATATTACTAGTCATTTTATAACCAGATTTCATATAAATATCATAGTATATAATTGCTTCTTTATAATTTTTAATTTCAGTTGATGATAAAAAAAATGCTAATTCAAGAGTTGCATTTAAATCACCTAAGTCATGTGCATTATTTAGCCATCTTTTTGCTTCTTCGAAATTTTCTCTCCTAATATAATATGTTGATAAATTCAACATACCTTTTGTATTTTCTAAATCTACAGATTTTTTAAAGTAATCAAAAGCTTTCATCTCATCATTTCCATTCGCATATATAAGCCCCAAAAGATTAAGTCCAGAAGAATTATTTTTATCAGCTGATTTTTTTGCATATTCAAAAGCTTTTTTTAAATCTTTTTCTACACCCATTCCATAAAAATTAGCTTTTCCAATATAATATTGAGCTTCTGCATCATCTGGAAATTTCTGAAATATATCAATAGCTTCTTTGTATTGTTGTTTATTATCAAATAAATCTTTTGCAAATTCGATAGTATTACCCAATAAATGGATTGTTAATAAAATTAATATAAATATTTTTTTCATCTAAAACTTGTCACCCTTTCATAAGAGCCATCTTCATCTGTATCATAAGCTATAATATCCCAAATACCATCATTATCTATATCTTTCATCATAGCATCTGGAATACCATTTTTATTTCTATCAATTTTTGCAAGTTTTATATTTTTATATAAACCTTGCTCTATAATTTTATTTTTATATTCATCAGCATTTTTCTTTTTCACTATTACGCTATCTTTTGAATCAATGAAATTTTTTATATCAATTACAGATATTCCAAAATTTAGATTTTCTCCTTTTTTATTTGAAAAAGCTCCAATTCCAATCAATTCTAATTTATCATTTACAATTGGACTTCCAGAATTACCTTTATTTGCATTCATAGAGTATTGTAGTATGTAATCAGCTTTATATTCATCCCAACTATAATCATTTAAAATATTTGTTAACATCCCATATTCAAATGCAAAATAATATCCAAGAGGATGTCCCATATTATAAATATTCATTCCTTTTTTTAATGAATCGATATCTGCTAGTTTTAAAGAAATATAGTCATTTTTACTAATCAAATCTTTAGGCATTTCTAATAATGCTAAATCTTTTGTCATATCTACTTTTACAACTTTAACTTTATAATAATTATTATTCGATGGCTTATTTCCTAGTTTTGGTTTAAATGCGATATAAACATTTTCTTTATCTGGTTCTACAACATGATAATTCGTTAAGATATTTTTGCCATCATTTATAACCACACCTGCACCAATGGAATTATCCGATTTATTGTTAATAACTACCGTTGATGATTCAAGTTTAGGAATGATAATATTTGCTTCTTTTTCACCCCTATCATTTGAAATAATTTTTGATTTATCTACATAAACTCTTTCATCTTTTTTTATATTTTCTTCATTATTTATTAAAGTTTCATGTTTTGGATTAGTATTTAATATAAATTCTTTTTGATATGATTTAGACTTAATTAGAAAAGTTAATGTGCCAATCTCATCATCTAAAATAATATATTTGTTAGATTGTGGATAATCTTGAGCAATATCTTTTTTTAATTCAATTTTTTCTAAAAGCTCCAATTTATTTTTATTAGTTTTATAAAAAATTTCTAAAACTTCGTCTTTATTAGATTTCATACTAAACTTTAATTTGTCATCTTTAAATACTATATCGTTATTTTCTAATCTATAAATTGAATCATTTTTATTTAATTCTAAATTTACTTCAACTTTTGCAAATAAACTTGAACACAATATAAAAAATAAAATGAATTGTTTACTTATCATTATTTAATCCTACCAAAAGATTTTGAGTTTTAAATATTTCTAATAGTGCAACTAAAGTACTTAATACTAATAAGGCATCTTTTGAAGTAAATATGATTGGTTGTTTTATACTTGGATGAGCTACCCTATTTCCAAAAGCTTTTATAGTGTGTGCATAGCTTTTTGTTTGGTGAGTTAAAATCTCTTTTTTGAATAATAAATAAATCATTTTATTTAAAGATTCTTCTTCGATTTCATTTACTTTGCAAATATTTAAAAGTATTTTTTCTAAAACAACTCTAGCATTAAATAATACATAATTTGTATCTGTATCAATTCTTTTATCTAAATTTTCTAATTTTATTTCAGGATTAATTATATTTTCATATTTTTTGAGTTCAACTTCAATATCTTCAAATATATTTATTTTTGATTGAATTCTTTCTTTTTCTATTTTCAATTTTTCATCTAACATCTCTTTTGAGATTCTACTTTTCTCTCTATATGTAAAAAGCATAGATAATCCAATTGAATATATAAGTAAAAATATCATCAAAATATTTGTGTCTTTTGAAAATAAATTTGAGATAATGTTATTCTTTTCAGGTTCTAACTTTGCATTTATATCTGGGAATTCATAAGTATCTAGTTTTTTTTCACCATTTTGATAACTATATTTTTCAAAGGTATTTGTATTTTCTTTTTTTTCTACATATATTTCTTTTGTATTATTAAAAAGAAATGAAAATATTAATATTGAAATAATAATAACAGTCCAATAAACGAATGGATTTGAGAAGTTGATTTTAAACATACATACCCTAAAAATAATTAAATATAAAGTTATCTATTGTATCGATATTCTTCTTATTTTCAATTTTTTGTTAAAGTAATATTTACTAAATCATCAAATTTATCTTGTTATTAAGCAAGTTAAATGACTCTTTCATACTCAAATGCTCAAAACTTTTTAACTCATCATTTTCTATTTCTATAATTGATACATTTTTTAGTTGCTTTAAAAAATCTATTGTTTCATTTGCTCTATTACTTTTTTTAGAACCTTCCCAAGAAAATGGTTTTACTAAAATACATTTAACTATGATATTTTTATTTGATAAATATTCTGCTATTGCTTTTGTAGAACCACTACCAACTCCACCACCTAGAGTTGCTATTAAAGTTATTGATAAATTTTCATTTATAAAATTATCAATTTGATTTAATACATCCTCTGTAATTAAAGAAAATCCACATTTTTCATTAGAACCACAACCTAGATTATCAGGTTTTTTAAGATATATTTTATTTTTTACTTTTTTTTGTTCTAAGGCTCTTTTATCGCTATTTATAATTAAGCTTTCATATTGATTTGCCAGATATTCAACTATATTAGAACCTCCACCACCAATACCTATGATTTTTTTCTTTTCACTGTATTGTTCTTGCTTTTTCTTAATGAAATAATTTTTGATTTTAAAATAATAGATATTTTTAAAATCTTGATAAACAGATTTTAGACCTTTATATAATAGATACAAAAATATAACAACTGTAAAAGTAATTATAATAATTGATAGATTATCCACATTTATTCCAATAATTAAAATATAAATAAGTACAGTAAAATACTGTACTTAAATATTATGTTTTATCTTCCTATATATTCACCATTTGGAGCTAAACTAGAAGAACTACCACTTTGATAACTTCCATCTGGTGCCATATGATATGAACTTCCACCCACATAGCTTCCATCAGGTGTCATAGTTGAAGTGCTACCACTATTATACGAACCATCAGGAGCCATATTATAAGTGCTACCACCAACATAATTTCCGTCTGGTGTCATTGAATATGTACTTCCACCAACATAATTACCATCGGGGGTCATAGTATAATCACTTGCATTTGCACCTAAACATAATCCTATTGAGATTAAACTCATACTTACTATTTTTTTCATTTTATTTACTCCTTTTAAAATGTGAAATTATTTTATCAATCCATTTAGTCATATTTTGTCTTTACTTATTTATTCCTTGTATTTTTAATCCTATTTATTTAGACAATATATGTCTATATATCTCTTTATAATTCTCCTATCAAAACAATCAAGGAGAATAAAATGATTATCACATTACACGCTGCAAAAAGGTTTTTAGAAAGAGTTATTGGAAAAACTGAATTTACAAATAAAGATTTAGAATTAGCAAATGCATATCTAACAAAAGTTTTAAAAAATGTAGTTCCAACAAGTGTTGCAAAAAGTTTTGCATTACCAGGGTTTGAGAATCAATTTTATGTGGTTCATAAACATAATGCGATTATTACAATTATTCCAAAAAGAGATTAAATTAAATAGACAAAATGTGTACATTTTTAATAATAGTATTTCAATATAAAATATAAACAAAAAGGAAACAAAATGCTAGATTCAATCCAAACTGAATTAAACCAAGGTGTAAGAAATATGGCTAAAAGCTCTTTAATTAAAAAGCTAAATGAACAAGGAATTAATAAAAATGACTTAGAGAATGAGAAATTTGAAGAGTTACTTTTATTAGAAATTGAGATTATAAAAAATGATGGTAAAAAAGTTGCTGCTGGAATTGCAGTTGGTATTGGAATCAGTCTTTTGACTGGTGGATTAATATAAAAGAATTTTGCTATGAACACAAAAGAGTTAGAACTAATTTTAAAGGGAAAATCTAAGAAATCAACTGCTGGTCAAGTTTGGACAATTACAAAATGTTTATCAATTTTTACATGGTGTGTTGGCAAATTTATTATAAAAAATACACCAACTGTTTTAGGTGTTGCTTGGCAAGTAAAAAAAGAAATTTCAAATGAAATAGCACAAAGTATCCATGAATACAAACAAGAACAAAGACAATTGGCTTTAGAAGAAAAAATTAAAGCTCTAACATTACCTAATAAAAAATCTTAAATAGGAAAAAATTATGAGACCAGAAGATATTTTAAATAATGCTATTGAATCTATTAAAAGTGGGATTGATAAAGTTGATGATACTTATGAATCACATATAAGAGAAAAAGCTATTAAAGAAGTAAATGAAAAAATAGAAGAAAAAGGTTTAAGTGTTGAACAAATTCAAAATGATGATTATGAATCAATGATTAGTGATTTATCAAAGGATATAAAAGCAGATTATGCAAAAAAAACTGCACAAGGTTTATTGGCTTTTATTGGTTTAGATATGCTTTTAGGGATATAAAATATGATGAATTTTTTATTTAAAACTGGAACTTATCTTTTTATTTGGAAAAAGTTTAAAACTCAAATTATTTCACTATTAGCTTCTATTGTTTTAATATGGTTAATATTTGGAATATATGATGATTTAATAAAAATATTTGAATTAGAAGATACAAGCACTTTACTTTATTTATTATTAGGGAAATGGTTAATTGTGAGTTTTATTATTTTATATAATATTTTGTTAATCAAATCTATTAAAACTGCATCGAAAGATAAGATTATAGAAAAAGAAGAAATTATCTTACCTAAAAAATCACAAGAGATTTTAAATAAAAAAGATATATTAACAACAACTGATTTAATATTAAAAAAGTATAGAAGTAATAATGACAACTCATAATTTAAAAATATTTAGTTTATTGCTTATGATATATTTTATTTCATTATCAAATCTAAATGCAAATTCATATTCAAAAACTAAAAAAATCCTATTAAAAAAAGTATATTTTGATAACCAATTTACTTTTTATTGTGGAAATCCTTATGAAATAAAGCAGATAAAAGGTAAACAGAGAACAGTTATTATTGAAGATAAAAAATATTATTCCCCAAAAAATAGCTCTTTTTTTAACTTTTTTGCAAATAGTAATAATGAAAGATCAAAAGTTGTTGAATGGGAACATGTAGTGCCAATTCAAGTTCTTGCACAAAATTTACCTTGTTGGAAAGATGGTGGAAGAAAAGCTTGTAATAAAGATAACACTTTTAGAGCTATGGAATCTGATATGTACAATCTTGTTCCTGCTATAGGAGAAATTAACAACGATAGAAGCAATTATAAATTTGGTGATAAATTACCAAAAAAACAGCAATATGGAAAATGTGAATTTGAAGTTGATTCTAAAAATAAAATAGCTTATCCAAAAAAAGAGATTAGAGGAGATATTGCTAGAATCTATTTTTATATGTCAAATAAATATAATTTTAAAATCTCAAAACAAGAAAAAATAATGTTTGAGAAATGGAATCAAGAAGACCCTATTTCACAATGGGAGAAAACAAAAATTAAGAGAATTGAAGAGTTTATCTCATTTGATTCAGAGATTTGAATATCATCTATTTATTTTCAAATTTTATATTTAGACTAAGGTTGATTAAAAATTATTTACAAATATAACAATTCAATTTTATAGTATTTATTTAATAAAATATTTTTCCAATAAAAACGAAAAACAATCAAGGGTTTTTCCAGTCCCTGATATGAAAATCTATTTTTTTATTCTACTAATCCTTCAAGTGGTGGAATAAACCTAATATCTGTTGTTCCACAATATTCAAATACCTGAGAACCTGGATAGTATTTGATATGAAATTTTGCGAGTTCTTTTTCATACTCTTTTAAATATTGTTTAGCAGATGTTACTTGCCTTGGTGTTTCACATGGATAATTTATAGTTTCAAGAAGCTGCATTAACTTTATTCTTTGAATATTATCAGCACTAGCATCATGAGTAATAAAAAACTCAATTATTGACCTAATAAATGCACTACCCTTGCCTCTTATACTGATCAAATCATCAAATCGTTTATTATAATTTATTGACATTGTTTTATTAAAATATTCTGAATATAATGAAGATAAAATAATAACATATGATTGTTCTTTTGAACTATATTTCATCTCTTGAATAATATTGTAGCTAGAGCTTACTCCTGAACCATTATTATCGCTTCTTACAATTACAACGTCTTTTATATATTCTATTGCTTCTTGAATGTTTTTTTGAGTTTTACCACTCCATTCCAATCCCAACTTTTGGGCAATTTCATATATACTAAAATAAATAGCTATATTTCCTTTATAAAGAACTGATCTTGCAATATTATTAATCATTATACAATCTAATATCATTTTATGATACTGTGTAAGTAGCCTATTTCTAATTTCTACAGTTCCAAAAGCTGTTTCTCTTCTTAAAATATTTTTATTTGCAACAAACTCTTTAGCTAGAGCACTATTATGAGATATTTTATCAACAGGCATAAATGGACTAACTCTTAAATCCATAAGAGTCGCTGTTGATTCATTTATCTTTTGTTTTGTATCAAAGAGGCTGTATTGAATTTGACTCTCATCAGGTAAAAAACCTACTTTTTCTTTAGGTACCATCTTCTTAATAAATTTTGGTTTTATTTCATCATTTTTTTGTACAGCCATGATTTTCCCTTGTTGTATATTTGTAAAACTTTTATCATAATTCATCTACTTCTGTTGCTTCAATATCCCCAAGCAGTGGTACTGAATATTTTTTAGGCACTCTTTTTTCAGTTTCTTTGTAAGGAATAACTTCAACTTTTACATCAAAAAGCTTAATAATATAATCTTTTTTGTCATTAGAAAAATGATTTGTCTTATCTATAACTACTTTTCTACTTCTTGAATCATTTTCAACTTTTTCAATCACATAATGCATTCTACAAGCATCAATAAAAGCACTTGCTCCTCTTGCAGTAGTTTTACTTGTTCCACTTGCCTTTGAATGATGGTGTATTAAAATAATTGTTTTATTCTCGTCTACACACCATTTATTTAATAAACTCATAAAAAATCTTGCATCTGCATTTGAATTTTCATCAGCACCAAAGAAAGCTATAAGTGGATCTATCACAATTAATGAAAAATCTTTTAATTGCTGTTTCATTTCTTCAAATTTTGTATTAATATTCAAATTTTTATCAACAAAATGAAATACTTGCGTCTCTTTTCCTAAAACAGAAATTCTTTGATTAATAGTTAAATTATGATGGACTTTACAAAGACTTAGTGCTCTTTTTTTTGATACCCCTATTTCATCTTCACTTAGCCATAAAAATGCCCTATTCTCTTTATATTTTGAAATGTAGTTCAAAGCTAAATATAATGAAAGATAACTTTTTCCACTTCCACCAGCAGCACTTATGATATTTATCTCATTTTCTTGAATTGGCAAAACATCTTCTAATAGAAAGTTTGGTGTTTTTTCTTTTACATTTGAAAAATCTACAAGATTAAATAGTTCTTGTCTTTTAAAATCTCTACTTCTTATTATTAAATCTTGTAGTTCATTTATTTTATCAATACTATTTGAATCTGAACTAGCTATCTTTCTTAATTGATCCTGCAAAAATATTTTATAATTATTTTCTTGTAATTCATTGTAAATAGATTTTATTTGAGTTAGTGGATTAGTTGTTATGATATTTATTAATGTTTGTTCATAGCTATTCCCTAGCTTTGCAACTATTGCTTCTTCATTAATTGGGAAATTATTTTTATTTAACTCTTGCATAACATCAAATATATTTTTATATTGTTGATTTGAAAATATATTTTCTTTTACATCTTTGATAGTATTATTATCAAATAAAATTGTAGAGAGAATCCCTCTCTCCATACTATCTATAAAAGTTAAATCTAATTTATTAAACATATGCCCTACTTCTAGTTACTATTACTTAATATGATTTTTTTAATATACTCTTCTATATTTTTAGAATCATCTAATTTAAAAACACTCATATCAATCTCTATTTTTAGCTTATTTTTTTTACTTTCTATATCAACACCTGTAATAAGTGGTAATTCAAATGGATAAGTTTTTATTTTTTGAGTTTTATTTTTTTTACTATTTTCTTTATTTTTATTTTCTGTGAACTCTTGAAGTTTATCTTTTATCTCTTTGTGTGTTAAATCATTTTCGATTAATCTTAAAATCAATTCATAATGTTCTAGAGTAGGGCACTTTAAAATATTGTTTAATATAGCTGTATTTTTTAGTTTATTCTCTTGAATTAACAATTGGCATTCTTCGGAAAAATTACTCAGATTAATTATATCTGCAATTGTTGTTTTTGATTTTCCACTTAGTGCAGCTATATCTCTATAACTTTTATTGTACTCTTCATTTAATTTTTTAAAAGCATTCGCTTCCTCAATCAGTGTTAAATCTTCTCTTTGTAAATTTTCTATTAAAGATAATTCTCTTAATTTTTCATCTGTTATATTGTATAAAAGATTTGCATCTATATATTCTAATCCTGCTATTTGGTGAGCTCTTAATCTTCTCTCTCCTGCTATTAAAATCAGTTCATCATTTATTTGTGCAACTGTAATAGCTTGAATTAGGCCATTTTGTTTTATTGATTCTGCTAAATCATTTAATTTTTGCTCATCAAAATATTTTCTAGGTTGAAAAGGGTTTAATTTTATTTCAGAAACTTTCAATCTACTCTCTTTTACATTTGCTTGTGCAATGTTTTTATTTGATTGTGCAGCTGCTGCTAATTTAATTTGTTCCAACTTAGATAAAGGTTTGTTTTGGTTACTCATAAATTCCTCTTTTTACTGTCCGGAGAACGGACAAAATATTTTTATTGTTCTTTTAATGCTTCTTTTTCTAATATTTTTGTAACTATTTCATTTGTTAAAAGCATATAAGCTTTAGTTGAATCATGTTTAAAATCTGTAAAAATCATTGCGCCTAAACCTAATTGCGATTCTCCAACTTTTTCATAGTGAGATATTTGAGTATCAAATATTTTTGCAGTATTGTTTGTTATTTGCATAAGATTTAAATTATCTTGCTCTATTATTGCTTTATGAAGTGATGAAGTTCCAATATCTCCAACAATACCACCTAATACAAATAAATCTTTATTTTTTCTCATTCGATAGCTTCTACTTATTGCTTTAATTGGAGCAAAAACATCAGGTACTCCAATTGAAGAGTAGGGCTCTGGTTTTAATGAAATAATGAAATAGTCACTTGCCATTAAACAAGTTCTTAATATTGTATCTGTTCTTGGAGGAGTATCAATTATTATAAAATCATAATCATTTTTGATAAATGATAATATATATTCTAAACTATCTTCTGTATTTGCTAAATCATCTAAGTATCTAATTTTGTCAATCATTTTTGGATCGTTTGGTAAAATATCTAACTTTCCTGTAATTTCTGGTCTTTGTACATTTACAATTGATTCTCTAATATTTTTTTCAAATTCAACATCTGATAAATCTTCTTTTATGTTCAACATCAGTTGTATAGTATTATTTTCAACTAAATCATATTGATTTTGAAAAATTCCAAACCCTTTTGTAGCATTTCCTTGTGGATCAGCATCAATCAAAAGAACTTTGTATCCATAAAATGCCAAAGTTGCACTAATATTTTGAGTATTAGTAGTTTTTAATACTCCACCTTTATGATTTCCTATTGATATAACAATACAACCAGGAGCAAGCTCTTTTTTTGCTTCAACTAGTTCTAAAGTATCTCTTAAACAACTTGGAATGTAATACTTTTTTGTAGATTGAAAATGTGGTAATTTTCCTTCATCTAAAAGTTGTTTAATTTTTGTTTCAGATATACCAGCGAACTCACTATATTTTTGTTTACTTAGATATTCTACAGAAGATATATTTTCAATTGACATTATCTACCTTTATTTTCTGTCCGTAGAACGGACAATATGTTTTAGTGATTTTAACATATTTTTTTTAAAATGACTCAAAATATATCATATTTTTTGATAATTTTACTATTTTTTTAAGTGATTATCTTTTTTTAAAACTAAAATTACTTAAAACCAAAAATATTAAAAAAATATTTTTAACTAAAAAACAACTTCAAAAATATTAAAAAAAATATAATTCAAGGTAAAAAATTTCTATCTGAAATATATTTTTAATTATTGAACTACCTATTTATAGAGATTTGTTTACACCCAAAGTACATAAGCTGTTTAATGAAGTTCAAACTGAATTATATTTTTTTTATTATAATTCAAGTGCCCATTTTAGGGGAGTTTTATACTCCTTTCTAGTTATAAAGTGCCTATTTGCCAACATTTGTTTACACCCAAAGTACATAAGCTATTCAACAAAATCAAAATTGAATAATATTAAAAAAAATATAATTCAAGATACGAATTTTAGGACAAATCAGAATTTTTTTATTTGTGAAGTACCTATTTCTCAACATTCGTTTACACCCAAAGTACATAAGCTGTTTAATGAAGTTCAAACTGAATTATATTTTTTTTATTATAATTCAAGTGCCCATTTTAGGGGAGTTTTATACTCCTTTCTAGTTATAAAGTGCCTATTTGCCAACATTTGTTTACACCCAAAGTACATAAGCTATTCAACAAAATCAAAATTGAATAATATTAAAAAAAATATAATTCAAGATACGAATTTTAGGACAAATCAGAATTTTTTTATTTGTGAAGTACCTATTTCTCAACATTCGTTTACACCCAAAGTACATAAGCTGTTTAATGAAGTTCAAACTGAATTATATTTTTTTTATTATAATTCAAGTGCCCATTTTAGGGGAGTTTTATACTCCTTTCTAGTTATAAAGTGCCTATTTGCCAACATTTGTTTACACCCATAGTACATCAAGTTACACCCATAGTACATCAAATACACCCATAGTACATTATTTTAGAGCAAGAAAATTTTTTCTTAAACAAATTTTTACACCCATAGTACATCAAAAAAAATAAGGATTTTTTATCTTACTTGAAGAAAAATGCCTATTTTAGGGCTAGTACACTAAAAAATACACCCATAGTACATCAAATACACCCATAGTACACCTATGTTCCACCCAAAGTACACTAAAAACAACAAATTTTACACCCATAGTACATCAAAATACACCCATAGTACACTAGCTCTTAAAGACTATTAAAGACTTATTAAAGAAGTCTTTTTAATAACTTTTTTCAGAAGTTATTAAAAATGTATAAAACAAAAGGAATTAGCACCTAAAATGAGAAAAGTAGGGCAAAAATACATTTTTAAAAATATAGAACCTCTATTTTATCGATATTCTCAATAATTAAATAAATTTTTTTTTATATAATATATATAAATTTCTCAATTTATGTGTTAATGTTTATTTTAAATAATAGAGTTTATACAGCCAAAAATTTCAAAAGAAAAAATATTAAATGTTGAAGAACAAAATATCTTTCCGACCGATTACGACCGATTGTGGCTGATTACGACCGATTGCAAATAGAAGATAAAAAGATTTTAATATATCTTCTTGACAATGAAAAGATTACAAAAAAACACTAAATCTTACGGGATATAGCGAAACAAAAAACAAAAGAGACACTTAATAGCCTTATAGAAAAAAATTTAATAGTGAGAGTAGGGCAGAGTAGAAGCACATATTATAAACTTTCAAAGAGATATAAGTTTATACAGATATATAAATCACCAACTTAAGTAAATCACTCGTGCTACAATTTATTTATAAACTTATCACAAGGATTAAAAAATGGAAAATAAAAACAATGATCTTAATGAAGAGGATTATCAAGTAATTCTTTCTAAAACTGGAAAAATAAAAAGTGAAGTAAGATTTTTTAGTGTTAATGAAAATATGTGGCAAATATTAGCTGATGATTATACTAATGAAACATCTGTTGCAAAAGGTTTATTGGTTAAAGTTGAGTTTAATTCTACAGTGAATGCTAATAGTTTTAAAGATTCAATGATTTTAGTCGATGCTTTAACTGAAGATTGTGATCTGATTTTTGAATCATCTATAAATGAAGATATTCCAAATGAGACAATCAAGTGTACAATGTTATTTTCAGGTATAGAGTAAATTTGTATAAAAATATAATTTTATTTTGTGATGAAAAATAAAAATCTTACATAAATCTTACAACTATTAGCTAATATAATTATATGAACTTAAACAATAGAGTAGAAAGAATAAAAGCTATATTAGATTTGTTAAATCAAGGATATAATCTTTCAACACCTAGTCTTGTTGAAAGATTTAATATTTCTAAAAAAATCATTCAAACTGATTTTAAAGATTTTATTCTTCCTTTACTACCTAATGAAACAATCTATTATGATTACTCTTCAAAAACATATAAAGCTAAAAACAATTTTTTATCTAAAACTCTTTTTAACTCAAAAGAGTTAGCAATTATTGCTGTATTAAAAAATAAATCTACTGATAAATATAGTGATCATGATTTAAAAGCTAATGTTGATAAACTATTTTTTAAATTTGAAAAAGAACTATCTAATCAACTTTACTCTAAATCTTCTGTTGAAAAAATAGATAAGTTTCAAAATGAATTAATACAATTAGAAAATGCTATCGAGAATAAAAACATTGTTAAATGTTTTTATAATAATAAATATAGAGAAATATACCCTCTTAAAATCTTAAATCTTGAAGGATATTGGTATTTAATAGTTTTTGAACCTCAAGATAAAAAGATAAAAACATTTCACCTTAACACTATCAAAAAGATTGAAGTATTAAATGCAAACTACAAGTTTGATAAAGAGATAGTAAAAACATTTGACAATGCTATTACAGCTTACTATAAACCTGAGAATGAACCAATAACTGTAGAACTATTTATAGATGCAACCGTGTCACGGTATTTTTTACGAAAACCTCTTAATCCTACTCAAAGAGTTATCAAAAAATATGATCATGGTTCACTTGAACTTGAAATCATCATAACAGACTTGATGGAGATAATTCCTACGATACAAAGATACATACCTTTTGTTGGAATAATCACTCCTGATGAGCTAAAAATTGAGGTTAAAAACAACATTGATTTGTATCTCAAAAGGTTTGAGTGATAAAGTTTGGTAATTTATTTATTATACAATTTCAATTAAGAATATGGAATATTTGAGATATGATTTAGGAGTGTAGAATATGTCTATTGTTGAATACTATCAACAGCAGTTTTCAAAGGATTTAATTAACTTAATGAATTCTCATGAATTCGCAAAAGAGAGGATTTCGATTGTTAGTTTAGTTGATGATATGTCTGCACCGGACCATTATGGTGTAGTAAGAGATGAATTCAATAGAATTCAGAAAAAGCAATTTTTTCTTTTTAGCTTCTTTTTTTCTGTTTTAATAGATCAAGCCATTCATAGTGCTGCAAGACATTTACATCAAGATTTCCAAAATATTGCTCAATATCCTAAGTTGGTTGGTATTTTATCTAGCTACTGGTCGAATCTTCATCCTTCATTATTGCTAATCGCTTCAATAAAACATACTGAGAATTTAGAAACTACAGAAAATTACTTTGAAGATTTAGCGAAATTTATTTTAAATGATTACCAAAAATTCTTTTATTGTCAATTTCCAAAATATACCAAATTATTGTATTCAAATGAGGAAATAAAGTTTAATTTAAACAATATTTTTAATGAAATTAGTAGAGCAATGATATGGACTGATGTTCCAAAGTCTATATGGGCTTATCAATTAAATACAAATGAATTACATTCATATAAAACTATGATAGATATGTTAAATACTGAGTTAAAAAAAGTTGCAGAGGGGTTAGTATGAGTAATTTATCTAAGTATTTATCATTTGATGAAGCAAGAAATTATGTTAGAAATCAAAATTTAGAAAACACTAGAGCTTGGAAAAAATGGTCAAATGGTACATTAGAAGGAAAGGAAAGACGCCCTGATTTTATACCTTCTAATCCTGATATAGTTTATAGAAATGATGGATGGATAAGTTGGAGTGATTGGATAAGTGAAAATATTGAAATAGAATATTTACCATTTGAAGAGGCAAGAGACTTTGTAAGAAGTTTAAATTTAGTAAATGCTGAACAATGGCAAAGATATTATCAAGGGAAAATAGATGGGTTAGTAAAACCTGATAATATTCCTTGGAATCCACAAAAAATTTATGCTGAACAGTGGAACGGAATAAAAGATTGGATAGGTACAGATTGGAAAAACTTTGAGGAAGCTAGAGAATTTGTTAGAAATTTAGGTTTAAATGGACAAGTTGAATGGCGATTATATTGTAAAAATGAACTAAATGGCTATGAATCTAAACCTCTTGATATTCCAACAGATCCCAAAAGAGTTTATGAAGATAACGGTTGGATTGATATGTCTGATTGGCTAGGCACTGAGAGAAAGAGAAGAACAACTCATGGTGAAGTTGACGATACATGGTTGTCATATGAAGATGCAAAGGAGTATGTTCACTCTTTAAAATTATCATCATATGATGAATGGAAAGCATATATAGATAATAGAATCGAAAATTTGCCATTAAGACCTATGGATTTACCAAAATCACCACAATATGTATATAAAAATGATGGATGGACAAATTGGAGTGATTGGTTAGGAAATACAATTGATGAAGTGGCAGAACAAAAACACATAATTCATGAAAAACATTCAAATAAAGAAGTTCATGAGCATACAACAGTTGTTAGTTTTACTTTAGATCAACTAATAAAAGAGTATCAACGCAATGCAACAATAACTAAAATATTGCTATTTCTTAACAATGAAAGTAGCTTTAAATCGATAATAGAGTTAGATTTAACTGTAAATGATATAAATGAAATTGAGGAGTTATTTTTCCATTTTAGAGGAGAACCAGGTAAGCTAACTCACACAAAAAAAGCATTTGTTGGATTAGTGTTTTTAACTTACGTAATTTATAAGCTTGAATCAAAACTTAGTTATTCATCACTTTGGAAAGCTATTACAAGTGACTTGGAACATTATTCTTCAGTTACAAGACATTTTTTAGATTCATATTTTACAAGTCAAAATTATCCAAATTTCTTTTTAAAAGAGTCAATAGAGTATGCATGTAATCTATTTCATCTTAGAAATAATTTTGATGCAAAAGATGAGCAGCAATATGTAAGAAATACTATATTGTTACAAATAGGGCTTTTAAATAAGAGCTTCGATCATTTAAAACTTTGGCTATCAAATTACAACCTACCGGTTATTGTTTCAGAATTGTTAGATGTAGATTCTCAAAATTACTCAAAAGAGTTTAATGATGGATGGAGAGTTTTAAGAAGATTTAGAGATAACATTTTATCAAATGACCAAGCAAAAAATATTTTAACTCAAAACATTTGGTTTAAACATCTCAATTTAGATGAATTACTAAAAGCAGCTAAACAAAGAGCTAAAAAGCAATTAATGATTACTCAAGATGAAGATTTACCTGTGTTTTATCTTGAAAAAATTAATTATTCAGACGATGGACTAAGTTTTACAATTAATGCACAAGACCTTTATTCACTAAATTTGAGCGGATTTAGATATGAAATTTATATAGACGATGAATATAAAGGTGTTTTGATTGCTAATAATTCCAAAGAGCTTATATTAGAATCGCCAATTACTATTTTTAATCTCGCTACAAATCAGATAGATTTAGAACTAAGAAATGAAGATGATGATGTAGTATTTGCTACAGAAATAGTGCTATTTGATTTTAGTGAACAGATGGTATTGTTTGATGAAGATGGAAATATCTATCAAAATATATTCAAAAAATTAAATGCTCATAAAAAATATCATATCTTGATGGATTCTGATTTAGATTGCGATTTTAATGATGATTTTCAAAGGGAGTATTTTGACGGATATGCTACACTAGTTCCATTTATTGGATACAAAGATAACTGTAAAATTACATACAATGAAGAAATATTATTTGAGTTAAATTTTACAGAAAATGTTGAAAAACCTGAATTCATAGATCAATTAGTTTTATATACAACGGCTAATCCTTCATTTATATTAAATAATGAATATACTTTTGAATTAAAAATTATGCAAATTGATTCTAAAACAGAAGAAGTTGATTTAAAGACATTGCCTTCAGAAGCTAAAATTATAAAATGGTCATATTTGGGTGGTTATTCAGATAGTGATGATATTGAAAATAACAGCTCAATAAAAAGTAAATTGTATCCTGAAATGATTACTTCTCCAAAGCATACACTACTTATTAAATATAAAAATAGGGTATTTAAAAAGGTAGTTTATTGTAACTTCTTTGAAAAACAAAATCAATATAGATTATTTCAAATGGGAAGTGATGCAACTGTTAAACTAGTTGATAGAACAGGCTATTTAACAAAGTCCGATTTAAAAAGATATAGATACTATCTTAGTGATTTTAGCAGAACTGAGCAATTCTACATTAAAAATAAATCTAGTTTTTATCAAACAATTAGACCAAATAAAATTATAAATTTTGCGAAATTTGATGGATTTGGAGAAACTATTTTTATTGCAGAGCATTTATTTAATTCCCCATTGATAAGTGTTTTTGATTATAGAAATAGTGATGAATATATTTCAATAAATCAAGAAAAAAAGAATGAAATTTTTATCCATAGAGAGTTACCACAACAATGTAAATTAATACTTTTAGACCAAAATCTAAAAGAACATGAATTTCCACATCAACAGTTACTAGAGAGTGCAAACAATCATGAGATATGTTTTGACAATGAATTGGTTTCAGTCCTTGTTATTCAGGGTAATAGTGTAGTTGATAGTTCATATGATAATAGTTTTTTAGATAGTTTTAATGACTATACAAATACAGAAGTTATTAAAAATTTATTAGTCTCAAACTATCCATTTTTATCTAAGCAATCACATACAAATTTTTTAAGAAAATTTATAATGCATAACATAGAAGAGTTTTTCTCCATTTTTTATAATGATCGAATCATCATAAATGAAAATTTATTGAGATTAGATTTCTCAAAGATTAATCTTTTGATAGAACATGTACTATTTAGTTTAAAAATAGATGCAGAAGTTAGTGAAAGAATTTTACAAAGAATAATTCTTAACAAGCAAGAAAGACTGATGCTTGATACTCCTATCATTTTATTTAAACTTTTATTATCGTGTGGTTCAAATAAACTCAAATATTACTTTTATAATCTTGTTAATGATGCAGAACTTGAGGATGAGAGAGATGAAAGTTTTATAGAATTGATAATTAACAATCTATTTGACACTACAACATTAAGTGGTCCACAAAAACATAATTTAAAAGTTGCTATGCACTACATCAATGGTCCATATTATTTAAAAAAAGCATTGGAGAAATTAAATGGCTAAATATTTAGATGCAATTGAACTATCGAATAATTTGAAAAATAGACTTGAAGAGATAGTTTTAAGCAGCATTAATGTAAGAGACGAAGAACTCCAAAATGAGTTAAGTGAAATAATCAAATCTAATGATGGCTTAATATCTGAAATACTTGTAGAAGGAGCATTTTCAGCAAAAAAACATGATGATATTTTAAGAAACATTCCATTTTTGAATAAAAAGTTTTTAGATTTGCTTGACTTAAATAAAGTATTTAATCCAAATTTTTATCCGTTTAAGCATCAATTTGAAACTCTTAAAATTGTTAATGAGATGGATAGTAATAATAAACCTGCAATTGTTGTTACTGCACCAACTGGTTCAGGTAAAACAGAATCATTTTTACTTCCAATGCTTAACGATTTAGTTTCTAATCCAAGAAAATCCGATGAAAAAGGTGTTAGAGCTATTATTCTATATCCGATGAATGCACTAGTTGCAGATCAAAATAAAAGGTTATTTTCATACCTAAAAGGACAATCAAATGTAAGTATGTTCTTTTATAACAGTGAAACTCCTGAATCAAAAAAATATGCGACTGATGAGTTTGACGATAAATGCTTCATAAAAACAAGAAAAGAAGCAAGAGAAAATCCTCCTGATATTATGATTACTAACTATTCTATGCTTGAGTATATATTAGCAAGACCAAATGATTTTCCTCTAATTGGTAATGCACTGAGAACTATAGTAGTAGATGAAGCCCACTTATATACGGGTACTTTAGCTGCTGAAGTGTCTTTGCTTTTAAGAAGAGTAACTACTAAGGCAAAAGTTGATAATTCAAAGATATTATATATCGCAACAACTGCAACAATTTCAGATGATAAGCAAGAACAACAGGATTTTTTTAGTAAATTTTTTAATAAAGATAATATTCTAAGAGTATCTGGAGAAAAAGAGTTTAAAGAGATAGACGCAAATATCAATGTTGATAATGAAATAGAGCAGTTTATAGATATATCTTCTATGATGACAGAGCCTAATTTAGATTTATACAATGAATTTAAAGGGTATAGGGTATTTCCTAAAATATTAAAAATATTATCTGAAAAATACACAATTCAATTTAGTGAGTTATTAAAGTTAGTCTCTTCAAGTATTGACCCAAAAACTTTATTAAATATTTTTACAATTGGAGCAAAAGCTCGTTTGAATGACAATGAGCTGCCATTACTTCCACATAAATTGCATTTACAAGTAAGGAGTTCTCAAGGTTTTTCAGTTTGCTCAAATCCAAATTGTCCTGATTCTAAAATTAAGGGTCTAGGTAAAATTCATCATGGAACTTTTTATAACTGTACAACATGTCAAAGTCCTACTTTAAATCTTGTGAGATGTTCAGAGTGTAGTGAGCATTTTTATCATGGTAAATTTAATTACAAAGATACTTTATATTTAGAGAGGTTCTTTAAAGATGATACTAAAAGTGAAAATAGCCATATATTGAGTTTTAAAGAGTCAAGTGAAGAAATCTACATCAGTAAAGATGGTAAAAAATGTTCAGAACATGATTACAACAATAAATTTTATAAACATTCTGTATGTCCTGTGTGTTCAAATGAAGAATTTTATGGGCTAAGCGTAAGCGATCAGTTTTTAATTCCATTGGTATCAGAAACAATGCTTGTTAATATGCCCGAAATAGATAAAGAGGTAAATGTTTTCTTACCTGCTCGTGGAAGAAGACTTTTAACATTTTCAGATAGTAGAAGTGAAGCAGCTAGACTTGGGCCACTTTTAACGATGCAACATGAAACACAACTATTTAGAAGGTTAATAGTAGAAACAATACAAAATAATATTTTTAAAAATCAAGATAATGATCTAAGAGAATATTATCAAAATGAGATCAAAGAAAATGAACTAAAGCTATCAAATATAGATAACCCAATAGTAAAGCAAAAGCTTGTAGAAAAAATTAATGAAGCAAAAGTAGAATTATCAAAAATGAGTTCAGGGTTTTCAATTGCTGATTTAGTTGATAATCTTAAAAAACATCTTCTAATTGGAGAGTTTTTTGATAGAGAAAGGATGAAAGAGCAATTAGCTGAAGAGCGAGAGCAGTTGTCATTTGATAAAAATCAAGAAGCGATTAAAAAAAATATCTATAACAGAATTGTAGAGGCATTGATTACCCCAAATATAAAAGATATAAACCTTGAAAGTTTGGGGCTAATAAAACTTACTTATCCAGGAATCGAGTCTATTGTTTTGTCTGATAAGTTTAACAATATTTTTAATGAAGAAAAAGAGATTATTGACCGTTTTAAACTTAATATACTTAAACAGTTCCTATATATATTTAGAGATTATAAAAGTATTACTTCTGAATATCAGTCTAATGAATTAAAAGACTATGAGGCTTCAAAAATAGGCTTAGGTCAATACATTGCTTTTGATGCGAAAAATAAAAATATATTTAATTTTAAAGTAACAAGTCGAAGTTCTATTTATAAGTTTATTGCTTCAGTGTTTAGAATTTTTAAAATCGAAGATAACGAAGAGAATATATACACTTTTTTAGAAGCAGTATTTGAAACATTTTTAGATGCTGCAAAGAGAGATGATATTAGGTGGTTAGAACACAATAGAGTTCAGACTGATGATGGAAGAATTGTTGATGCTTTTAGAATAGTATTCTATGAATTATCTATTGAAATACCTCAAACTTTATATATGAACAGTGTCAATAAAACAATTTGGCAAGAAGCTATAAATGGTGTTGTTCCTGAAAAACATAGTATTGTTGAATTAAAAGAAGTTACACAAAGTGATTTGGATGCAGATCCATATTTCTCAAGATATAGAAAAATGTATCTCAATACTTCTAAAGAACTTAGTATGGGATTATGGGCAGAAGAACACTCAGCTCAACTTGCACAAAAAGAAAATAGGAGGTTGCAAGATTTGTTTATACAAGGTAAGAGAAATGTATTATCTGCAACAACAACACTTGAAGTGGGGATTGATATTGGTGGATTAAGTGGTGTATTAATGGCTAATGTCCCTCCAAACAAAGCAAATTATATTCAAAGGTCAGGACGAGCAGGAAGAAGAACTGATGGCTCATCTATAATTCTTACTTACACTAAAACAAGGCATTTTGATCAAAATGTATTTAGAGATTTTAAATTTTATTTAGATAAGCCTCACAAAAAATTAACAATATCTCTTGAGAAAGAAAAAATAGCAACTAGACATTTTAATTCATTAATGTTATTCAAATTTTATGAAAATCATGCAAGTAGTAAAGATGCATTAATTTTTGATTCATTCAAAAAAATGGGATATTTTGTAGGTATATATGAAATACCAAAACATACAGATAATCCTTATGCAAAGTTAGATTTTGAAATGGATGAGAATTCTATTTATAATAAATTTATTGAGTTTTTGACTAATTTTGAGATTATTGAGGATGATAAAAAAGCATTTGATGAGATCTTTAAACATACGAGCAAGGTTCTTGATTATCAGCAATTAATCAAAGTTTTTACTGATCAAGTTCAGGCTATGAGTACAATATATATCAATAGTTTAAAAGAACTTTATTCGGATTGGAATTTTGCTACAAATACAAGTCATAAAAATGCAGTTAGATACAACATTAAACAAAAACATGGAGAAAGTCTAATCGAGATTTTCTCAAATGCACAAGTTTTACCAAAATATGGATTTCCTATAGATATAAAAACCTTGCAAGTAATTAATGCACCTAAAATGTTTGAGTTATCAAGAGGTAGTTTTTTGGCATTGTCTGAATATGCTCCAGGATCAAAGATTTTAGCAGGTGGTATGTTGATTGAATCTAAAGGAATTTCAAAACACTTTACGGGTGAAAATTTAGATGAAGCATTTGGTGAAAAAGGGTTTACTTATCTTTGTGATAAAGGACATTTTTTTACATCACCGTATATCAAAGTTCACGAGTGTAGTATGAGTGGTTGCAAAGGTGTTGTTAAACCTGCTTCAAATTATTTAATGCCTGAACATGGATATATCACAGCTGCATCTGATAAATTGTCTTATAGAGCAGGTAGTCCAGAAAAAGTTGGAAGATTGGAGATTCATAGTGCAATTCATACAAGTTCAGAAAATGATATTAATTTCACATATGATGATTTTTCTATCATTTATAAAGAGAAAGCACTTATTTATGGGATTAATAGAGGAAATAAAGGCTTAGGATTTGCAATTTGTACAAAGTGCGGTTATACAGAATCAGAAATAGAAAAAGTCAATACAGGCAGTTATGATAAATTGCCAATATCATTTAAAAAGCATTCATCAATTTATAGTGAATCATCTGCAAATATATGTTTGGAAACTTCCCCTACTATATGGAGAAATCATAATTTGATGGCTAAAATGATTACAGATGCCATTATGATTATTCCAAAAAGAGATATCAAAGATATTACTATAGCTCAAACACTAGCAAATGCAATGCAGTTAAGTGGTGCAGAAGAGTTAGGTATTGATGAGAGGGAGATTAATGCTCTCATTCAAGAAGTAGATGGGAAATTGAGTATATTAATTTATGACAATCAATCAGGCGGTGTTGGATATGTTTATGACTTGGCAAAAAATCGATGGAATGACTGGTTAGAAAAAACGAGACAAAGGCTTTTTATAGATGAAAAACACAATGAAGAGTGTTTAAATGGTTGTATCAAATGTGTAGTTACTATGAATACAAGTGAACCATTACCAAGAAGAGAAACTTTAGATTATCTTGAAGGTAAAGTAATGGCTAAAGATACAGATACAAAGAAAGAGAAGAAAAAAATTGTAAAAAAAGAAGTGAGTGATACCGATAGGTTTAAAAAGTTCAAAAAATAGTTTTATTTAATAGATAGAAATTAAGTTTGAATAGTACTTTAGATATAATTACAAATTCAAATAAATATTAACAGAACGCATATTTGTTTATTTAAAATAATGAGGAAAATCTATGAATTCAAATCTTGAAGGAAGATTGCGAAAGTATAAATTACCAAAATCAAAAGCTTTATTGCCTTTATTTGAAGCTATCGTAAATTCAATAGATTCATTAATAGATGAAAAGCAAAATGAGAAATATATTAAAATATTTATACTTCGAAATGATACTTTAATGTCTTCAACAGAAAAAAAATTAGATCTTGGTGAAATAAAAGGTTTTTGGATTGAAGATAATGGTCCAGGGTTTAACAAAAAAAATTTTGATGCTTTTAAAGAATTAGATACCTTAAACAAAGTTGCTAAAGGTGGTAAAGGTATTGGAAGGCTTGCTTGGCTTAAAGCTTTTGATAAAATCAATATTTCTTCACACTATTATGATTCTGATGTTTTAAAACAAAAGAGTTTTAAATTTCATCATTCTTTTGAAGATGGCGTGGAAATTGAAAATGAAGCTACTTCGACAGAGCAAAATACAAATACAATAATAAAACTTGATGGTATCAAAGATATTTTTTTACAACATATAGCAAAAAAAATGGAATCAATTGGAGTTAAAATTATTGAACATTGTTTATATTATTTTACAATAGGAGATATCAAATTTTCAATTTATGATGAACAAGAAGAATCTCCTTTATTGGATTTAAATAAGCTTTTTTCAGAAAAGTATGAAACAAAAAAAAGCAGTTTAAATGTTCAAGATAATGATTTAAATTTAATTAAAGTATATTCAAATATCTCAGAAAACAAGATTCTTTACTGTGCAAATAATAGGGTTGTAAAAGAAGATAAGTTATCTAAATTTATTCCTGAACTTAAAACATCATTGCCTGGAGAGAAATATATACAAATTTTTGTATCCGGTAAAGTTTTCGATGATACAGTAAATGATGAAAGAACAGATTTTGATTCAAATTTATTTAATGATTACAATGTAGATTTTGGAAAATTAGAACAAGGAATTATAGAGCATATTGATAAGACATTAGGGGATTTGATTTTACAACAAAAAGAAGATAATAGAAATTATTTAAACGAGTATGTTAAAAAAGAAGCTCCGCAATATACTAAAATCATTCGTTATGCTACAGAAGAGCAAATAAGAAAAGTTCATAAAGATATGAAAGGTGAACAAATTGAGCAAGAACTGTTTAATATTAAGCAGTCATTAGAAAAAGACATCAAATCTATAGCCAAAGATCTTTCATCTTTAAATGAAATTGATACAAAATCATTAGTAGAAAAAGTAACTGCATTAAATAGTGCTAATCTTGCTGAATATGTTATTTACAGAAAGACTATAATTGATACGCTTGCAAAATTCCTAAAAATTGATGATAAGAGTTTAGAAGATGATATTCATAAACTTATTTATCCTATGCAAACAATAGAAACAAAAGACTATAGTGAACATAATTTATGGCTTATTGATGATAGGCTAGCATTTCACAATTTTTGTGCATCAGATGTACAGTTTAAGAAGTTTTTAGAAGATAGTAAAAGTGCAGATAGACCTGATATATTGATATTTGACAAGCCTTTTATATATTCTCCAAATAAAGAATATATGAGTACTATGGTTTTAATTGAATTTAAAAGACCAAAAAGAAATGATTATAGTTTAGGCAAAGACCCCATTTCACAAGTCATCAATTATTTGGATGAAATTTCTAGCAACAGCAGAATAATTGATAATGATAATATGGCTATAACAATTAATCCAAATATTCAAAAACAAATTTTTATTATTGCTGATTTAACTTCAACATTTGAAGTTATTATTAGAAAAAACTATGGATGGCTTATGAAAGCATCGGATGGGACAGGATATTTTGGTTATGAACCTTCAAGTCATTCATACATTGAAATAATTTCATATGAGAAATTATTGAAAGATGCAAAAAATAGAAATCGGATATTTTTTGATAAATTGGGACTATAAATTACATGGTTATGTATTTCAACTATTATAAAATTACATTAGGAGTTCAAAATGTCTGAAGATTATGCAGTATCAATAGACTTGGCTTTATTGCCATTACCATTAAGAAACAAGTATATAGCAGCTATAAAGAAGTTAAATGTATATCATTTACTCGAGAATCAGGTTCTTAAAATTAGTGAAAAGAATGCTAAAAAACTTTTTGATGAAGTAAGTAAATGAAGCTAGTAGAATAATCAATGAGCAAAAAGCAGCAATGGTTGTTCAAAAGTTAGCTTACACTCCGATTGATGATAGATTTGATACAGACATATTCACTATGAATCAACCAAATTATAATTTTGAGAATGCTAAAGAGGTTAAAAAGCATATTTACAACTATCTAATTACAGATTCAAAAATTGAGAAAAACTTTGCAGATGAACTTGATGCAAGCAATGAAGTAGTTGTTTATGCAAAACTACCTAAAGGGTTCTTTATACCTACTCCTGTAGGAGATTATAATCCTGACTGGGCTGTTGCATTTAAAGAGGGAAGTGTTCAGTATATCTATTTTGTGGCTGAGACAAAAGGAAGTATGTCAAGTCTACAAATGAGAAAAATAGAAGAGATTAAAATAGAGTGTGCTGAGAGATTTTTTGATAAGTTAAGTACTGACAATTTAAAATTAAAATATAGCAAGATAGATAATTTTGATACACTGTGGAATATTGTTAATGGCAGATAAGCGGCTAAGCTTTATATACGTGGACTTAGTATGCAAATTTTTGTTGTTTGAATTAAACAACAAATAGTAAATATTCAATTATTCGGTAATTCCGAATAATTGAAATCACTAAATTATAAATTCAAAGCAAACTCTAAAATCTCTTTAGGTGTATTTTCTATATAGCTAATTATTTTATATCTAGTCATAGAACTAATAGTATCTAAAGTTCTTTCTTCAGAATCTAAAGAATTAGTATCAAAATTATATTTTGTATCAAAATCATTAAGTTTTAACATAAACTCTTCATCGGCACACTCTATAAAATAGTAGTCATTTAAATTAAATAACTCAAATTTTAACTCTTCCATATCAATTTTATAATCATTTCTAATGTAATGCTCTTTTATTTTAACAAGTACATTATTTGCAATAAATGTATTAGATTTTTCAATCAAATTTTCTTTAAACTCTTTGATTTTATTAATTAAAACTTGATTATTATTTATAATTTCCATCTTTTCAATTTTACCACTAGATATAAATTCTTCTAATTCTTCTAATGTAAAAGCATAATTTAATAAATCAAATATCTTTCTTCTCTCTTTTTTTGACCATTTATAATATGTAGGAGCCGAAAATTCAAATAGTTCAACCATAATTTGTTCTTTTGTCATATTAAGCCTTTTGAGTTATATTAATATAATTAAGTTATTAAGTAATTTTATAAAAAATAAACTTAAAATATTTAATTTTCTATTGACAAATTATATAAAATTAATATACAATACTTTTAATTTAGTTTTAGTTTCTAAAAACTTAAATATTTTAATATAAAAAGGATTTCAGATGAAAATGGGATTTGATATAAAAGAAAATAGAAATACAAAAAGAATAGAAGTACCAAAAGATTTTACTAATGCAATGTTTTTTGGAAGAACAGGAAGTGGTAAAACTACAGGTGCAATATTGCCAGTAATGGAAGATAGAATAAAATCTGATTATGGTTTATTAGTATATGATTTTAAAGGTAGTTTACATTTACAAACAAAATATCTTGCAAATAAATATAAAAAGTTAAATAATGTTATTGAAATAGGTAAACCTTGGGGTAAAAATATTAATGTAATTAAATTTTTAACTACAAAACAACTACTAAATGTAGTACAATCAGATAGTGGTGTAAATGATTATTGGGATACAGCTTCAAAAAACTTACTTGAAGGAATATATTCTATTTTAAACCTTGAAAAATATATTTTTACTAAATTATCAGATCTATTAGGTGAGAATTATATTAATGAGATTAGTTTTAAAAAAATACATGATATTGTAAATAAACCGACTAATTTAAAAAACTTTTTATTAGAGTATAAAAACTCAAGAATTAAAACTATAGAGATAAAGTATCAAAAAGTACTAAATAAAATAGAAAATAGTGCTCTATTAAGTACTATTTCTAAAAAAATTAAACATTTAAAAGAGAATATAAAATCATTAGAGAACTATGAATTAGTTAATGATGGAGATGATAGTGGAAGAAATGGAGTTGTTAGTCACCTTGCTTCTTATACAGGAAATATAGCTTCAAATGATTTTTTAAATTATGATGACTTTGATATTGTAGGTGAGCTAAGAAGAGGAAAAATTATAATAATTAATGTATCTAATTTAACAGAAAATAGTTTGAACTTAATAAATTTAGGTATATATTCATCACTACAAAGATTAAATCAAAAATTTTTAAATCCAGTATCAATAATAGTTGATGAAGCTCAAAAAATTTTACATGCAGATTATTTACCAGAAACAGATGTTTGTAGAGAATCAAGATTTGAATATATCTTTGCTACTCAATCGCCTGTATTATTAGAAAATAAACTTACTACAAATAAATATAAAGAATTAATTCAAAATGTTATAACAAGAATGTCATTTGCAACGAATGAAAATGATTTGTATGAACCACATATATACATAGATACATACTATAGAACTAAATATGCTGAGCCACTATTTATTAATGATATAGATTTGTTTAAAGTTGAAGTTTTATATCAAAAAAAATTAGGAATCTTTGATTGTGTTGAAGAAGATAGAAAAAATATTTTTTATATAAAATTTGATGCAAAACTTTACGAACAAAGTAAAGTTTATAAAGTTTTTAAAAATCATCAAAGAGAAGAAACAGATTTTTTTGAAAAAGTTGATACTTTAACTATTAATATAGAGGACTATGACAATATTCAACTTTCAATTGATTCTTTACTTGAAGATATCAAACTAAAAGATTTTAAATTTGAAGAGAAAAAGAAGATAATAACTATATCTCATGTAATATCAACTATGGAAGAAAAAATAAAAGAGAGTGAAAAAAATATTGCTCAATTAATAATTGAAAAAGATAGTTTAAAAAAAGATTTTGAAAATATCTTAAGTAGTATCAATAACAGTGATGTTGAAAAAGAGAAAAAATGAAAATAGATATATTAAGTGACCTACATTTTGATAACTACTTTTATAATAAATACACAAAAGATGATGTAATTAACTTTTATAGTCAAATTATTGATTTTAATAATTGTGGAGATGTATTAGTAATTGCTGGTGATTTAGGACATAACAATCATCAAAATATAAAGATATTAAAAATTCTAAAAGAGTTTTATAAAAATATAGTTTGTGTTTTAGGAAATCATGATTATTATCTAGTAGGTAAAGAGAATAAGTCTTTATTTAAAGGCTCTTTTGAACGAGTTTTTAATATGAGAGAACTAATTAATAAGCAAGAGAATATCTATTGCTTAGATGGAGATATTATTGAAATTGATGGTGTTAAATTTGGTGGTTGTAATGGTTGGTATAATGAAGGTTATTTACAAGTAAATTATCCTGATGAATTTTTCCCAAAATATTCAACTAATATTATGTGGCAAAACTGTACTCCTGATTATAAAAATATTTTAGAAATTGAAAATTTTGATGATATATTTGAAATAGAAAAACCTAAAATTGAAAGAGTTTATAAAGAGTGTGATGTGATGATTACTCATGTTAATCCAAGTGCTAAAAAAGAATATTTAAATATTAAATATCAAAATCCCTCAAGTACATTTTTTTGCTTTGATGGTGAAGAGTATTTAAAAAATGGAAATATGAAATACTGGATATTTGGACATAACCACGATGTTATTGAATATGAAGAACATAATGTTACTTGTATTTGTAATCCTTTGGGTTACTACAATGAGAGTGGAAATGGAAAGTTTGTAAAAATAAAACAAATAATAATTTGAAGGATAAATAAAATGGATATAGATTTTACAAAAGGAAAATGGACTAATCCAATTTCAAAAGAGAAAGTTGAAAACATTCAAAAAAGAGCTAAATTGTGGGTAGAACTTAGAGAAAAATACCCAAATGATGAAGAACTTAAAAACTTATCCATGGAAGATATGACTAATAATGATTTTTGGTTTGAGAAATATAGGGAGAAATTAAAATGAATACTGAAAACTATGAAAAAACAAAAGAAGCAATAATCTATCAAAATAAGAAGTTTAGTAATGTAGTTGATGATAATTTTAATAAATTAAACAGTTTAAATCTTTATAAAGATAAAGTAGCTTTTGAATTCAAAGACGGGTGGACTGATTTAATTTATAATTTAGGTAAAGATATAGAAGAGTTATGCAAATTAACTAATTGTGAACTTCCAAAAATTCAACAAATAAAAGAGAAGTTTGGAACATTAAGATTTTATTACAATACTTTAAATTCACAATACCCTGAAATAGTAGAAAAAAGTATAAGAGCTTTAGTTTTTCAAGCTGAAATAAAATCATCTAATACTTACGAGGTATGTGGCAAATATGGTGAAACAAGAGTTGAGAATAGAATTTACACAACTGTTTGTGAAGAGCATAAAGGCAATTCAATTTCAAAAAATGAGTATGAAGAAATGGTTAAAAACCACCACGAAAAAAGAGCTTTAGAAAAGGTGAAAAAATGCAATTAAGTAAATTTGCACAAGCAAATGATGAAGTTCTAACTATGATTGATAGAAAAATGATTTTTAAAATAAACAAGGATTTCTTTATAGATGATAAAGGAATTAAAAGTTTTACAGAAAAAAATATTGAAAATATAGTGCCTTTAAAACTTAATCAAGAAGTACATTATGCAAAAAAATATATTAAAAGATGTACAAGAAGTGAAGATGGAATTATCTCTTTAGCTTTTAAAGAAGATATATATAATTTCCTAAAAGGCAAAGAGTATGATGAAGAAGATTGTTATGTATCAAATGGAAGTTTTTTAGTTGCTTGTTATTTAATGGGTGTTAGTGTAAAACTTCTTTATGATGAAGTAAATGAGATTACAAAAGATTTAGAAATTACAGATGATATTAAAAACAGTGTATGTAGTTTTGCCGAAGTTTGTTTACAAAAACCATTAAAAGAATACACTATAAAACCTACAAAAAATAAAACTTATTTTGGTTTGGAAATTTATCAAGAAAACCTAATCAAAGAAAATGATATTAAAAAACTACCTTTTTATGATTTTTGGCTAGATAGCTCAAAAGGAAGCACTCAACCTATTATAGATAATGAAGGGTATGTTTATTTGTGTGATTTTGAGAACTTTTCAAAACTATTCATCGAAACTGGAAAACATAGATTTCAAAAAAGAGATTAAAATGCAAACAGCAAAAATATTAGTCCAAAAACCCGAAATAGGATTAAGTGAAGATAACAAAGCTAAATTACAAAGTTTAGAAATATACAAAGATAAAAAACATTTTCAATTTTCAAATGGGTGGGTAGATTTAGCTTATGAATTAGGAAAAAATATAGAAGAAGTTTGTAAATTAGCAAATTGCGAACTTCCCAAAATAGAAGCTATGTATAACAAATATAATACTCTAAGAGTTGATTATCATTTTGTTTCATCTGTACCAAAAATTGTTGAAACATTAATTGACTCTTTAATCTATGTAACAGAAGATAAGTCTATGATGATTTGTGAGTATTGTGGTGCGAATGATGAAATAGAAACAACTGAAAAAAATAATCATTATATAAATGCTTGCGAGAAGTGTTTTAACAGAAAAAATAGAGTTTAATCCTAACGAGGTATGCAGCAAAATATAAATTAAGCTTTGAGTAATTAATAATTATTAAAAGCTAAAAAATCAAAGAGAAAATATGATGCAAAGATATAATAGTAAAAATAGAAGAATTGTTTCTAAAACAAACCTAAATAGAAAATTTCTAGCTTTTTGTAACTGGTCTTTTGCTAAAGAAAAACATTTAAAAGAGCAAGAAACTTTAGTTTTGTTTGATAGTTTTGATATTGAAAAAAGCCCTTTTTATATAAGAATTTTTAATGAAATGCCAAGAACTGTTTTAGAAGATTTTATTACGCATAACAATATAGATAAAAGTAAAGTAATTAATATTTATAAAGAGCTAAAACAAAATACTTCTTATAGGGTTAATGATTATGAATAAAGAGATAATTTTAAATTGTTTAAAAAATAATCTTCAACAATTCAAAGAAAAATACAATATTGAACAAATAGGATTATTTGGTAGTTATGCAAGAGATGAAGCTACCAAAGAGAGCGATATTGATATTTTTGTAAAAATGCCTCCAAAAATCTTTGATATGTTTGCTATTAAAGATTTAATTGAAAATGAATTAGGAAAAAAAGTTGATTTGATAAGAGAGCATACGCATATTAAACCATTACTTTTAAAAAGAATTAATAGAGATATAATATATGTCAAAGATATTTATGACGAGCTGTATCTACACGACCCCAAAGATTACACCTTTAATTGTTTTTGGCAAACACCGTTTCCTGCAAAACAAAAAGTTACATTAATTATTAGAAACTATTTAGGAACTATGAATAAACAAGATATTCATACTCTTTGTAAAAAATTTGGAAAAGATAGAGTTTTACAAGAACTAAACAATAAATATTACTCCACCGATAAATTAAACTAATATTATGGATATTGTTGGTACAATTTCTAATGGAAAAATTAGATAAAAATGATGCAAGAAAAGTAGATTCAAAAACATTGCAATATCTTCGGGATAGAGCAATAAAATTAAGAGAGAATGGTGTTAGTAATATTGAGACAGCTAGTATTTTAGGTTTATCAAAAATTACAACTTCAAGATGGTATAGTAAATATAAAAAAGATGGAGAGAAAGCTCTTAAAGTTCAAAAAACAGGTAGACCAAAAAAGAGTGGTAAACGCCTTAGTGATGAACAAGAATCAAGAATTATTAGTATGCTAATAGATACAACACCAGAACAGCTAAAATTTAAATTTGCCCTATGGACAAGGGAAGCAGTAAAACAATTGATTTTGAGAGAACTTGATGTTGATATGCCAATATCAACTGTTGGAGATTATTTAGCTAAATGGCAATTTACATCTAAAAAGCCAATAAAAAGAGCTTATGAGAGAAAAGATAGTGCTACAAAAGCTTGGCTTGAAATAGAGTACCCAAAGATAAAAAAAGAAGCAAAAATAAATAATGCTGATGTTTGGTGGGCAGATGAAACAGCTTGTGTTTCATTGCCAAGTAATCTAAAAGGATATGCACCAATAGGAAGTAAAATAAAACCAATATTAACTCATACAGCTAAAAAGTTTAAAGTTAATATGATAAGTGCTATTACTAATACAGGTAAATCAATGTTTGCACTTTATGATGATTCAATAGCTACTGATAATTTTATAGATTTTTTAGAAAAAGTAATAAAGTCAAATGATAAAAAAGTATTTATGATAGTAGATAACCTAAGAGTACATCATGCTAAAAAAGTAAAAGAGTGGGAAGAAGAGAATAAAGATAAAATAAAACTATTTTATCTACCACCATACTCTCCTGAATTTAACCCAGATGAATATTTAAATCAAGATTATAAAAGTAATGTACATAAAAATGGTCTGCCAAAGAATCAAAAAGAGTTAAAAGAAAATACGCAAAATTATATGGAGAGTTTACAAAAAAATCCACAAAAAGTTGCAAATTTCTTTTTACATCCTAGTGTTAAATATGCTAGTTAATAAAATTAACTCTGTTTATTGGGGGAGTAATATAAAGAATTATTTGAGGTAGGTTTTGTAAATATCAAAGGTTTAGAAATCCCTTTGAGAGGTGATTATAAAGAATATGGAACTTTTAAAGAGATATTGGAAATAGTGAATGAGTTTAGAACTAATTAATAAAGCTAATGAGCTGATTAAACAAACCGAAATAGAAGCTTTAAAAATAATCAAAAAAAGAGAATTGATTAAAAGTAAAATTGTTAATAATAGCCTAGCAATAGATTTTATAATTAATGCTCTTACTAAAAAAAGATATGATGATTTAACTTACAATGAAAGATTATTTGTAAATGATATTTTTGAAAATGCAACTAAAAAAGATTTACAGATTTTAAAAGATAAATATTTTATTGATTTAGAAGATTTAAAATCTATTTTTTTAAGCTCCCCGTATAGTAAAAATCTAAAGTTTTTAAAAGAGGTTTTAAATCAGTATTTTAATCATGATCAAAAAGCTGTTTTAGATTAGAGATGAGACTAATTAACTATCCACAAATAATAAATGTTACTGGTGAAAGCTGTAGATTAAAATAAAAAGTAAATCACTATTGCTAGATACAGACATCTAGCGAAAATAGATACAGTCTAAAATTGTTTATAATTTTCTATATTTTCCATACATTTTTTTTCTAAAGAAATAGGGCCTATTATTTTTATGTAAGGAATAAATTTTTGAATAGTAGGTATTATTTCCATATCATTAGTTATAAAAAGTTCTATATCTATAGAATCATCTTCATAATTTTTTATGATTCTTTGTGATGGTGAAATTTTTTTTCTTTTAAACAAGTGTGAAATTTCCTTGTTTACATATAACTGGACTGCATATTCTTTTTTATTTCCATCAAAATAAGCGTTGATTGCATTATCTAATTTTTTCTGTAAATCATCTATGGTATCTTTAAATTGTTCTTTTGATACATCAATATTTTTTATATCTTTAAAATAGAACTTTTTGATTAAATTATCACTATCTTTAAAAACTAAATACCAATATCCATTAAAACTAGCTAGTTTTAATGGTTTGATTATTCTTGGCTTATTGTTATAAATACAAGAGATAATATTTTTATTTAATATCGCTTTTTCAACTTTTATTAAATCAGACTTTATTTCAGAAATATCTTCAACATCAATTTTGGTGTAAATAGTATTGTTATGAAGGGAATCTTTAAATTTATCTACAATTTTCAAAGTGTTTTTATATAAAGTAGAGTCGATATTCTTGCTTTGCTCAATAAGTAAATTTAAAGTAAGCTCTTCCTCTTCGTTTAGTAGCATATTATTTTTTGATTTTTCTAAAAACCATTTTTTTGTAGATTTTTCTTTCAAAAGAGCCTCTCCTAAATATTTAGGTAATCTTTCTGTAAAATCTCTCTCAGCATTTCTTTTACTTATCTCATATTGTTGCTCTACATCTTCTGTACTTATATATTCGCCATTATTTAATCTTTTAATTAAAGAGCCTATTCTTTGATGTAATGATATTTTTTTTGATAATTTAGCCAAATTATTTCCTCGAATAAATTACTCTTATCATATTAAAAATGTCAAAACTTGTCAATAATATATTTTAGACTTTCATTATCAAAAAAATCACAAGGATAAGAAGATGGCAATCGGTTTTAATAATTCAAATAATAAATCTAAAAAAGAGATGATTTTTAATAAAGAGTTTACAAATGGTATTGTTTTTGGAAGAACTGGTAGTGGTAAAACAACATGTGCTATATTACCAAATATTGAAGATAGAATAAAATCTGACTATGGATTATTGATATATGATTTTAAAGGTAATTTGCACCTACAAACAAAATATCTTGCAAATAAGTATAATAAATTATCAGATGTAATTGAAATTGGAAAACCTTGGGGTAAAAATATTAATCTTTGTGATTATCTATCTTTAAAACAAATTCCTATGATTGTAAAAACTGAAGAAAATAGAAGTAACTATTGGGATACTGCTTCAAGAAATCTACTTGAAATGATTTTTATTATAAATAAAAAGTTCAATATCCTTGAAAATGAATTTAAAAGAATGGATAAAAATTTCACTCTTCCTTATGAAGTAAAACAAGTATCCTTTGAAACTGTTTATAATCAAATATCTTCAGTTGAGGAAACAAAAGTTTTCTTTGAAACAATGAGTTTAAATTTAGAATATGTAAGAGATAAATTACATTTTTATGAAACAAATTTATATAAAAATAGATTAAATATTTTTAATGAATCTATTAATTGCATTTCAAAATCTCTAAATAGTTTAAAAATTTATAAATCAGTAAATAAAGATGATGATCATGGTAAAAATGCTGTTGTTAATCATTTAAATAGTATTTTAAATCAAATTGCAAGTAAAGAGTATCTAAATAAAAATGATATTGATATCATAAAAGAGTTAAGAGCTGGAAAAATTGTAATTATAGATGTTTCGACTTTTAGTGAAAATATACTTGATTGTATCAATACAGCAATATATACTAGATTACAACAAGTAAAACATGAGATAATGAAACCTGTATGTATAGTAATAGATGAAGCTCAAAAAGTTTTAAGTTCTCAATATTTACCACAAACTGATGTTTGTAGAGAAAGTAAATTTGAATATATCTTTGCAACTCAAGATAAAATACTTTTAATAAATAAACTAGGTAATTCAAAATTTGAAGAACTATATTCAAATTTAGTAGATAAATTTAGTTTTAGTTCTAATAATTTAGAAATAATGGAACAATTTGAATATTTAAATATCTCTAACAATAGAAAATATTTTGCAACTCCACTGTTTATTGATAGAAAAGAATTAATAAAAGTAGAATATGAATTTTTGAAATTAAATAATCTTTTACAATTAGTAGATTACCAAAGTAATGAACCTTATATTTTTATTTATGACAGTAAGTTAATTGAAGAGTATAAAATAATGATAGAAACAGTAGATGAAAAATATTTTACAGTAGATTATTTATCCGTATCTTGTGATATAGAAACTATAGATACTAATGATAAAGATAGGGTTGCTATAAAAATTAATCCAAATAAATATTATTCAAAATTAGATGAGATGGAAAAATATGTAAATGATTGTTTACGTTCTGTTGGAGCAATTATAAAAGCTGAAAAAAGACTAAGCGATAGAATTATGATGCTTGAAAATAAACTTGAATTTCTTGAAGCTGAATCAAAATTTGAAGAGTTATTTTAAATGAAATATTATTTATTTGTCTATGGCTCAATGAAAAAAGATTTTATTAATCATAATAGATTAATAAATGAAAAATTTATAGGAAATGCTATTTCTAAAAATAAATATAATATGTATCCAGATAGTTTGTACCTATTTCCTTATGCAATTGAAAATGAAAAGATACATCACCTAAAAGGAGAATTATATATTCTTGAAAATAGTAATATAAAAGATATTGATCTATTTGAAGGTGTTCCAGATTTTTACTATAGAAAATTAATTCCTGTAATTTGTAATGAGGTAGAAATAAACGCATATATTTATTTTAGAGCTTTTAATAATCCAAATAGTTTTGAAAATCAATTGCAAATAGATTATTGGAAAAAAGATTTTGAGAATTTTGGAGTGAAACTAGGGGAGATATTTAATATAATTAAAAGATAAAACAAATGACACATGATTCACTCTTTGAATATTTAATTGAAAATGTAAAAAACTTCTTTAAAAACAATTTTAGGATTAAATTTTTATAAGAGCATAAATAATAGAACATAAAAAATACAAAAATATTATAGGTTTTTACAGAAAAAATAACTACAACTGTATTTTAAAAATTCTATTATATGCATTTAAATATTAGACAATTATTGTTTTTTATTATAATTGATTTTTAATTTTTTTAAACCACTCTTTTTTTGATAATGCATTTTTACCATTTTTATACTTATACTCTTTATATTCATTATTTATTTTTTTTTCATTTTTTATTTCATTTATTAGTTCTTTAAATTTTTCAAGTAAAAAATAATTAGTTTCACTTTCATTTTTAATATTTAATGTCTTTATTAAATTTTTATGTATTTCTTCTATATCATATTCATTTATTCTGTTTATATTTTTAGAAGTTGCTTTTTTTATTTCATCATCATTTTTGATTCTAGTAGTTATAAAAGCATTATTTAAATTTTTTTTAGCCATAGATAAACCTTGTATAAAATTTATTATATTATACAAAAATATAAATTATAAATCAATATTTAAAAAATATGATATAATATTAATAATTTTATTACAACTGTTAGGGGGTACCCCCTAACAGTTGTAATAAAATTAAATATTTTACTAAAAAGTTAATAAAATGGCTATATCATCAATACATATTGAAAATTCTCAAATATCTGCTTTGTTACATAATCTAAGAATATTAATTCCTGATTATTTAATAAATATAAATGGTAAAAAAATTAATGAATCAAGAAAATATATTAAATTTAAATATGTATTTACTAATAAAAAAAATGGAGAAGAAATAAAAACAGTATTTGAGAATGTCTTTATAAATGATTTAATCAAATTTGCTATTGAAGATTATCAAAAATATAATAAACAAGGAAAAAAATTACCAAGTAATGCGAAACTTTTAAAAGAAGCTATTTTAAATATAAATGAGAATCATAATATAGATGACCTAGAAAAAGTAAAATTAGAATTAGAAAAAGAATTTGGATATACAATCACAGACATAAATCTTCATAAAGATGAAGGCTATATTTATACAGAAGAAAAAAACTTTGTGATGGGAAGAGATGCTTATAAAAACAAAGAGGAAACTTCATTTATTGCTGAATTAGATTTTGAGGAAAATAAGTTCTATGAGTGGTTTTTAGATAAAAATAATGATTGGGTTAAAGGTGACGAAATAGTAAATTACAAAATGCATTATAACTACCATGCTCATTTCATGATTATAAACTATGATTTTACAAAGCATAGAACAATAAGAAATCAATTAAAAGATATGTCTAGAATGCAAAGCATTGTAGCCGATACTTTAAAAATGACTCGTGGAAAATGTAGTAGTACGGTTGAAGCAAAAAGACTAGGAGTTGAAGTAGAAGTAAGTAGAAAAAGGTTAAGCATTAAAGACTGGAAAATACAAAAAAGAAAAGAGCGAGAATTAGAAAAGAAAATTGAAACACTTGAAAAAGAGGTTGAGAAATATAATTCTAAAGATAAAGAAAACGAAATAACTATCCAAACATTATATGAAAAAATTAGAGAATTAATAAAATTAGTTTATCATGAAACTGAATTAAATGAAGTAACAAAAAAACCTTTAAAAAACAAAGAAATAGTAGAAAACCAATTAAAGATCATAAATGACAAAGACAAAAATATAGAAACTTTACTGTTTGATAACAACCTTAAAGATGAAATTATAATAAAACTAAAAACGGAGAATAAAAATCTAATTTTAAGTACACAAAAAGATAGCCTAGAAAAGAAAATTAGTTCTATACAAAATATAAGCAGCGATTATGATGAATTAAAAAAAGAAAATCTAATGCTTAAAAAAGAAAATCAATCATTAAAAGAAAATACAAAAAATATTTTAGAAGTATCAAATACAAAAATAAAAAGTTTATTTAGATTCAAAGTATTTCATAATCTCGTACTTAAAGATAGATTTGAATATTTAATTGAAAATGATGAAGATTGGGAGTATAGATGCAAAGATAATAGAGGTGTAAACAAAGGATTACAAATATGTTATGATGAAAATATAAATAATGAACTTTTAAAAGAAGAAGATTTTAATAATCAAGAAAGTGAAGAAAATCAAGAAAGTATTTTAAATAGCTTAGAAGATTTAAAGATGAATTTAGAAGAAAAAACTATACCCATAAAAGAACAAGAAGAAGCTAAAGAGTTATTTCAAGATAATGATAATTTATTGCAAATATAAAATTTTTGTGATAAAACACAGTTTAGTTTACGGTCCCCTCAAAAGCAATTACAAAACCTCTAAATTATAATGAAGAAATTTCCAATAAAGAGTAGTTATTAATTAGCAGCATAATTTTACTAATTTTATCAACATAATAAAATTATTATGTTGATATTAAAAGATATTAATTAGAGTTAGCAATAGCCTCTTTTAAAGCTTTTCCAACTTTAAATTTTGCAACAATTGTAGCTGGTACATTAACAGTTCTATCAGTTCCCGGAACCTTTGCAGTTCTAGCTTCTCTTGAAGCAGTTGTGAATGTCCCAAAACCTACAAAAGCAACAGAATCTCTCTTCTCTAATGCTTCTGTAATAGTATCTAACACAGCATCTAGTGCAGTTTTAGAATCTTTTTTTGTTAATCCAGATTTTGCAGCAACTGCATCAATAAATTCATTTTTATTCATTTGTTTTCTCCTATTTGATTTATTATTTCATTTTATCTAAATTATTAGTGAATTTAAGTTGAAAAATAAAAATTAAACATTCTCTCTATTTAAACTATCAATCAGTGTACTTCTTTTAACTCCAAATGTTCTACAAATTGCAGCTTTACTCATTCCCTCATTTAGAGCTTTTTTAATAGCTATCATTTTTTCAGTATCAATAGCTCTAGGACGTCCACCTCTAATACCTCTATCTTTAGCAGCTTCTAATCCAGCTTTAACTCTTTCTTGAATTAAACTTCTTTCAAATTGAGCTAAAGCTCCAAATATATGAAAGAATAATTCTCCTGAAGCTGTTGTTGTATCCATACCTTCAGTAATAGATACAAAAGAAATATTTTTATTTTTTAAATCTGTAATAACAGATATAAGATGAGCTAAACTTCTTCCAAGACGATCTAGTTTCCATACAACTAAAGTATCACCTTCTTTTAAAAATTCTAATGCTTTATCTAAACCAACTCTTTTATCTTTTGAACCAGATGTTTTATCAGAAAATATATTTCTTTCATCTACTCCATATTTTAAAAGTGCATCTTTTTGTAAAAAAAGATTCTGATCATCAGTTGAAACTCTAATATAACCTACATACATACGAAAAACCTCTCTTATATAGTTTTCGTATTATATCACAATCCGATAGTATTTATCGTATAAAAAATAGCTATTTTTTTGAATGTTTTTGAGAAGGAAAAGAAAGTGTCGGAAAACAAGTGTTTTAATTACAAATTATTTTTACTTTTTAGTTTAAATTGTTATAATTGATAATATTATATTTATAGGGGAAATATGCTCAAATGTCAACAGAATCAAGTATAAAATGTCCAAATTATGGTGAGTTAATAGATGTTAATGAGATACTTTATCATCAATTAGAAAATGAGTTTAAACAAAAAAATTTAAATGAAAAGAAAAAGTTTGAAGAAGAGATAGCTTTAAAACGAATTGAGTATAAACAAGCACTTGATATGCTTAAACAAAAAGAAGAAGATATCAAAGAACAAAAAGAGAAGTTTGATGAAGAACTAAAAAAAGCTACAAAAGAACTTCTTAAACAAGAAAAACAAAAACTTCAAGAAGAACTAAAAAAAGAGATACTAGAAGAACAAAGTGAATCTATAGCACTACTTAAAAAAGAGCTAGATGAAAAATCTAATCAAGTAAAAGAATTAAACACTGCAAAAGCTCAAATAGAACAACTTAAACGTGATAAAGAAGAGATGGAGTCAGCTATCATGGCAAAAGCTCAATTTGCTCTTAATGAACAACTAAAAATAGAAAAAGAGAAAATACAAAAAACTGTTGATGATCAAAATGAATTAAAATTAAAACAAAAAGAAGAACAATTAGAACAACTTAAAAAACAACTCCAAGATACCCAAAGAAAACTAGAGCAGGGCTCACAACAACTTCAAGGAGAAGTACAAGAACTTGCTATTGAAGAGTATCTACAAAATAAATATCCTTTTGATTCTATAGAAGAAATCAAAAAAGGTGTAAGAGGTGGGGATTGTATTCAAACAGTTCATACTAGAGAAATACAAAACTGTGGAAAAATATATTATGAGAGTAAAAGGACTAAAGATTTTCAACGAACATGGATAGAAAAGTTTAAAGCTGATATGAGAGAAAAAGGAGCTGATATAGGTGTACTTGTAACAGAAGTGTTACCAAAAGAACTAGAACGTATGGGACTTATTGATGGAGTGTGGATATGTACATATGAAGAGTTTAAAGGTTTATCGTCAGTTCTTAGAGAAAGTATTATTAAAATTAATCAAGCAAAAAAATCAGAAGAAAATAAAACTGATAAGATGAGTTTATTGTATGGTTATTTAACAAGTACAGAATTTAAAATGCAAATAGAAGCTATAGTAGAAGGTTTTACTCAAATGCAAAGTGACCTTGATAGTGAAAAAAGATCCATGCAAAGAATCTGGAAACAAAGAGAAAAACAAATAGAAAAGGTACTTGATAATACTATAGGAATGTATGGTTCTATAAAAGGCATAGCGGGAAATAGTATTGGTAATGTTAAGGCTTTAGAATTGCCTTATAATTTGTTAGAAGATGAGAATGAATTATGATTAATAATATAGAATTAAAGAATATAGCTACTTATGATGAAGCTGGAACATCTCTAAATAATTTAAAAGAAATTAATTTTATTTATGGGGCAAATGGAAGTGGAAAAACTACGGTTTCAAACTTAATGAATAATCCACAAGATGTTAAATATCGAGATTGTAATATAATATGGAAGGATGGATACATTGTTGATACTATGGTTTATAATAAATCTTTTAAAGAAACAAATTTCAACTCTTCAAACCATATCAAAGGTGTTTTTACACTAGGACAAGCAACAGATGATGATATAAAACTTATAGATGAAAAAAAAGAACAATTAGAAGCTATTAAAATACAAGGTACTGGATATAAGAAAAAATTAGAAGATTTAAAAGGAACACGTGAAAGTTTAGGGAAGATACAAGATTTAGAAAATGAATTTAAAGAGTTTTGTTGGACAAAAATTTATAAACCATATGAAGAAACTTTTAAAGAAGCCTTTAAAGGTTTTATGCAAAAACAAACTTTTACAGATAAAATACTTAGTGAATTTGCAAATAATCAAGTAACTATATTAAGTATTGATGAATTAAAAAAGAAAGCACAAACAATTTTTGGTGAAACTCCAAAACATCTAAATCTTATCTCAACGATTTCATTTGATGAATTGAATAATATTGAGAATGAAGATATTTGGAATAAAAAAATTATTGGTAAGTCAGATGTAGATATAGCTAGATTAATTCAATATTTAAATATAAATGATTGGGTTAATCAAGGTAAGGGTTATCTTAAAGATGATAACATCTGTCCTTTCTGCCAAAAAGAAACAATCACTGATGATTTTAGACAACAACTTGAAAAATATTTTGATACAACATATGTTGATTTAATTAATAAAATTAAGAAATATCAGCAAGATTACGATTTACATTCCTCAAATATTATAGAACAATTAAACTATATTGAACATGAACAAAAACAAAATAATAATTCAAAATTAGACTTAGAAAAATTTTCTATTTATATCAAAACACTTATAAGTCAAATAAACTCAAATAAAGAAAATTTACAAAGTAAAATAAAAGAACCAAGTAGGTCTTTAGAGCTTACATCAACAAAAGAGCAATTTGAAAATATTAAAGTTGCTATTGATAGTGCTAATGAAGAAATTAAAAAACATAATAAAATAGTAGCAAATTACCAAACAGAAAAAACTAATTTAATTTGTGCAATTTGGAAATTTCTAGTGAAATCATTTGAAGATGAAATAAAAGAATATACAAAAAAGCATAAAGGTTTAGAAAAAGGTATAGACAGTTTAACGATACAATATAATAAAAAACGACAAGAATATAGGGAACTTAGTCAAGAAATAAAAGATTTAGAAAAAAATGTAACAAGTGTACAGCCGACAATAGATGAAATAAACAAACTTTTAAATTATTATGGATTTTTAAATTTTGAGATAGTACCTTCTCAAACAGAAATAAATCAATATCAAATTAAAAGAGAAGATGGAACTTTAGCACAAGAGACATTGAGTGAAGGAGAAATTACATTTATTACATTTTTATATTATTATCAACTTACAAAAGGGGCAGTAAAAGAAGATGAAGTTTCTAATAATAGGATTTTAATAATTGATGATCCAATATCAAGTTTAGATAGTAATATTTTATTTGTTGTAAGTACCTTACTAAAAAAAATCATAAATGATGTTAGAAATGGAATTAGTAATATTAAACAGGTTATTATATTAACTCATAATGTCTATTTTTATAAAGAAGTGTCATTTATAGATGGTCGGGATACTGGGAGAAGAAATGATACATATTTTTGGATACTAAGAAAAAATAATAAAGTTTCAAAATTTTATCCATATGATACAAATCCAATCAAAACTTCATATGAATTGTTATGGCAAGAACTAAGAGATAAAGAAAAAAGTTCAAATATAACATTACAAAATACAATGAGAAGAATAATTGAAAATTATTTTAAAATTCTCGGTAATTTCAGCGATGATAAACTGATTAAAAATTTTGAAGAATATGAAGAACAGGTTATTTGCCGTTCTTTAATTTCTTGGATTAATGATGGTTCTCATAGTATATCAGACGATTTATTTATAGAATCACATGATGATACTATAGATAAATATTTAGAAGTATTTAAAAAAATATTTATTTTTACTGATCATGAAGGACATTATAAAATGATGATGGGTATTGATGAATTAAATATATAAATAGGAGTGACAACTTGAGTTTACTGTATGATAGAGTTACTAGAGAACATGACAATCGTGAATATAAAAGAAAACCGGCTAAAGGTGATTTAATATTAGAACTAGAGAAAATAATTAATTTAACACACAAAATAATTGGTTTTGATGGATATATTATTCCTAAAAATGGAAGTAGAGTAACTTTACTACTATATTGCCGTGAATATAATCAAGAGCTTGTTAAAGATAAAGAGTTGGTTGCTTTAGCACAAATTTTATTTGATGAAATGAATAAAGCAATAGATTTTAAAATTGCTATAGAATTCAGTAAAAAACTTAAATGTGATTTAACTTGTGTATTTATTCCATACAATTATCCAAAAGATGATGAGCAAGCTATAGAGCAGGAAATAATATTATTTCCAAAAATCAATATAGAAAAAAAAGTTAAAAGAACTAATGTTGATGGTTTAAGGTTACTATTGAAAAATTATGAAAAAAGATTTACTCGAAAAGCAGTAACATTTATACCTACAAAATTAGAATATTATTTAGCAAATATTCCAAAAGATCAATGGAAAATAGCTTTTCCAGGGGATGCCGATGGTATTTTTATGGATGAAAACTATAATGTTCAAGCTATTTTAGAATATAAATCTGATACACAAGGAAGAATTTTAGAGGAAGAATCTATTCAAAAATATAATGCAGACTCAACTAGATTTAGTGTTCTTGATGATTTTTGTAAACTTTTAAATGTGCCTTTAGTTGTTGTTTTTTGGTCTGATACTCATTCTAATACAAAAATAACTATCAGAAATTCAGTTAAAGGAATAGAAAATAGCTTACCTATTATTAAATCTAATGATTATAATTCTTGTGCAAAAAAGATTTATGATGTTTTACTTAATTTAAGCATACACATGAATAAATTGGATTTATTATAATCCCAATCTAACAAACATTTAAATATAATATCTACTTTATAAAAGAGGATTAAAGTAAATGAGTTTAGAGAAAAACGTTATAGAAGAACAAAGTATAAATGATGTTAATTATGAATTATTAAAAAAACAATTTCCTAACGCTGTAAGCATAGATGAAAATGGTAAGTATGTAATAGACCCTCAACAGTTACAATTGAGTTTAGACCCATCACTTGCCCAAATAAAAGAAGATGGTTATGGGCTTAATTGGGTTGGGAAAAAAGAGGCTTATCATAATGCATTTACAAAAAACTATAAAGTTCTAAAACCACTTAAAGAGATTTCTAAAAATTGGGATGAAACAGAAAATATCCTTATAAAAGGGGATAATCTTGATGCTCTAAAAATACTTAGACAAAACTATTATGAATCTATCAAAATGATATATATCGACCCACCTTATAATACTAAAAATGATGGCTTTGTTTACAATGATGATTTCACAACTTCAACTGAACAAACACTTGAAGAGCTTGGATATGATAAAGAATATATAGACTATATTGAAAATATTCAAGGAGCTAAAACACATAGTGGTTGGCTTAGTTTTATGTATCCTAGACTTTTATTGGCAAAAGATTTTCTCAAAGATGATGGAGTTATTTTTATATCGATTGATGATAATGAAAATGCACAGTTAAAACTTCTATGTGATGAAATTTATGGTGATGATAATTTTGTAGGAGAATATATTTGGAATAAAAAGAATGTTGTACAAAATGATGCTACACATATGTCAATTAATCATGAGTATATTTTAGTATATGCAAAGAATTTTAATATATTTAGATTTAATTTATTAGAAAGAACAGAAGAACAACTAAAAAGGTATCAAAATCCTGATAATGATCCTAGAGGATTGTGGACAAGTGTGGCACTACAGGCTAAAAGTGGCTCAAATACATATAGTATTGAATTTGATAATGGTGTTCAATGGGAGCCTGTAAAAGGTACATACCCTAGATTATCTAAAGATAGTTTAATAAAAGCATACAATGATAACAGATTATGGTTTGGTAAAGATGGGAAAAATGTTCCTAGGTTAAAAAAGTTTTTATCTGAAGTTAAGGAAGGTGTTTTATCTTCATCTCTTTTATTAGCTGATGATGTTGGTTCAACACAACTTGCGAAAGAAAATTTAAAAAAGTTAATGAATAATAATTTATTTGATACACCTAAACCAATAGGTTTAATTTCAAAATTTTTGCAATTAGCTACAAAAAATGACCTTATTCTAGACTTTTTCGCAGGAAGTGGAACAACTGCACATGCAGTAATGGATTTAAATGCTCAAGATAATGGAAATCGTAAATATATTTGTGTTCAATGGGCAGAAGGGACACCTGAAAATAGTGAAGCTAAAAAAGCTGGGTATGAAACAATATTTGATATTACAAAAGCAAGAATAGATAAAGCAGGAGAACAGTTAGCAAAAGGTGATATAGGTTTTAGAACTTTTGAAATAGTGGAAGACCAAAAACAAAAAATTTACCAAAAATCACTAGAAGAGGTAAATCAAGAAGATTTATTAGTGATGATGGAAAAACCTGATATTTCATCAAATGAAGAGATACTTTATAATCTATTTGTAGCAGAAGCTTTACCACTTAGTACAAAACATCAAGAGCTTATTAAAGATAAACTTTATTTAGCGTCAAATGTAGCTTTTATTCTTGGTGATATAACTTCTGATGAATTGGTTGAAGCTTTAAAAGATAAAAAAGAGTGTGAATATATCACTGTGTATTCTCCAAATATTAGCAATGATAAGTTTACTCTTGAAATAGAAAGTAATATATCAAAACTTGGTATCAAGAGTGATAAACTAAGATTTAGAGGATAGATATGGAAGAAAATCTAAATATTATTATCTATTCAAGTGAAGATGGGAAAACAAAACTTGATGTAAAACTTGAAAATGAGACTTTGTGGTTAAACCAAAAGCAACTTTGTGAACTCTTTGGAAAATCTAAATCAACTATAAGTGAACATATTAAAACTATTTTTGAAGATGAAGAACTAGATGAAAAAGTGGTTGTTCGGAATTACCGAACAACCACTCAGCATGGTGCAATAGAGGGAAAAACTCAATCAACTGATGTGAAATATTATAATCTAGATATGATAATTGCTCTTGGATTTAAAGTACGAAGTAGAACAGGTGTACAATTTAGAAAATGGGCAAATAATATACTAAAAGAGTATGTTGTAAAAGGTTTTGCAATGGATGATGAAAGGCTTAAAAATCCTCCTGTAGCAAATTCTTTGGTTCCTGATTATTTTGAAGAGATGATAGAGCGAATTAGAGATATAAGGGCTAGTGAGAGAAGAGTATACTTGCGAGTGAAAGAGATATTTGCACTTGCTAGTGATTATGATCCTTCATGGAGTGAAACAACACGATTTTTTCAGCATATACAAAATAAACTTCATTTTGCTATTACAAAATTAACAGCAGCTGAAATTATTTCTCAAAGAGCAAATGCTAGTTTACCAAATATGGGTATTACAACTCTTTCTACAGATAGTATAAAAAGTACAGATATAACAGTGGCTAAAAATTATCTAAGTGAAAAAGAGATTGAAGAACTTAATCGTATAGTTGTAATGTGGTTGGATTATGCAGAAGATCAAGCTAAAAGAAAACAACAAGTGTTTTTAAATGATTGGGAAAATAAATTAGATGCATTTTTAGAGTTTAATGAAAGAGATGTTTTACAAAATTTTGGACAAGTTTCAAAAAAAGAAGCAGATAAAAAAGCTAAAGATGAATATAAAATATTTTCTGCACAAAGAAGAGCTCAAAAAGAAGAACAAGGGTTTATAGAAAATATAAAAGCCTTAGAGAATATTGCAAAAATGGTAAAAGAGAAAAAATAATGCTAAAAATAAAATTTGACAGACTTGATTATCAAGAACTTGCAGTAAATAGTATCAGTGATGTATTCAAAAATATAGCATTTAAACCAAATGATAATAAGAAAAGTAATCCATCTTTTGATTTACAAGCTTCAAAAAGTATATTAGTAAATAATATTACAAAAGTTAGAGAAATAAATAAAGTAGATATTGGCGATATCTCTATCAAAGATGAGCTTGTTATAGATACTTTAATGGAAACAGGTACTGGAAAAACTTTTACATTTTTAGAGTCAATATATAGGCTAAATAGAGATTATGGACTTTGTAAGTTTATAATCTTAGTGCCTTCAAATCCAATTCGACAAGGTACTATTAAAAATATCAATATTACAAAAGAATTTTTTACAAAAGAGTACGGTAAACAAATATCAGTTTATAACTATAGTGAAAAAACTGTTTTAAATTATATAAATGCAAGTAGTCAAAATATCTCTGTTTTGGTATCGACTTATCAATCATTTAACAAAGCAACAAATAGTATTAATAAAAATAAAATAGAACAAACTCTTATTGGTCGTTCTCGAAGTTATATGCAAGCAATAGGACATTTAAGACCTGTAATAATTATAGATGAACCACATAGATTTGAGGGAAAACAAACAGCAAAATATCTAAAAGAGTTTAATGCACTTTTTACATTAAGGTTTGGTGCAACTTTTAAAGGTGATGAGTATAAAAATCTCATATATACACTTGATAGTGTAGATGCCTTTAGTAGGGGACTTGTAAAGGCTATAACAGTCGATACTGTGGGAAATGAAAATGTAGATAATCATACGATTAGGCTTAAAGAAGTAAAAGGGGCTAACCAAAAAGATTATGTAGCAAAAATAGAGTATAAAGATATTAATTCTAAAACAAAACCTACTGAATTAAAGCATGGTGAGAACTTAGGAGAAAAAGTAGGGATTGAATATCTAACTAGTTATGTAGTTGAAAAAATTACTAAAAGTGAAGTGATATTCACAAATGGTATTTCAATACTTCTTGGAGAGAGTGAGAGCTATGGTGTGCTTCTTGATGAAGTGCAAAAAGCTATTGTTGATACAGCTATAAAAAATCATTTTGAAAGAGAAGAAGAATTATTTAAACTGAATATCAAATCACTTTGTCTGTTTTTTATAGATAGAGTTGATAAATATTTGACTGAAGATGGGATTAATGGAAAGTTAGCACTTCTTTTTGAAACTTTATATTTAAAAAATTTAGAACAAGTTTTAAAAAAAGATAATTTAGATGAAGATTATAAAAAATATCTTTTGAAAACAAAAGATTCTGTAAAAGAAGTACACAGTGGATATTTTGCAAAATCTAAAAAAGAGGGAGATGAAGCAGAAGCTATTGAGCTAATTTTAAATAAAAAAGAAGAATTATTAAGTTTTGATAGTGATCTTAGATTTATATTTTCTCAATGGGCTTTACAAGAAGGATGGGATAATCCAAATGTAATGACACTTTGTAAATTAGCTCCTAGTAATTCTAAAATATCTAAATTGCAACAAATAGGTAGAGGATTAAGACTTGCAGTAAATCAAGATGGAAAAAGAATTACAAAAGATGATAGTAATTTTGATTTTGTAAATGAACTTTTTGTTGTTATTCCATCAACTGAAGAAAATTTTGTAACTTCAATACAAAAAGAGATAAGTGAAAACAGTATTAAGCAAGTATCGAAACTATTTAACGAAGATATTATGGTAGAAAATCATATTGCTACAACTTCAAGAACAGCAGTAAAATTACTTGATAAACTTGATGAAATAGGCTTTATTTCAATAGATGAGAATGATATGAGTGAGATAATCATATCAAAAGAAGATTATTCAACAAGATCAAAAGAATTAGAATCTTTAGATATAAAAGGTTGTGATAATAGTAAATTAAAAGAGTATTTTGATAGTTTCTTTAAAACAACAAACAGAATAAAAGCAAAAGATAGAAGTGATAAAAAAGAAAAAGGAAAAATAAAAATTCATAAAGAAAATTTCCAAAAGTTTAAAACTTTATGGAATAACTTAAATTATGATGCAGTTGTAAAATATGACATAAATAGTGATATTTTAATTGAAACAGCAATAAAAAAAATAAATGAAAATTTTTTGATAAGTGGACAAGATATTATTGTTAAAAGAGATAAAAATATTGAAGATAAAGATAAACATGATAGTGAAAAAGAAACTATCAGTGTTGAAACACATTCTATTTTTACACTATATGAGTTTGTAAAAGCAGTTTCTAATAGTACTAAATTAAGTATGCAAACAGTTGCAAAAATATTACATGGTATAAAAAAAGAAAAATTTGATTTAATATATCAAAATGAAAATTTAGCACTTAAAAAAATAGAAGAACAATTAGTAAGTTCAATTTATGAAGTTATTATAAATAAAATATCTTATGATTTAAAAGAAATAAAAACTTGTAATACATCTTTAACAGATAAGAATGGAAATTTAAAAGAGTTTATACCTGAGGGAAGTTTAGGTACAGAAACATATAAAATTAAATCTAAGAATATAAGAGATTTGTCAATCTATGATGAAGACTTTATGGAGGTTGATAGTGGAGCAGAAAAAATTGCTATTGATGAATCTAGCGACAAAAGAATTACAGTTTTTGGAAAATTACCAAAAGTAAATATTCCAACAGCACATGGAAGGCATTATAATCCTGATTTTGGTTATGTAATAGAAATAGGTAATGGAAAAGAATTATATTTTGTAGTAGAAACTAAAGGATATGATAAATTTGATGATATAAGCACAAAAGAAAAACTTCAAATCAAAAGTGCTGAAGCATTTTTCAAAAAATTGCGTGAAATGGGTGTAAATGTAGAGTATCAAACTAAGTTAAATAGTCCTGATTTGTCTCAACTTATAAGTGAAATATTAAAAGATAAATAGTTAAATTAAAAATATTCTACTTAATTTTGTCACTATACTATTATTTTTTAATTTAAATTCAAAGGCTCGATTTTTTAAGTTTACTTAAAAAATGAGCAAACAACTGGGAAGAGTCTTTATTTAAAATAAAATATACAATCCAGTTGTTACAGAGTAGTTTTTTAAGATTTATTTTATATATTAAATTTATTTTGCCAAACTTCCAAACTTGCCAAACTATTACTATATAGCTATTTATTTGAATTAACTTATTAAAATTGATAAAATTAAATTATTTTTCTCAGTAATTGTTAGTAATTTTTCCAAAAATATTAAAATAATAGATAAAGGAGAAGAAATTGTATCTGTTAAAAATAGAACAAATATAGAAGAACAAGTAAAAATAATGATACAAATAGCACTTGCAAAAGATTGGAAACTTGAAAATATAGAACCATATGGAGATGAAGATTTTATAAATGAAGCAAATAGACAAATAGCAGATTTAATTTTGAAGAAAAATCAAATTAAAAATAGTAATGTAGAAATCAAAAGAGTAAAATCACCACTTCAACAGCAAAAAGTAAATCTACAAAATGAAGATTTAAACCCTAAAATAATTTGTGAATTAATCATTAATTTTGTTTCAACAATTATCTATTTACATAAACTAATATTTATAAAATGAGTATTAGTTTATGATTATATTAAATTATAAACATAATATGTCTATAATATTAAATAAAATTCCATTAGTAGCCTTACTACAATATTGTAGTAGATCTTTTTTATAAAAAGGTATTTCACATTAAAATTACTAATAATTCTACTTAAGTGTAGGGTTTCAAAGCAAAGTTTTGGGCTACATAAATTTAGTTTACAAGGTTTAAAAATGGAAAATAAGTTATATAAAATATATTCAAATCTAAAATCAAATCAAAGTACAGGAATTGACGGTATTTCAAAACAAAAACTTGATGAGATTATAGATGATGAAATATCAATAATTAAACGAAAAATAGAAAATAATAGTTATGATTTTTCATTTTATAAACAAAAACTTCTAATAAAATCTATAAATAAAACTAGAGAAATATCAATACCTACACTAAGAGATAAAATAGTTTTAAAGTATTTATTTAATGAGATATCAAATAGTTTTAAAGAAAATTTAACTTCAAAATCACATGCAAATATTATAGTAAATGAAGTAATAAAACAAAGACAAAATTTTAATGCTTTTATAAAAGTAGATATTGTAAATTTTTTCCCATCTATAAATCATGAAATATTATTAGAAAAATTAAAAACTAAAATATTTGATGAGAATATCTTAAATTTAATTACTAAAGCTATAAAACAAACAACTGTAGATGAAAAAACTTCTAATAAAGAAAGAATAAAATATAACAACAATGTTGGTGTTCCACAAGGATTGTCTATTTCAGGACTTCTTGCAGAAATTTATGTAAATGATTTAGAAGTAAAATATAATAACAATAATAAATTGAAGTTTTTTAGATATGTTGATGATATATTGATTTTATGTAATAAAGATCACTTAGAAAATATAATGATTAATTTAGAATCAGATTTTAGAGATTTAAAGCTAACAATTCATAAATTTGAAGAAAATTCAAATAAATCTACATATGGTAATAAAGAAGATTTATATGAATTTTTAGGCTATAAATTTGAAAATGAGCTAATTAGTGTTAGAAATAGCTCAGTTCAAAAAATGTACACAAATATAAGTAAATTATTTACATTGTATAAAAATGAAAGAATATATTCAAAGGATTATTTTATTACGAGATTGAATTTAAAAATAACAGGCTGTATAATTGAAAATAAGAAGTATGGTTGGATTAGTTTTTTTTCAAATATTAATGATCATAAGCTTTTATTTCAATTAGATCAATTTGTAAGAGAGAATTGTGAAAAGAATAATATAGAGTATGACAACATAAAGAAATTTTCTAGAGCAATTTATGAGATAAAAAATACAAATTCAAATTACATAATTTATGATTTTAAAAAAAATAAAATTTCTGAAAAAGATCTAATAATTGATTTCTATGATGATATAGAGTTTTATTAATTGATTATAGAATATTTATTAACAATGCTATATTAGTATATATTTTGCTTTGTTGATAAAATGATTTATAAATAAAAATTTTCAAAATGCATAATTTTTTAGTTATGTTATAATACGATAATTATATAAAAGGATTTTAATGGGTTCAATAATTACTGCAAAATGTAATAAATGTGATTTTATAAAGAAAGGTATAAAAATTGAATGTGGAATGACGAATCATAAGGTATTTGAAGGATATCCATATTCTTGTAATGAATGTAATGATTTTTTCCAAGGTAATTATAAAGATCCAAATTTATGTTGTCCAAGCTGTTCTTCTAAAAATGTAGTTATATATAGTGAACACAAATTAAATAAAGAACCAGAACCACCAAAACAAAAGTTATCATTTTTTTCAAAACTTCTTGGAAAAAAAGAAAGAGTTGAGTTACCAAAATTTGATATTTATGGTTATTATAAATGCCCAAAATGTAATGAATTTACAATGGAATTTTATAAAACAGCACTATATGATTAAAATTTTTTTACAAATAGTTAAGATAATAAATAAAAATAAAAGATAATTCTATTAAATAGTTCAAAATAAATCAAAACTGTAAATCATAATTTAAACAAGGTATATTTTTTATTTTTAGACAGAATATGTCTTAAGTAGTTTATATAATCCAACTAAGATTACATCAAAGGTTATATAAAATGAAAAAATTAATAGCAACACATAATAAAATGTTTCATGCAGATGAAATAACAGCCATTGCACTTTTAGAAGTTTTCACTGATTTTGAAATAGAAGTGGAAAGAGTAGAGCATGATTGTAAAGATTTTTCTAAATATGATTTTGTTATAGATATTGGTAAAAAATTTGATGGAATAAAATATTTTGATCATCATCAATATAAAGGTGGAAAGAGTTCAGCTGGATTAATTTGGGATTATATAGGATTGAATGAAGAATATCCAAAATTATCTAAACTTATTGATTTAGTAGATAGAAATGATGTTGGTATTGAAAAAGCAAAACCATTTGAATATTCATCTTTAATTAAATGCTACAATACAAGAAATCCAAGCTCAAAAGAACAAGATGAACAATTTTATCAAGCAGTAAATTTTTCAAAAAATATAATATTATCAATGAAAGATATGGAAGAGGGTATGATAAAAGCAAAAGAGATTATAAATAATTCTTTTAATTTTAATCGTAATCCAGAAATTATTGAATTAAGTGAATTTACACCTTATTGGACAAGTTATATAAATGGAATAACTATGCCATTTGTTAAAGCTGTTGTATGGGAAGATGAAGATGATAGAACTTGGAAAGTAAAAGTACCTTCAAAAACTGTTGGTTCTTTTGAATTAAATGGAAATCCATTAAAACAAGATAATAATATGGAATTTGTTCATTCAAGTGGACATTTTGCAATTGCAAAAGATGAATTAACTATGATTAAATATCTATCAAAAAATATTTAATATATAAATTACGAAGAGTTTAAAATATAATTAACTAAAAATAAAAGAAATAAACATTTGAATACTTTATCATGGCACTTAAATAAAAATATTAACAATGTTAGAAATCTATTTTCACAAATAGATCTTCCTTATGAACTAGATTGCTTTGTTTGTAGTTGTGGTCATAATGAAATTATAATCAAAGATCAATATACTAATTTAGAAAATTATAGTTGTAAACATTGTGATAATAATGAGTTTTATGATGCAAATTTTTATAATAATAATTCTACTTGGTATGAACCAATTTATGAGTTATTCAAAGAAGATTATATTTTATATTTAAAACCAAATATATATTATGATGAAAATAATAAGATAATAAGAGCTGCTTTTCAAATTAAAATTCCAACAACAATAGATTTAGCAAGAAATGAAATAGTTTATATTTATAAAGATGTTTATGAATTTAATATTGATCAATTTGGTAACTATACAGGACAGTTACACACTAATTTTAATTTAAGTGGTGAATTAACTGAAAAAGAAATAATGTTTGATAAATATGTTTCCCAAGAAGATTTGATTAATAGAAATTTTTATTTAAAAGAGTATAAAAGAGCTATTTTAAAAGAGTTACAAAATTGTAAATATACATTTAACTCTAAAGTTGCATTAAAAACATCTAATTTAGATGAGTATTGCTATTTTGTGAAATATAATAATCTTCTAGATTTAGATTTTTATAAATGGAAAAATGTAGATATCTTACCTAAAGATGAGAAGCTTACTATAATTCAAGCATTAGATTTTGTGATGAATTATAGAAAAGAAAAATCATTGAAAAAATTAGTATTTGATAATTATAAATTTCAAATGAGAGAATATAATTTCTATAATTTTATTTATATTTATTCTATTTCTAGAAGTATAAAAGATATAAATGTTTTAAATAGAATGATTACATTAGATTTTAATTTATATATGTCTTATACAAATTATCCAATGAACTTATATCAATTTATAAAATTTTTAACTAAATATTTTAGGGATAAGCAAATTGAAAAACTTTTTATATCATATCAAGACTCAGAGTTATTTTGGTTACATGATTCTGTTTCAATGTTTTATGAAATTGCTAATGATGCTGATGATTTAATATTAAGTAAATGTAACAAAGGTAATATTCACCATGATATTATTCAATATCATCAAATGCTAATGAATAAAATAGATTTTGATACAACATTTGAATTTGAAGATAAATTTCTAAAAGCTTGTGTAGATATCTTAGATTATGATATTAGATTACCAATGAATGGAATAGAACTATATGATTGGTCAAATAAACTTCAAAATTGCCTATCAGGATATTGCAGAATCATTAAAGAGAAAGAAACAATAGTATATGGTTTTTTCAAAGATAATGTAATTAAATTTGCAGTTGAAATACAAGATAATAAAATATTTCAATCTAAAAGTAAATATAATCAAGATCTTCAAGATAAAGAGATGAGTTTAGTAAATGGTTGGTTCAAAGAGCATTTTGAAGAAAAAATGTTACGTTTAGAAAGTTAATTAACTCAACTTTCGCACATAAAACCGAGCTGTTTTTTAGTGTGAACTCTGAGCATATGAATGATTTGTTCTAAATCTTTATTTCTCTTGACAATTTCTTGAGATTCTATTATTTGTTCTAGGATTTTTACAAATAATTCCATAGATATTGCTAGAGTTTCAAGCTGGCATTCTAAATCTCTAAAAAGATTACCTAAGGTTTGTGGTTCATTTTGAACTCTATTAATATAGCTTGTAAGATTATAAGCTAAAAACGATAGAGTTATTCTAGCAATAATTGCTTCATAGATTCTATTTTCTTCTTTTCCAAATTGAAAATACTCTCTTAAATCTTTATATCCTTGTTCTATGTTCCATCTTTTTTTATAAGTATTGATAATTTCAATATCAGATAAATTTGTATTTGTTGATATTATTGGAATAAGATTATCTTTGGTTTTAATAAATACAATTTTTACTCTTCCAAGTGTTTTATGTGTAGTTGTAGTTGAAACATAAGTGTATTTAATAGAGTTATAGTTACCAAGTTTTAAAGTTTTGGTTTTATTTGTTTGAATATACAAGCTTTCAAGCGTATTATATTTTCCTGTAAATTGCCAAATTCTATTTGATTTTGATAATCTTGCAATTACATCAATACCATTTTCTTTTACTTCATTTATAAAATTTGGTTTAGCATACCAACTATCAACTAGTAAATAATCTACATATATTCCAGATTTTAAAACTCTTTGAATCATATGTAGAGCTAAAATATTTTTACCATCATTACCTTCAACTCTTCTTTTATAAGCATTACTTTTATGATGAAAATAGTTTTCATTAACATTTACAATTTGATTTTTGTTGTAGTTAATAGAAAAATCTAACATCATATCAGTATAACAATCACTATAATTGAGTGATACAATATTCAAACCTTTTACAGTTCTATGTTCTTTATTGCTCCAAAGATTTTTACAACTACCTTCTATAAATTTACCTCTTTTAATTTCAACAGTATCATCTATAATCAATACTTTTGTATCAGTTGTTTTTTGAAGTTTATGTAATTTACAAATTAATTTTACAGATGTCAGTAATAGTAATTTTCTCCAGTTATATCGATTATCTTTTAAAAGTCTGTAATATACATCTTTTTTCTTGTGCTTGCACTCTCTTTGAGAAAACTATCATTACTATATTTCATAAAACTAGAAATTTTTCTATTTATTACAAACATATACAGAAAATGTAAAATAACTAGATATGGAGATTTTCCAATATCTCTTTTTATAAAATTACTCTGTTTTAAAATAGAACTAAAATTTATATCTCTTAAAATAGAAAGAATAGGATTTTTTAATACATTGTTCATAGCAGTTTGGATAAAATTGTCAATACCCATAAAAATACCTTTTATAATTGATTTGTGGTGATGAAATTATATCAAAAAGTGTCTATTTATGGGCTTTAGAAAGCTTTTACACATGAGAAATTGATGATTTTTTATGTGCGAAAGTTGAGTTAATTAAGTTATAATTTTTTGTATCCTCGAAAGTGTTAACGGAACAAAAGAACAAAATATTAAACAAATTACAAAGTGAATTAAATCAGGTGGCTATAAAATGATAGAGAATGTTGTGCAAAAAAAGGAGAATTTATAATATGAAATTTTTCAAAAGATTGATAAATAATTTTACTAATTTTCTTCGATATCGTGTGTTAAAACAGAAAGTAATTGAAATTAATGTTGTACACACAAGAGAATTATATTCATTAGAAAGAGTAGAAAATGAAAACATGGTAACAGACCCAAGCTTTGGAGACAAACCAGTTGTATTTGGTTTTCTAAATTATCGTTGGATAGATATAAAATCAAAATTAGGAAATGAGGATAAAATATATAAATACACAAGAGTTACTAAAATATCTGACTCTAATAATGGATGTATGGAAGAAGGATTTGAAATAATGAGAAACAATGAGATAATTTTCGAACTAAGGACTTCTTACTATTAGAAAATCGGTGTCTATCTAATAAAATAATAATATCAAGTCTTGAGAAAGGAAGAGAGAATAAATTTGACTTTAATGAAGTTTTATATGGTAAATTTTTACACACAGAAAGTTTTAAATCCAAATTTTTTTTAGAAAAACAATAAGCTTTAAAGTTTGTTATTATTCCTTTAATTATATATTTTTAAATTTTATATTGTTGAGTTTTTATTATAAGAAATTTCTAACCCCTAATAAAACTTATAATTAATAAAAATAAAGTTTTTTATCTCAATTGGTTTCGTTTAAATAAAAAATCTACAATATCTCTTGCACTCGCCCTACTTGCCCATCTTGTAATCTTACTTTTATACCATGTGGATGAGATGGTGAGTTTGTTAAAACATCTTTTACTATTCCTTGAGTTAATTTATTAGTTCTTTGATCAGCTTTTAAAACTATATTTACTTTTAGTCCTGCTTTTACATTTATTCTTTTTTTTGGATCCATTTATATTTCTTTCTAATTTATATTTAATTTTAAGGGTTTAAGCTTACTAGTTTATTCCTAATACTTTATAGCATTCAAATAAGCTTTTTGAACCTCTTTTTGATTTGGATTTGTATATATCATTGTTGTTTGAATACTTGCATGTCCTAGTAACTCTTTAACTGTTACAATATTTACATCTTTAGCTATCATTGATTTTGCAAAAGTATGTCTTAGTATATGAGCGCCTGAATATTTAATACCAATTTTTTTATAAATTTTATTTAAAAATCTATATATTTGAGAACCATCCATTGTTTTACCTGATTTTGTTGAAGCTATATAGTTTATACCATTATTAATGTAATACAATAATTCTTTCTGAATATAAACTTTAGGGATATATAGAGTTCTTTCTTTATCACCTTTACCAATTGTATGTATAACATACAACTCTTCATCTTCAATGAAGTTTTTTGTTTGTAAAACTTCTAACTCTCCTCTTCTAGCACCAGTGTAAAGAAGTATTTTTAATATCAAAGATGATCTAATATCTATAAAGCTATTAAAATTTAAATTAGCTAAATACTTTTCTAATATTTTTACATCATCTTTCTCTACTCCTTTTGGAGTTCTTTTTTGAAGTTTAATATTTATTTTAAATATAGTAGATAATTTTATATCAATATCAAGATTTTCATTTATAAATGTAAAAAATGTTTTTAAATGAGTAATGTATAATTTTTTACTACTCATTTCTAATTCACTATGTTTTTCTAACATCTGATTTTTATACTCTAAAAAATTCATAATGTCTATTTTCTTTAAATTTTCAAATGAAATAGATTTTTCATACTCTCTAATAAATGCAATAAAACTTTTTATTGTAGTGTTGTAAGAGATGATTGTATATTTTGATTTATTAGTAAGTTTTAACTCATTTACAAAATGCCCGAAAAATCGTTCTATTTCTAAAGCAAAAGTTTCATTTTTCACAAAAACCTCCTAAAAACTACATATTTTTTCATATTATACACTATTATAGTAATAATAGTGTATAAATAAAAAAGATTTTATAGTTTTAATTTAATTCGAATACTATGGAATTGATTTTAATAAAGCCTTTCTATTATTAAAAATGAGTCTTTTGACTAAATATATTTTTTAGCTATTATGATTGCTTATGTAAATCTCCAGAATCTTTTTCATTCCACGCATTGCACTTTTAGAATCAAATTTAAACAAATAGACCATCTAGGAATTAAGCTAAAGTATTCCTAAATACCAATTTATTTCAATTTTAATTTAATTCAGATTCTCTATCTGTTGGTTAAGTTATATTTTCTCTTGAGGTGTTACATCAATAAGGACTTATTTATTGAAAAATTTTGATTTATAATCAAACACTTTACTTTTAGTTTTCTTATTTTACTTCTACTCTTTCTTAATTGAAATAGTAAATATTTGATATCTAAACATAAATAACAAAATTTTCAATGTTGCTAATCTGAATAAATTTTATATTAATATATAATTTATATTATCATTATGATTAAATAATTATTTCTTATTTAGATAATATTATTAATTTTAGTAATTAAATATAAGAATTTAACTCATATATGATAAATACTTTTATTCAAGATCTAGAAATAAAATCGTTTTTAACTTTAAGTGTAACTAATAACATTATAATTTGATTTTAGTTCTTTACTAATATATTTAAGACTTAGAGGTTATTTTAACTTTTAAATAATCGTTAATTTTAAATATCATCCAAATAATCAAACTCTTCTTCTTCAAGAGTTTGGTTATTTTCCACTAAAGTTACATTATTTAATTCATAAGCAACCCATTTTTTTCCATTAAATAAAATTTTAGCATTTGCTTTTGCAGAGCAAACCTTATCAATATTATTTAAAATTAATAAATTTTCTGGAATGTAATAGTCCTTTATAAATCCAAAAAAACCATTAGAATTATGTTTTACTTGTAATTCTCCCGAAACATCTTTTAACAAAGAATTATCGATTTTATCTGTAAGCTCTACTTTTAAGATATTAATTTTTGTTTTACTGCTATTTTTATCATTAGATGAGTAATACTTTATTTTTATGAAATCACCAATATTAGGCCTCAAGTCAGTTTGATCAAAGTGAATAACTCCATCTTGCCTAGAATTTATAACATAATGAAATAATTTCTTTTGAGTATTTATATGGTCAACTATGGCTATTTCTTCTTGTGCACTATTAATTATTTCATCTATTTTATGAAGTGACTTTTCTATTTTTAAAACTAAATATCTTTTATTTGCATTGTCATAATGCAATTTAACTTCGAAAACATCATTCTTTATTGCATTAACAAGAGATTTAGATTTTTTTCTATTAGTAACAAATTCAACATTTTTAAAATCTGTAAAAATTAATCTCTCTTTTCCTTCCTTATTTTTAAAAGTTTCATATAAAACTACATAAGTCGAAGGAATATTAGATAAGATATATTCTTCTGCTTCTGATTTAGAAGATTCATAAAAAGTTTTATTGTCTAATGAAGAAGATTCGATATTTGAAACTTTAGAAAATAGTATATGAAATTTTTCTGTAATTTTCCATCCTTTTTCTTCTCTATGATTTCTGTATTTAGTTAATTCAACAAGTCCTTCATTTAATTGTCCACTATCTAATAATAATTCTGCTAAATCGAGTCTAATCTCTCCCAAAAAATCCTCATTGGGTTGAATAGTAATAGCTTTGCATAACATAGAAATAGATAGGTATTTATTTCTATTTTTGATAATATTTGAAAATTCATGCCATGCGTATGCTTGATCACTCAATTCTAAAATAATACTTTTGTAAATTTGAATAGCTTCATCTATTTTATTTGTTTTATTAAGTAATATTGCATATTCCCTTAGTAACCAAATGTCATTTTCTAGTTTTTTTAGAGCATATTGATATAAATTAATTATCCAACCAATATCTTCTTGATCTTTATTTGATGATCTGACAATATCAAATAGTTTTTTTAGAGATTTTAATGCAAGTGACTTGTTGGTATATTCTCCATTAATTTCCTCCCTCCAGTCTTCATTCGTAAAGTTTTGAATATTCCAATTTTTAATAAACTCATAAAATCTCCATTGGTTATCCTCTATCATATATCTTTCTGCAAGCTTTAAAATTTCAGAGTGCCAGTGAGATGGTCCATAATTAGAATATGTATTTACATAATAATTTAAAACACTCCACATAAAATTTATCTGATTATCTTTGTGAGCTTGAAATATCTTCCAAAAAAATGTTTCTCTAATACTCTCTATAATAAGATTTTCATTTTTAATTTCATGGATTAAATAGTTAATATCATACGGTGTCTGATTGTTAATAATTACTTTGAGAAGCCTACTTAGTAAAGATGGAAACTCTTTACCTTCATTATATTGCTTTCTAATATCGTCTTTTTGTAAATATTTAGGATTCCAAATTTGAAAAAATTTGAAAATATCAAAATCTTTATGTGTAGATGCATAATGAACTGCAATTTGCAATATCATTGAATGTAATAAAGAGGGTCTTTCATTTTTTAGATTTAAATATTCAAATAATATTTTTTTAAGAGCATCAATAGTTAGAGTATTTTCAAATGCTTTAACATACCTGTACAAAATCCATCCGTATGACTCATGATGATTAATACTTAAATTACCTGATTGCTTAATATTTTGAAATATATTTAATGCTTCTTGGTGTTTTCCATTTTTACTTAGTTGTTCAGCTTGTTGTATATGTGAATAGGCAGAGTCTAGTTTTGGCTTTAATAGTTCAATTTGCTTAGTCAAAATATCATCATGCGTTACAAAGTTTATAGAATTCAATTGATTAAAAAAGTTTTTTGCTAACTCCAAGTTTTTAGTTGATTCAATTTTAATAATATCAATTAGTACCCAAGCATAAGCTTTTTGAGTCCATTCATCATTTGGATCATTCTTAAAGAGATGCGAAGCTATTTTATATGCATCGCTTAACTGTTTATTTTTTCTAAGTTCAAAAACTTTTTTAGTTGTATATTCTTCAATTTCAGACATTTTAACCAACTAATTTAAAAGAGATAATATCAATTTACTTAATTCAATTGATGAATTACTTTGTGGTTGTGAACGAGTAAATTGTTTTTTACCGTTGTAGTAAAAATCTATAATGGAAACTTCATTATTTTGTTTAAATGTATATCTTTCTAAATAATTAAAATGCTCTATTTGTATGATTTCAATATCATAATTGCTGATTGTATTTAAAATAGCATTATAATATTCTTCTAAAAAATTTTCAGCAAATACAAAATGTTTTTTATCCTCTGCCATATTAGCCAAAAATAGTGTTTTATTTTCTAGAGACTTTAGTAAAATCTCAGCAAGTTTTGCAAGAGTATTTGTTTCAATTGCAGATACTTTAGTAATTTTATTTTTACTATTATAGATAAATTTAATTCTACATATTTCATTGTTGTATTCAAGTGTGTACTGTTCACAATATTGATTATGAATTGTATCTGTAATTTTTATATCACTTTGATCTAATAATTTTTTGGTTTCAGAATAAATTGCATCTTCTATAAATTCTGGTAAAGTAATTTGTGCTGAGAATTCATTATTAGTGCTATCATTTATTTCTTTTGTTTCAATAGGTTGTAGTACAGGAGAATTATATTGTTGCATTTTAGTAAATGGTGAAAAATGAGGTTCATCAAGTGTAAACAGTTTTTCAGAACTTCTTGTTATTGCTGTATATATCCATCTAAAATAGCTTTGACTTAATACACTTTGATGAGTTTTGCAATTTAAAAATACATTTTTCCATTCACTACCTTGGGCTTTATGACAAGTAATTGCATATCCAAACTTTATTTTTAAAGCATTAAAATAAGGATCTTTTTTTAATGCATCTTTCCATTCTTTAGTATTTGATTTTAAATGTGGATTTCTCATCACAAAATCAACATACAATGCTTTATGTTGGTTTGAACTAAGGTTTGATTTGTCTGAGTAAAGAAGGTTTTCTATAATTTTAGATTTTATAGAGTGTGGTACTCCATTGATATCATGAAATAGAATTGTAACATCCCTAAAATATAAGGTTTCATTAATTATTCCATTTTTTGTAACAATATGTTTTACTTCAGGTTTATAAGATACTTCTTGAATAATTCCAAAGTCACCGTTAGAAATAAAGATTTCATAGTTTGCATTATTTGAAACAACCAATACTTTATCATTTACTGTAATATTATTTGTATTGCCTGGAAAAAAATATTCTCTGATTTTATCGTTATACTCTTTAACTGATGCATTTGAAAAAGCAATAACAATTGTATCTTGATCAATTCTATTATTGCATTGCATTAAATAAGTATTTAAAAAATCCTCGTGAGCTATATGAGCTACATCATTATAATTTGTATCGATATCTAATTGATTGAATGTTTGATTGTCAAGTGATTTTCTGATGGGCACAGTATTTTTTAAAATACCACTATCAGATTTTTGTCTAACTACTTCTGTAAGTTCATAATCATTAACTAATAGATTAAAAGTTTGTTTTAAATACTGAGCATCCAATGCAGGAGAAAAATTCATTCCAATAGGAGGTAGCTGAGCATTATCTCCTATAAATATGATTTTTTTATTATGGTCATTACAATCTATATTGATATATTTTAATAAATCTTGTAATAAAAACCCACTACCAAATCTAAAAAATTCAGGTTCACTATAAATATTAGATATCATTGATGCTTCATCTATAATGTAAATAGTATTATTGGAATCTTCATTCACTCTAAGATCGAAATAGAATTTATAAGTTTTATCATTTTCATTTTCTTTATATTCCTTTATGTCATTTGTGGAATAGATAGTTTTATGAATAGTGTATGCTTCATTTTGTGTTTTATTTGCAATAACTTTTGCCGCTTTTCCAGTAGGAGCTGCAAGAATAAACGTTCTTCGTATTTCTTTTAAATATTCAGTTAAGCCTTTTGTAATAAATGTCTTACCAGTACCTGCATACCCTTTTAAAAGAAAAATATTTTGTGAAGAATTAGGAGCATCTATAAAAGCTTCTAATTTACTTACAAGTTCACTTTGAGAATTAGTCAAATTATATTTTTGAAAAAATTGTGACAGTTTTATTGCTGACATTGTATTCCTTTTTTATTTTAATAATACTAGAAAAAATCGACATATTTTGTCTATATTATATAATATTTATAGTTCTTCTATCAAAATTTGTTTGGCTATTTAATATAGTATTAAAGATTTAGTGTTTGGCTTCATGATTTGTCTTTACTTGCTTTATTTAAGATTTAATGAATTAAATCTAACTGTTAAATCCCAATTTCATACTATTTAATTTTTTTAATTTAACTATATCATTTGGTAAATTTCCAAAGTATAAATTTAAATTTAATTCTTCTAGGTTTTTTAAAGCTGAAATACCTTTTGGAATTTCATTAAAAAAATTACCTGATAAATCTAACTTTTTTAGTTTCTTTAGTTTATACAAATTAGGGTGTATTTTATTTATATATGATAATCCTAAGATTAGTTCTTCAAGGTGTTTGAAATATTTAATTTCTTTTGGTAAAGGTCCATCTATTCCTTTGACATTAACAACTAATTTTTTAATATTTTTTACTTGAGATATCTCTTTTGGAACTCTATGGCAAAGGCAACATAGATCTAATCTTTTTAATTTAAATAGTTCTTCTTTTGTTTTTGGGAAAGTATACTCTTCATTTTCCATCATGGAAAACCATTTAAAGATTTTATCTAAAGATGGGTATAGACCTACAAAGGGATTTTTTTTCCAACAATATTTAAAAATAGCTTAAATCTAATTCTAATATAAAATCATTAACTATTTTCTCTTAATTTTTTGTAAAAATTTCTAAAAGTACAAAAAACTCCTTTTTAGTGTATTTTATTTAAATTCTATGATATATTTAATATACTTTGAATAATATATTAGTTAATTTACATTTTTACAATATAATTTGGTATGGTTTTTATAATGTAAATTAAACGTTCATTTAATTTACATATTTTTTCAAAAAGGAATTTTTAAAATGTTAATAGGTTATGCTCGTGTTTCAAAATCAGATAATTCACAAGTTTTAGATTTACAAATTGATGCTCTTACAAATTCAGGAGTAAAAGAAGAAAATATTTATAGTGATAAAATTTCTGGAAGTAAAGATGCAAGACCAGGACTAGAAAATTGTCTAAAAGCTTTAAGAGAAGATGACATATTAGTTGTATATAAACTTGATAGGCTTGGAAGAAATTTAAAACATCTTATTCAAACTGTTGAAGATTTAACAAAAAGAAAAATAGGATTTAAAGTTTTAAGTGGTCAAGGTGTAAATATAGATACAACAACACCTGCAGGTAAAATGATATTTTCTATATTTGGAGCATTAGCTGAATTTGAAAGAGAACTTATTCGAGAAAGAACAATAGCAGGTATTACTGCAGCTCGTGCAAGAGGAAGAATGGGTGGAAGAAAATTCAATCTTACAAAAGCTCAAGTAAGACTTGCAGAAGCTAGTATGAAAAATAGAGATACAAGTGTTACTGAACTTTGTAAGGAGTTAAAAATCACAAGAGCAACTTTATACAAATATATTTCACCAAATGGTGAATTAAGAGATTATGCAAAAAGAGTGCTTGAAAAATAATATTTCAATTAAAGTTTATATAAGCTATTTTAGTAGATTGTTTAAATGGTAGAAGGATTTTTTATTAGAATAATTTAATATCATAATTTAAATTTGTGAATTTATTAAATAAATTATAAATTTTGCACCATTTATTGTATTTTCAACTTCTAATTTACCACCAATATTTTTTTCAATTATAACCTTGCTCATATAAAGTCCAATACCTAAGCCTTTTTCTTTTGTTGTAAAATAAGGTTCAAAAATCTTTTTGATTATTTTTTCACTTATTCCACCTGCATTATCAATAATTTCTATAAGTATATTTTCTTCTTTTTTAATTATATTTATTATAATTTTTGCATCTTTTATCTCTTGTTTTATAAATTCATCTTTTGCGTTATTTAAAAGATTAAAAATTACTTGAGCGAACTCACCTTTATAAGTTCTGATTCTAAAATTTTCAGTGTAATTAAAATTTAATTTTATATCTAAAGATTTAAAACTTTCATTTAAAAGATTTATGCTTTCATTTATACATTCTATTAAACTAAATTCCTCTTTTTGTTTAGAAATCTTAAAAAAGTTTCTAAAATCATCTATTGTATGAGACATAAATTCTATCTGCTTATTAGCTTCATCGGTTTTTTTTTCTAAATATTTTTTATCAAGTTTATCATTTTCATAAGCAGCTTTTAAATTCATAATTATATATGAAAGATGTGTTAAAGGTTGTCTCCATTGATGGGCTATATTCCCAATCATTTCTCCCATTGAGGCTAATTTACTTTTATTTATTAAAATAGTTTCATTTTGCTGTTTTTCTAATTCGGTTTGTCTCATTTTGAATCCAATTGCAAATGAAAATAGTAAAGACTCCAAAGGAATGCCAATATGCAACATATAATTTTCATTATAATCAGAAAAACTACTTTGAGATAAAAATACAAAAATAAATAGAGAAAACCATCCAATAATATAAAATAATGCTGGTTTATAGCCTTGCTTTAAAACAAAAAAAGCAAAGATAAGCAAAAGAAAGATTAATATATAGGGTGGAATATAATCAATAATAAATGATTTATTTGTAATTAATAATGAAAAAATATCTAATAAATCTAAAAAAATTAAAAGCCATAAAGAAGTATGTATTTTTGGTGTATATTTTTTAGTATTTAAAAATTCCATATTAAATAAAATTGATAATAATATTGATAAATTTAATAAAAGAGTTAATGAAATATCTATATTATTTCCATTGTTATCAAGTAAATTAATAATGTAAGAATTTTTTGAACATAGTACTAAAAGAAATAAAAGAGATACTTGTAATAATGAATAATAAAGAAAAATCTTTTCTTTATTATAAAGAAAAAAGACAAAGTTATATAAAAAAGCACATAATATTATCCCATAAGTAATTCCAAATAAAAGTTTTTCTTCATTTAAAATATTTTTATATTCAAACTCATTAAAGAGCTCCAAATCAAAAAAAAGATGTTGATTTTCTAAATCAAAATTTATTATTAAATCATTTTTTATATTTTCAAGTTTAATAATAGGTACTTTGTTTATAAATTCATAAGAGTAATTACTATTTTTAAAACTATCTTTTGTACTTAATATCTTTATATAATAAACATCATTTTTTAAAAGTTTTTCATCAATTTCTATTTTTAATACTAAGTTAGTATATTTTTGTTCATAGTTTTTTTTATCTAATTGTTTAAATTTAATAAAATTTTTCCCATCAAATGAGATAAAAGTTTTTTCTAACATCTGTTCTTTAAGATTCTGTGCATGTAAATTTATAAAAAAAAAGAGATTTAAAATAAGAATTCTTATCATTAGATTAAACATTTATTTGATAACCAATTCCAGAAATATTTTTAACTATATTTTTAAACGTTTTTTTTCTAATATCTTTTACAATAGAACGCATCGAATCTTCTGTCATATCTCCATGCCATACGTAGTTATTAAATTCACAATACTTAACGGCTCTCTTACTATTTTTAATCAAAAGTTCTAAAAATAGTAATTCTTTTTTTGTTAAAATTATTTGTTCCTCTTTTAAAAATAGAGTTTTATTTAAAGTATCAAAAGTGAACTCCTCATTTAAATAAAATATACTTTTATCTTCAATAATATCTTCAATACAAGATTTAAGAACAGGTAAAAGTTTATCAGCTGTAATTGGTTTTAATAAATATTTTATAAGACCTAATTCTATTGCATCCAATAAATAAGATGTTTCTAAAAATGCAGTAGCGAGAATAATTTTAGTTTTTTTATCTTTTTGTCTAATTTTTTTAACCATTTCAATACCATTTAGCTTAGGCATTTTTATATCACTGATTATAATATCAGGTTGAAATCTTTCATAAGCTTCAAAGCCACTTATTCCATTATCTGCTTCATAAACATTATTACAATAAAACTCAAGATATTCAACAGCATTTTCTCTTATAGAATTTTCATCATCAATATATAAAATCTTTAAACTTTTAAACTCATTCATCTTTAACCTTCGTATAATACATTTATCAATCAAAGTTTAAAATATTGATTGAAGTTCTATGAAACTCATAGCTCTCACAAAGGCTAATAATAAACAAGTTTTTTTCCTTTTAGGATTTAAATACCTACATATAAAACGTCTTGTGTTAGCTTTATTAAATCATCTATAGGATGCTCGGGAGAAAAATATTTTCTACCTGTTATAACACGAAGCTATGAGATTTTAAACTATCACATTATGGAGGATTATTATGTATTATGTTGGAGTTGATATTGCTAAAGACAAACACTATGTTTGTATTTTAGATGATGCAAAAGAGTTAGCTTGCAAACCTTTTTGGATTTATAGTGATATATTAGGATTAAGAGAACTACTCAAACGATTAGCTGAACTATCATTAGATATGAATGACTTTATTATTGGTATAGAATCAACTGGAGCATTTAGTGAAAATTTCTATAGTTATATTACTGATGCAGATTATAAAGTAATACTTTTAAATTCTTATCAAACTTCTAAGTATAGAGATTTCTCTACTCTTAAAAAGATTAAAAATGATTCAATAGATGCTTATGTTATTGCTGAATTACTTGCTAGTGGTAAATACAAAGCTAGTTATATTAGCAATGAAGATTATCACAATTTAAAAGTTTTAAATCGATTAAAAAAATCATTAGATGATAAAATAAAAACTATTAAAAGAGAGATAACAACTGTTGTTGCTACTGTTAATCCAGAGATTGAAAAAGTATTTCCAAATATCTTTACCAAAACTGCAATAGCGATCATTAAATCTTACCCAACCGCAATGGATATTTCAAAAGCTACGCCAGAAAAGCTAACTAAGATTTTTCGACATATCAAAGGTAATAGCTTTAATCTTGAAAAAGCAAAATATCTTATAGAACTTGCTAAATCTTCTATTTATACAGGTCGTGCAAATGAATCTAGAGCTTTAATGATCAAGACTAATATTAAGATATTAGAGCTTTATATTCAAGAAAGAGATGAAGTTGAAGAACAAATTCAAATTCTTATAGACAATCAACTTGATGATGATTCAAGTAATATTGAAAATCTTAAATCAATTCCTGGAGTATCTAATAAAACTGTTACAGCAATATTAGGAGAATGTGGAGACCTTAGAAGATTTGAATCAGCTAAAGCTTTCATAGGTTTTTTAGGTCTATATCCAACTTTATATCAATCAGGTAAATCTTTATCAACTGGAACTTTAGCTAAAAGAGGAATACCCATAGCTAAACATGCTCTTTATATGGCAGCAGTATCAGCTGTTAGACATAATAACGAACTTCATAAACTTTTTAGAGACAAAGTATCATCTGGTAAATCCAAAAAAGAAGCATTGATAATTATTGCTAAAAAATTAGCATCTATTATCTATTCTCTTTTTAAATATAACCAAGCATATAATCCATATAGAGTACTAATCCAACATAAAAAGTAAACTTGTTAGTTTAACACTTGTGAGAACAATGAGTTTTCATAGAACTTTGACCAAAATGTATTATTATTTTTAAATTTGATCATTTGAACATTTCAAAAAATGCTCAAAAAATCAAACCATAAAGCACGCCTTAAAAAATAGCCTAGTCGTTTAAGCTATTCTTTATAGGATGGTTTTATTTATATATTGTATTTTGAATAAATGTAGAAAAAATGTCCTTATTAAATTTTTCCCATATTTTTCCCATAAATTTATTCTATTCTTTTTGTAATAAAAAATAAAGAGAGAAACATTAATGTTAAAAAAAATCATTGTATTAATTTTTATTGCAACTTCACTATATGCAAATTCTTTAAAAGAACTTTTAAGTAATATTGAAGTAACAAATGAAAATTATCAAGCACAACAAGCTTTACAAGAGATGGCTAAAAAACAGTATGAATCAGCAACAAAAGATAATTATCCAACATTTAATCTAATTGGGGCTTATGAAAATAATTCAAAAGTTTTAAGTAATGAACCTGAGGATATAGCTTATGGAGAATTAAAAGCTTCATATATTTTATATGATGGAAACAAAATACTAAATAATGAATTATCTAAAAAAAATTTACATGAATCACAAAAACTAAAAACTCAATATTTAAAGCAAGAGATTATGTTAGAGGTAATAAAACAATATTTTTCATATCAAAATACAAAATCTGCTATTGATGTTATAAATTACAAAATAAATGAATTAAATGGTCAAATAAAAAAATTTGAAATTTTAGTAAAAAATGACCTTGAAACAAAAGATAAACTTCAAGCTTTAATTGCATCAAAAAAAGAGGCTTTATATGATATTGAAAATTTAAAAATAGATTTAGAAAATTCAATATTACAACTATCTCTTTTGACAGGTCGTGAAATTTCACTACATGATGAAGAAAGATTGATTGAGCCAAGTTATGAAGAAAATGATAGATATGATATTGAAGCAAAAAAACTTGAAGCTAAAAGTGTAAAATATACATCTGATAGTTTTAATTATTTACCTACAATATCAATAACAGATTCTTTAAAAAAACAAGAATATTTGCATTATGATGAAACATATAATGATAAATTGAATAATCAAATAATATTTCAAATCAGCTTTCCTATTTTAGATTTTGGAAAAATCTCAAAAGATAAAGAAGCTAGTCAATTAGAGGCTTTAGCTTTAAATAAAGAGATTGCTTATAAAGAAAAATCTATTCAAATTGAAAGAAAACTAGCTTTAAAATCACTAGAATCTTCAAAAGTTAAATTAGATAGTGCAACATCAGGGCTTGAAGCTACAAATACAACTTATGAATTTAGTAAAAAAAGATTTGATGCAAATTTGATAAGTTACACTGAATATTTAACTGAACTTACAAAAAAACAAGATGCAAACTATCGAGTAATCTTAGCAAAAAATGATATTGAACTAAAAAAAGCCAATCTTGCTTTCGCACTTGGAATTGATTTATTAACACTTATAAAGGAATAAAATGAAAAAAATACAAATTATGATAATACTTCTAACAAATATTTTATTTGCTGATGTTTATGCAACTTATGAAGTAAAAGCATTAAATGAAGCCTCTTTAAATGTTTCTACATCTGGTATTGTTTCTAAAATAAATACAGATGTAGGAAACAAAGTAAAAAAAGGTGAAGTTTTACTTTCACTAAATGATTCAGAAGAAAAAGCGAATCTTGAAATATCAAAGAATGAATATAAATTTTTATTAACTCAATATGAAAGATATAAAAAAAGTGCAGAAGTTTTTGATAAAAATAGTTTAGATAAATTGGAATCAGAGTTAAAAAGTGCAAAAGATTTAATAACTTTAAATGAAGCAAAACTATCAAAAATGAAAATCATTGCTCCATTTTCTGGTGTAATTTCTGAAAAAAATATAGAAGTTGGTGATATGTCAAGTAATACTGAAAAAGCTTTATTAAAACTTGTTTCAAATGAAAAAAAACTTTTATTAGCATTTGATTCAAAATTCGCTCAAGATGTGAAAGTTGGAGATGAATTTTGTTTAAACTCAAAAAAAGATGATTATAAAAATTGTGTTGAAATTTACAAAATTTATCCTACATTAAATAGTGACAAAAAATTAAATGCAGAAGCTTATGGTGTAGATTTAAAAATTGGTAATTTTGGTGATGGATTAATAAAAGGAAACTAATATGTACAAATTTGCTATTTCAAGACCAATTACAACTTTTATGTTTGTATTTGCTTTGGTATTCTTTGGATATACTCAAATCCAAAAAATGCCAATTGCATTCTTACCAAATGTTGATTATCCCGTTGTTAGTGTTATAACTAATTATGACCAAGGTTCAACTGAAATTATTGAAAGTAAAATAACTGATAAAATAGAAGAAGCGATAAGTGGTATTTCTGGAATTGATATAATAAGATCAGATACTTCAAAAAATCAATCAGTTGTTATTGCTCAATTTGAGTTAAGTAAACCTGTTGAAGAAGCTGCAAATGATGTTAGAGATAAGGTTTCAACTGTTGATTTACCAAAAGAAGCTAATAAACCTATAATTGAAAAATTTTCAAGTAGTTCTGCACCTATAATAACTCTTTTTTTATCAACAAAACTTGATAATCTTGATAAATTAATGCTTCATGCAAATGAAGTAGTAAAACCTGTTTTACAAAGTATTGAAGGTGTTGGAAAAGTAGAAATTGCAGGTTTTAGGGATAAAGTACTAAAAATATATCCAGATACTACTCTTTTAAGTAAATATAATCTTGATTTAAATGACTTATCTTCAAAAATTGATGAAGAAAATATCAAAAAAGATGGAGGAAGAGTTGTTCAAGAAAAAGAAGAATTAAATATCTCAATTGATTCAGATGCAATAAATGTTGAACAACTAGAAAATATAAAAATAAAAGATGGTGTTAGATTAAAAGATGTTGCAAAAGTTGAAGAAACAATAGAAGATGAAAGAACATTTGCAAACTATAATGAACAAAAAGGTGTATTATTACAAGTAAAAAAAATCTCAGGTGCTAATGAGGTAAATATTGCAAAATCAGTAAGGGAAAAAATTCCATATATCAAAGGATTATCAAATGATTTTGATATAAATTTATTATTTGATACAACAAATTTTATTGAATCAACTTACAAAAGTGTTCAATTTGACTTGATTTTGGGTTGTTTCTTGGCTTCTTTAATTGTATTTGTATTTTTAAGAAATTTTACTTTTACAATCATTGCAGCTATCTCTTTACCTATTTCAATCTTAGGTGTTCTAGCAATAATGGGTTGGAGTGGGCAAACACTAAATATTTTAACACTTACAGCTTTAACATTATCAATAGGAATTATTATTGATGATGCAATTGTTGTAATAGAAAATATTTATAAAAAACTTGAACTAGGAAAAAGTAGATATGAGGCAGCGTTAGAGGGAGTAAGGGAGATATCTTTTTCTGTTTTAGCTATTTCAGCTATGCTTTTAGCGATTTTTATACCTATTGCAAATATGAGTGGAATAGTAGGAAAATTCTTTAAAAGTTTTGGTATAACTATTGTTGCTTCGGTAATAATTTCTTATATTGTAGCAATTACAGTTATTCCTATGATTAGTTCACTTTTGGTAAATCCAAAACATTCGAAATTTTATTTGATGACTGAATCAATATTTTTATCGATGGATAGAATATATAAAAATCTTTTAACAAAAGCAATAAAGTTTAAATTTGTAACTTTAATAAGTGGCTTTTCTATATTTGCAATATCTATAATTTTATCTTCAAATCTAGGAATGGTATTTATGCCAAAAGAAGATAGAAGTCAGTTTGAAGTAATAATCAAAGCAAATGCAAATATTTCAATGGAAGAGATGAAAAAAACTACAATAAATATTCAAAAAGAGTTACTTTCAATAAGTGAAGTTGATTACTCTTCTTTGACTATTGGATTAAATGGAAATATTTATGAAAGTTCAATTTATGTTAGATTAGTTCCAATAGATAAAAGAGCAAAAACTCAACGTCAAATTATGGAAGAGATTAGACATAAATCGAAAACATTTGAAAATATAGAGATAAATGTAAATGAAACAGATGATATGAATTCAGGTGCAGAAATTATGACACCATTTCAACTTATATTAAAAGCAAATGATTCAAAACTTGCTGAAGAATCAGCTAATAAATTGATTGATTATTTAAAAACAATAAACGGAACAACAAATATTCAAAATAATATTCAGCCTAAAAAAGATGAACTTTCTATTGAGATATTAAAACAAAACTCTTCAAAATTTGGAGTAAAAAGTAGTGATATTGCAAATGTAATTGCAATGGCTTATTCAGGAGAAATTACAATAAGTAATTTTAATAAAAATGGTAAAGAATATGATATTGTTATGAGATTATCAGATGATTTAAGAACAAATATAGATGTGATAAATCAATTAAATGTAAAAAATGATAAAGAAGAACTTATTCCTTTATCAAGTTTAATTAATATAAATACAAAACAGTTAGCTTCTGTAATAAAAAGATATAATAGACAAAAACAAGTTACTGTTGGAACTGATATGAAAGATGGTTTAGCTTTAGATACTCTAATCAATCTTGTAGTTGAAAATAAAGATAAATGGCTTTTAGATGGAGTAACTTATACTTTTGAAGGAGATGCTAAAGATATGCAAGATACTTCTGATGCCTTTGGTGTTGCTATTGTTGCTGCTCTTATAATGATATATTTAATTCTTGCTTCATTATATGAATCTCCACTCCAACCAATTATCATCATGAGTGCAATGCCACTTAGTTTTACAGGGGCATTTTTAGGACTTTATTTAGCAAATATGAATATGAGTTTATTTAGTATGATGGGATTATTTTTACTTCTTGGTTTAGTTGGTAAAAACTCAACTTTAATAGTTGATGCTGCAAATAGGAATAGAGAGAATAATACAACTTTAGATGAAGCAATTATTCAAGCAGGGATATCAAGACTACGACCAATCTTAATGACAACTATATCTATGTGTTTAGGTATGCTTCCCCTTGCCCTTTCTATTGGTGAGGGATCAAGTATAAAAGCTCCTATGGCTATTAGTGTTATAAGTGGTTTAATAATATCTACAATGTTAAGTCTATTTGTAGTTCCAGCTTTATACAAATTAATAGCTCCACTTGATGATAAAATCAGAAAACTTTATACTCACAAATAGATATTTTCCAAGCATTTAGCTTGGAAATATTTAAAATTATATTTTAAAATCTTTTTAGTTTCACATAACTTCCACACTAATTTTTTTTAAAATCTTTTTATTAAAAAATTGGAGGAAAAATGAAAAAAATATTCTTATATATTTTATTAGCAACTATTTTATTTGCTAATGAACAAAATTATATAGAAATAGGTGGTGGTAGTGAAAAATTAAAAAATAATTTTTCACCAGAATCAAGAAAAACTATTATTCAATTAAATGAAGCACAAGATGAAAATGAAAGTTTTCCTTATTTTGAAATGTACTATGGACATAATCTAAATGATACTTTAAATTTATATGTATCCTCAGATATAAATGGAGCTCATATAGGTTCATTAATTAATTCAGATTTTGGAGTATTTGATTTTGGATTAAAGTTTAATTTATCTAAAGAGTGGAAAAATCCATTTTTAAAAGAAGTTGATAGAGAAAAAACAGATGTAACAGAAATTGGTTTTTACACTGGCTATGGTTTATCACTTTTTGATAATCATGAAGGAATGATTAAATATGAACTTAGCACAATTGAATACAGCAAGGAAACTATAAATAATGATTTAAAAAGAGAAGGGAATAGGCATCTTTTTCTTTTTGAAAACAAATTTAATTCAAAAATTTTCGATAATGATTTAAGTTATATAACTAATTTATCTTATGAAATATATGATGCTAAAGGGAAATCAAGTTCATATAATAAATATGAATTACTAGTAGGAACAACTATAAATTTAACAGAAAATTTTTTATTCTCTATTTTTTCTAATATTGGAAAAAAAGATTATGAAGAAATTAATCTTGAAGTAAATAAAAAGATAAATGCTGATATTTTTGGTATTAATACTATATTTAGATGGGATAAACCTTTTTCTTATGAAAATATATATTTAAATATTAAAACTGGATTTGAAAAAGAAGATGCTAATCATAGTTTTTATAATAAAGAGAATACTTATTCAATACTATCAATTGGGTATAAATTCTAAAAATAAAAGCTTTTAAAAGTAGAATTATAGATTATTTAAAACCATATAAAATAATTTATAGAAACTATTATTAAATCAATTTCTTTGCTAAATTTAGTTCAAATATGTAAATACAGACATATGTATACAATTTCCTATAATTTAAAGGTTCTTCATGCCACTTATTAAGATTTTAACATCTATCCAAAAAAAAGAGTTTGAAGAACCACCAATTCTAAATCAAGAGCTAAAAAATGAAATTTTTAAACTGCCAATTGAATTAGAACAACAAGTTTATTCATTCAACAACAGTAGTAATCAAATTCATTTTATATTGATGTTTGGATATTTTAAAATAACACATAGATTTTTTAATCCAACTTCATATTATGATGAAGATATAAAATACATAGCTTCTAAATTTAAATTTGATGATAATTCATATTCCACTGATATTGGACATAGTTCATTAGCTACATATAAAAATACAATAAAAAAACATTTTTCTTGTGTTAAATTTACTTCACATATATATGATATTCTTCAAAAAGAATCAGATTTATTAGTAAAAAAGCTATTAAAAACACAAGATATTTTTTATTTGTTAGTAGAAAAATCAATGGAATTAAGAATAGAAGTTCCTAGCTATACTCAAATAACAACTATCATTTCATCATCAATAAATGCACAAAACACCTTAGATTATAAAAAAATCAAAAAATATGAAAATCATGAAGCCTTAAAAAATCTTGATTATCTTTTAAAAGAAGATGTTTCAAACCCTACTAAATATGTTCTTGGTAAATATAAAAGAGTTTTACACTCTGTAAATGCTACTAAAGTTAGACAATCTAATATTGATTTTAGATATTTAAATGATTTATCAAAACAACTTGAACCTATTTTAAAAGAGCTTTCATTAGATGATAACACTATTATTCACTATGCAAAATGGGTTGAAAAATCTGATATGCATCAAATTAGTAGAAAAGTAAAACATAAACAATATTTTGATTTGATATGTTTTGTGCTACATCAAGTAAAAATAAGAAGTGACTATTTAATTGATATTTTCGTACAAGTGATGCAATCAATAAAACAAACCACATTAAGAGAACACCAAACAATTTATTATGATCAAAAACATAGCAGAACAAAGAATTTTAAAGACTTAACACAATTCTTACAAACAGAAATTATTCCAAATATATTAAATTTAGAATCAATTATTAAAAATGATTTCTCAAGTGAAGATAAAATATCTTTTATAGAGAATATAATTACAGAATTAACAAAAAATGAAGAGTTTCAAAAAATAAAATCAATAGATTTTAATTCATTAAATGAAGAGACTTCTTTTTATGATATGCTAGAGAATAACTCTTCTAAATTACAAATAAGAATAGCTAAGATTATCCAAAATGTTGATTTTGATACAAACAATTCACAAAAATCTTTTATAAAAGCAATAGAACATTATAAAAACAATAATGGGAAATTGAATTCATCAACTCCAAAAGATTTTTTAGAGAAAAATATTCAAAGTTTACTATTTCAAAAAGATGAAAATAATACTAAACATTTTAGAATTTCATTATATAAAATACTATTTTTTATTGAAATATCACAAGCTATTAAATCAGGAAAATTAAACCTTCTAAACTCTTATAGATATAGAGCATTTGAATCATATTTATTGGATATTAATAAATTCAAAAAAGAAAAGATGGATTTATTGGAACAATACAATCTTTTACATTTTGCTAATTGCAAAAAAACTACAACCTATTTAAAAGAGCAACTAAACTCATCTTTTAAAGATGTTAATGAAAAAATTTCAAAGGAATTAAATCTATATTTTCATCTAAAAGGTGAAAATAGTTTTACAATAACTACTCCAAAAGTTGAAAAAGATATATCATTAGATCCATTAACAAAATGGCTTCCAAAAGACAAATTTATTCCATTAATATCAATTTTGGAAGAGATTAATAGCTATATTAGTTTTACAAAAGTATTTACACATTACTCTTTAGGAAGGAATAGAAGTAACATAAAGATAGAAGCATTATTTGCATCTATTATTGGATATGGTTGTAATATCAACATTTCAAGAATGGCTAAAATTTCAAAAGGTATTTTTGAACATGATATAGAACATGCAAGTAATTGGTATTTATCAAATGAAAATTTAATTGAAGCAAATGATAAAATCATAGCTTTTACAGAACAGTTAGACATAGTAAAACTTTTTAAAAATGATAAAGACAAAAATCATACAGCAAGTGATGGTCAAAAGTTTAATATTTCAGTTGATTCTTTAAATGCTGGATATTCATTTAAATATTTTGGATTAGGAAGAGGTGTTAGTAGATATATGTTTATTGATGAATCACATAGACTATTTTATTCAACTGTAATCAATGCAAATGAAAGAGAAGCTGCTTATGTAATTGATGGTTTAATGCATAATGACACAATTCAGAGTGATATTCATTCGACAGACACTTTTGGCTATAGTGAAGTTGTATTTGCTCTAACACATCTATTAGGTTTTTCATTTGCACCAAGAATTAAAAATTTTAAAGAACAGCAACTATATGCATTTGAAGCAAAAAAAGAGTATCACAAATTAGGATATAAAGTTTTACCAATAAAACAAATCAATATAGAACTAATAGAAGAACAATGGGAAAATATTTTAAGATTTGTTCTTACAATAAAAGAGAGAGAAACTACAGCATCACAACTTCTTAAAAGACTTACTTCCTATCCAAAACAACATAAAACATATTTAGCATTAAGAGAGTTTGGAAGAATAATAAAAACAAAATTTCTCCTTGAATATATTGATGATGTTACGCTTCGTCAACAAATTGAAAAGCAATTAAATAAAATAGAAAATGCAAATAAATTTTCTAAAGCAATATTTTTTGGAAATAATGGAGAATACATGTATGCTACAAAAGAAGAACAAGATATAGCAAGTAATTCCCTAAGATTAATTCAAAATGCTATTATTTGTTGGAATTATTTATATTTCTCTGATAAATTAGCAAAAGAAACTGATGAAAATGAAAAATCATTAATAATTCAATCAATTCAAAATGGTTCTATTGTTCATTGGCAACATATTAATTTTTATGGTGAATATGATTTTACTGGAATAGAAACAAATAAAAAAGAATTTGAATTTAATTTAGAGAAAATAATAAATCTAAAAGTAGAAGATAAGTAAAAAAGATAGAAAAGCCATTATATAGGGATTTCCTTATCATTTTAAGTTTAGTTTAAATATTGTTGGAAAAAAAATCCCTTTGTAGGTCTATACCCATAAAACTAAAACTTTAAAACTTGGTAACTATAACTCTATTAAATACACTTATGTTTCAACTACAACTACACATAAAACACTTGGAAGAGTAAAAATTGTATTTATTACTCCCCTAACTAAATACCCAAAAATCAACCAGCATACTGAACCTTTGGATGTTTAAAAAAGTTAGCTACTTTTTGTGGATTATTTTGAATTGACAGCATATATTTTTCAGTATTATTTCTTAGTTCTTTTTGTGTTGTTGGCAATTCATATTTATTAGCACTTTGTTTATAATCTTGATTTAGATATTCATCTGGATTATAATCAGGTGAATAAGCTGGAAGATAAAATAGTTTTATTTTATCTTTATTCTCTTCTTCCCAAGCTTTTACTATCTTTGCATGATGAACTCTTAGGTTATCTACAATTAAAAATACTTTTTTACCACTATTTGAATCGATAACTTTTTTACAAAATTTTTAGCTATAATAATAAAAATATACTAATACTTCGATTATTCAAACTTTTTGATTTCCAAATAAAATAACAAAAGCTCCGAAAATACAAAGACTAGAACCAATTAAGTCCCATCTATTAAAATCTTGTTTTTCAACAAAATATAACCAAGATAAAGAAGAGATTACATAAATTCCTCCGTAAACTGCGTATCCCCTTCCAGCAAATTGCATATTTACTTTAGTAAGTAAATATGCAAACAATATTAAAGATATTAAACCTAAAGCTAAAAACCAATAACTTTTATCAAGTCTAAAATAGACCCAAAAGCTATAGCAACCGAGTATTTCAAAAAATGCTGCTAAAAAATATAAACTAAATTCTTTAATCAAAAGATATCCTAAATATAAATTTTTAAAATAAATATAAATTCTAAGCTTTAATTATATTAGAATCACCTTTTTTTAAAAATTAATTTTTTCTACTATTTCACAAAGTATATTGAATAATTACTCTTCATCATAAATTATTAAATTAGACTCTTTAAAAGCTATTTTTAATCAAATTAATATTTTTATTTGGATAGTTTTATGAAAAAATTTATAGGTATATAATGTTAAAAAAATTTGTACTAAGTACAACAATATTAGTTAATTTTACTTTTGCACAAACATATGAAGAAGGTATATTAGCTTACAATAATTTTGATTTTGAGAAAGCTTTTAAAATATTAGAAGATTTATCAATGAATGATAATGTTCAAGCACAGTTCTTCCTAGCAGAAAAATATAAAATAGGTGAAATAGTAAAAGAAGATATACAAAAAGCTTTTACTTTATATGAAAAAGCAGCTAATCAAGGTTTCGCACCTGCTCAATTTAATCTAGGAGCAATATACTACAATGGTAGTTTAGGTAAAAAAAATTATTTAAAAGCATTTGAATGGTTTGAAAAAGCTGCAAATAACAATGATGCTATGGCTCAATTTATCCTTGGAGATATATATCTTAATGGAATAAGAGTAGAAAGAAATTTAAAAAAAGCTAAAGAATATTTTGAGAAAGCTGCCTTACAGGGACATACAATATCAGAATTTATATTGGGTAATATTTATTATAATGGATATGAAACTGAACAGAACTTTGAAAAAGCTGTGTTTTGGTATGAAAAAGCTGCTCTTAAAGGTGATCCAAAGGCACAATTTAATCTTGGACTTATGTATGATGAAGGCGAAGGAGTAATTCAAAATTATGAAAAAGCATTTAAATGGTTTGAAGAAGCTGCAAAACAAGGTTTACCTGAAGCTCAATACAATTTAGGATGCATGTATGAAGATGGAGAAGGCGTACAACAAAATTATGAAAAAGCATTTGAATGGTTTACTAAAGCTGCTAATCAAGGATATTCTATAGCTTTTAATAGTCTTGGTTATTTATACTATTATGGAAAAGGTGTAGAACAAGATTTTGAAAAGGCAAATTTATTTAAAAATAAAGCTTTAGAATATGATTCTATGATGGAAAAGAATTTACAATACGCAAGAAAAATCGAATCTATTTTTTTAGAAGATACTCTTCTTCTAATTAATAAAAATACTCAAGATAAAATTTTTGAGATAACAGATAAACTAAAAGAAAAGTTAGATATTAATTTATATATCGTCGCTTCTTTAGATAATGGAATATCAAATGATTTATCTGAATCCCAAAAATTAGAAGCTTTAAACAAATATTACAATTATATAAAATCAAGTATTAATTCTTCAGAAAAATATATTCTATTATCTTTAGCTAAAGAACAAAATTATTTAAATATATTTTATACAGAGGATTTAATTTCAAATAGTGAAAAAAATGAAATATTAATGAATATTATTTATACAATTAACAATGAAGATAAAAATGATATTAATCTTAATACACCCATACTAAATGGAGTAATTAAAATTGAGGAGATATTAAGTAAAAAGAATAATATTGAAATATAAACTCATTTTGTCATAAATTCAACAAAATGCGATGATAGCAAGCCAAACACATGATGTTGCAGTTCTAACAGATGATATAGCAAAACTTATTGTGCAACATGCAGATGAGAAAGAGTTTAGAGGTAAAAAAGAAGTAAAAAGAAGAGATATAAGCCTAAACTCAAAAATACATAATACACAAAACAATCAATGATTTAGGTATTGACTTTTCACAAGGTTACTATTTTAGTTCACCTAAAAAAGATTTATTCTAAAATAAAATTTAAAATTTATTTAAACAAATTCCTAAAGGTTAAACATTAGTCCAATGTTTTATAAAGTTCTATAACTCTCTCTATCTCTTTTATTGTAGCCTTTCTTCTACAAGATAGATATCCTTTTGTTCCCTCAGTTGTGATTGTTGGATAAACTGTTGCATAAACCCAATAATAGTCTCCATTTTTCGTAGCATTTTTTACATGTCCAGTCCAAACTTTTCCACTTTTTACAGTATCCCACAAACTTTTAAATGCTGCTTTTGGCATATCAGGATGTCTTACTATATTGTGAGGTTGTCCTATTAATTCATTCACATGATAACCAGCAATTTTACAAAAATGATCACTTGCAAATGTAATTATTCCTTTTTCATCTGTTTCACTTACTAAAAAAGCAAATTCATCTAAAATTATCTCTTTTGACATATTTAATCCTCTCTTAGCTTACTTTTTTTGTTTTAGCGTCTTGAACTAAAATTTGAGCCATTTTTAAAGTTTGTTCTGAAATTAAAGACACATTACTTGCTTCAGCAGCATTTTCTTGAGTAGCTTTATCAAGTGTACTTATTGCTCTATTTATTTGTTCGATTCCTTTTAATTGTTCATTTGAAGCTACACTTACATTTTGAATAATTTCTAAAGTTTCAATTATTTGAGAATTTAAATTTTTGTAGCCTTTTATCATCTCATCTGATATCTTTTTACCTTCATCCGTTTTATGAGAAGCTTTTTCAACTAAATCTTTTATTTCTTTAGCAGCTTGTGCACTTCTACTTGCTAAATTTCTTACTTCGCCAGCAACGACTGCAAATCCTTTTCCAGCTTCACCTGCAGTCGCTGCCTCAACTGCTGCGTTAAGTGAAAGAATATTTGTCTGAAAAGCTATATTATCAATTACACTTATTGCTTCATTTATAGCTTTAACTTCAGAATTAATTTCATCCATAGACGAAGCCGTCTTATTTGCTAAATCTTCACCTAAAGTAACTGAATCCCTTACATCTTTGCTTAAGCTTGCCATTTTTAATGCATTTTCTGTATTATTCTTTGTAATACTAGTAATCTCTTCTAATGCTGCTGCTGTTTCTTCTAAAGAAGCAGCTTGCTCATTTGCCCTATGTGCTAGATTATCTACACTTTTACTCATTTGGATCGAAGTACTTTCAAGTAAATTACCATTTTCTAGATTTTGTTTTGCATTAGAATTTAATTCAGTACCAAGTTGATTGATTCTTTCCATTGTAAAAAGCATTCTACCTTTTATAATTGGATCTATTTGTATTTGTTTAGTATAATCTTGTTCAGTATAAAGACCAACTATTTGTCCTAAATCTTCTATATTTTTATTAGTTCTTTCTAACATATTATTTACAATAGTTTTTAAAGTGTGAATCATTGGATTTGTAGTTGTTGCACTTATTCTAGCTGTATAGATACCTTGAGATACTTTATCAAGAGCAATTACAATTTCACCCATAATATGCATATCATCTTTTCTAGTTTTATCAAATTGCTGTACATATTGATTTAATTCTTTTAAAATATACCCTATTTCATCATTTTTAATATATTCAGCAACTCTTATGTAATTAGTTTTAAAAAATACAAATTCCATTAAATTCTGCAAATATTCTTCAAGTCTTGCTATTCCTCCAACAACTCTTTGTATTGATTTATAACTAAGATAAGCAACAAGTATTGCAAAAAATACATTCAATGCAATAATTCCCCAAGTTTTTTTATCACTAAATAAAGCAAAAGCACTAATTGTAATAAAACCAATTTGGCTAATAACCATTATTAAAGTGATTCTATATTTCGTTGAAATATTTATAACCATCCTTTTTCCCTTTTTTTAATAATCTTTAAAATATTCTCCTACAAATTTTTAAAGATTAAAGTAGATAAATAACTTTTCATAGTTTATAATACACATTATTTATTTCATAATGATTTCAAAAAAATAATCCTTTTATTTTTTATTAGATTTAAATATTGAGTTGAGAATTTTAATCTTAAAAAATAGCATCAAAATAGCTATATATCGTAATTAAAAACGTTTTAGTTAGTATAAATAAATTTAAAATTTTTCTCTATGATTTTTATTTCATAGAGAAAATTTATATTTGATTTATTCCTCATCATATTCATATAAAACCGTACTAAGATATCTTTCTCCTGTATCACATAAAATTGTTACTATTGTTTTATCTTTATTTTCAGGACGTTTAGCTATTTGAGAAGCTACATGAACATTTGCACCAGCTGAAATTCCAACTAGTAGTCCTTCTTCTTTTGCTAAATTTCTTGCTGTTTCGATTGCATCTTCATTTGAAACTGTAACGATTTCATCGTATATTTTTGTATTCAATACATCAGGAATAAACCCTGCTCCTATTCCTTGAATTTTATGTGCTCCAGGATTTCCACCACTTAACACTGGTGAGGCTATAGGTTCAACAGCAATAACTTTTATATTTGAGTTATATTGTTTTAGTACTTCTCCAATCCCAGTAATTGAACCTCCTGTTCCAATTGCAGCAACAAGAAAATCAATATTTCCACCAGTATCATTTAATATTTCTTGAGCTGTTGTAACTCTATGAACTGCTGGATTAGCTTTATTTTGAAATTGCTGAGGAATAAATGAGTTATCTATTGTTTTACTCAATTCTAAAGCTTTTTCTACAGCTCCTTTCATACCTTTTTCAGGCTCAGTTAACACAAGCTTAGCACCTAAAGCTTTTAAAAGTCTTCTTCTTTCTAAACTCATTGAACTAGGCATTGTAAGAATTAGTTTTATACCTTTTGCTGCACAAACTGATGCTAGTGCTATTCCAGTATTTCCACTTGTTGGTTCAATAATTGTTGTATTTTTATTTATTAATCCATCGATTAAAGCCTCATTAATCATATTAAAACCAATTCTATCTTTAACAGAATGAGTTGGATTTAAAAATTCACATTTACCCAAAACAGTTGCTCCACTTGAACTTGCATCTTTAAGTTTTACAAGAGGTGTATTTCCTATTAATTCTGTTACATCATTTGCATATTTCATATTTTTTCCTTATTTTAAATTTTAAATCTATTCTAAAGCATTGTTTATGCTTTAAACTTTTTATGAATGGTGAATATATATTTCTTAGTAAAATCAATAAAAATTCTAAATAACAATCCTAAAATAAGAGCTAATCCAAGAATTATATTTAATTCATTCAAATCTATATTTTTAGTTGTTTCAACAAATATCAAAGTAATTAATGAAAATAAAATCAAAAATATTTTATTTAAAATAGTTAAAATCATTATTTATCACCTATATTCCAGCACCATCAATAAAATAGTCATCTAATAGGTCAAAATTAATTTCTTTTTTATTTCGCTTTTTATGAATCTCATCTAAGTTTTCACTACTAACAAGATGTTTTTCTTCAAGTAATTTTTCTAATAATTCAATTCTTTTATTTAAATACTTGAATGCCTCTTTTTCAATATCAGGTAAATCACTATGAATAAATTTTCCTGATTTGTCATACCTTTTAATAACTTTTGCAGGAATTCCAACTGCTGTTGTATAGTCTGGAACATCAGAAATAACAACTGAATTAGCTCCAATTTTAGAACTTCTACCAATTGTAATATTTCCTAAAACTTTTGCTCCACTTCCAATTACACTATTAGCTTTAACTGTTGGATGCCTTTTACCCTTGTTAAGACTAACTCCACCTAATGTTACACCTTGGTAAATTAGTACATCATCTTCAACTATTGTAGTTTCTCCAATTACAACTCCTATTCCGTGGTCAATAAAAACTCTTCTTCCAATAGTTGCTCCTGGATGAATATCAACATTTGTTAAAAATTGACTAATTCCACTATATATTCTTGATAATTTTTTTAAACCTTTTAAATACAATCTATTTGCTATTCGATAATGTATTATCGCCCAAACACCTGGATAATTAAATATAATCTCTAAATTTGATTCAAGTGCTGGATCGTTATATTTTGGAACATTAAAATCTTCTTTTATTTGAGTAAAAAGTCCCAATCTTGAATGTCTACTTTGCATTAAACAAATCCTTTTAATCCTTATTTTAGTACCCAACAATCTACTTTCAAATTTGAGATTAAATTATCTTTATATTTCATCTATTTTAATGGTGAAATATAAAAGTTAAAAAAATAAAATGAGTAGAATCTTTTTAAAATTCTTCTCATTTTATAAAATTATCTAAAATGACTATTTTTAAATTCTTTTATTTTTTCAACCAAGAAATCTATCTCTTCTTTTGTATTATAAAAAGCGATTGATGGTCTAACTGTTGCTTCCACACCAAATCTTCTTAAAATTGGTTGTGCACAATGATGCCCAAATCTTAGAGCAATTCCTTTACTTGTAAGATATTCCCCTACTTTTTGAGTATCAAACCCATCTAAAACAAAAGATAAAACACTTGTTTTTTCTTTTGCTGTTCCTATTAATCGTAATCCTGAAATTTGAGTCATTTTAGAAATTGCATACTCTAACAATTCATGCTCATATCTATAAATATTATCAATTCCAATTTTACTTACATAATCAATTGCAGCACCTAATCCTACTGCATCTGCTATATTTCCTGTTCCAGCTTCAAATTTATTTGGAGCTTCTTGGTAAACAGTTTTTTCAAACGTAACATCAGCTATCATGTTTCCACCACCTTGATATGGATACATTGTTGCTAAAACTTCTTTTTTTCCATAAATTGCACCAATTCCTGTTGGTCCAAAAACTTTATGTCCAGAAAAAACATAAAAATCACAATCAATATCTTGAACATCAACTTTTATATGCGATATTGCTTGGGCTCCATCAATTAAAACTTTAACACCATATCTATGAGCAATTTTTGTAACTTCTTTTATAGGAACTATTGTTCCTAAAGCATTTGAAACATGTGCAACAGAAACAATTTTTGTTCTAGGAGTTATAAGTCTTTCAAACTCACTTAATAAAATTTGACCACTATCATCAACTGGTATAACTTTAATTTTTGCTCCTACTTCAGATGCTAAAAGTTGCCATGGAACAATATTTGCATGATGTTCTAAATTTGAAACTATAATTTCATCATCTTTTTGAATATTAAATTTTCCAAAACTTTGAGATATTAAATTTATAGCTTCTGTAGCACCTCTTACAAAAATAATATCATTTAAAGATGGTGCATTTAAAAACCTTGCAACTTTATCTCTTGCACTTTCATATGCATCTGTTGCACGTGCAGCCAAAGCATGTGCACCTCTATGAACATTTGAATTTTCATGTTCATAAAAATAATTAAGTCTATCAATAACACTCTTTGGTTTTTGAGTAGTTGCTGCATTATCAAGCCAAATTAAAAAATTTTTTCCGTCAACTTTTTCACTCAATATTGGAAAATCTTTTCTTATTGATTCCACATTAAAAATCTCTATAGATCTATTCGATTGTGGAACAATTTGAAAATTAGAGATACTATTTTGATTTTCTAGTAAACTACTATTTACAAAATTATTTTCTACATTATCAAACTCTTTTGTATCAAGTCTATCTTTATAAAATTTTGTTTGTAAAACCTTTTCATAATCAAAGCTATTTTCAATTTTTCCTCTAGTTGGCTGATCAAACTCTGGAAAATAACCATTTGAAAGTATTTCAATTTGATTTTTATAAAACTCTGAATCAAAGTTTGATGAATTATTGTGCGTAATCATAGTAGTTTCCTACATCTACGTCTTCTAATACTGCTATTGCATCTTTTGATAATATAACTGCTGAACAATATAGTGATAATAAATATGAACCAACTCCATTATTATCAATTCCTCTAAATCTTACAGATAAACCTTTTGATTGCTCACCTGGAAGATTATTTTGGAAAAGTCCAACAACACCTTGCTTTTCAAATCCTGTTCTTACTAGTAAAATATTTGTTTTTCCAGATTTTGATTTTGGTTCTTTTAATCCATCTACAAAAAGTTTATTTGTAGGAATTATTGGAATTCCTCTCCAACTTAAAAATGAACTTCCAAATAAATTTATAGTTGCAGGTGGAACTCCTCTTCTAGTACACTCTCTTCCAAACGCTGCAATTGCTTTTGGATGTGCTAAGAAAAATGATGGTTCTTTCCAAACTTTTGAGATTAATTCATCTAAATCATCTGGAGTTGGACTTCCTGTTCTACTTTGAACTCTTTGAGAATCATCAATATTATTTAATAATCCATAATCGTCATTATTAAATAATTCACTCTCTTGTCTCTCTTTTAAACTTTCAATTGCAAGTCTTAATTGCTCTTGAATTTGCTCTGTTGGAGAACTATATAAATCAGATACTTTTGTATTTACATTTATAATTGTTGAAATTGAGTTTAAATTATACTCTCTTGGATTTTGTTCATAATCAACAAAACCTTCTGGAATTTTTGTATGTATTTTTTGAGAACATAAAGTATCAAGAGGAGTATCACCTTCTTTTACCTTATTTAATCTAAAAATACCTGTATCTAGACCTTTCCAATCTAATAATCTTGTAACCCATCTAGGAGTTAGTGAATCGAATACTGGAGATGTTTTTGTAACATCTGCTAAATTATAAGCTGCTTTAGCACTTAAACTTACTACTTTATTTCCTTCTGCCATTTTGTTTCCTTTTTTTTAAATTTAATATCGAGCCATTGTGTAATCTATATCATTTGCCCAAGATGTAATCCCACCTTTTAAGCTGTAAATTTCGCCTGTATAACCTGCATCTTTTAGTTGTCTTATAACTTCAGCACTTAAAAGTCCAATTTTACAAACAACTACAACTTTTCTTGAAGAATCCAATTCATCTTTTCTTCTAACTAATTGTCCAAATGGTATAGCTTTGCTACCATCTATTTTTCCAATTTGTAATTCATGAGGTTGTCTAATATCAACTACTTGAATAGGTCTTTTTTCATTAATTATATTTTTTAAATCAATAGCACTAATCTCTTCAACAACTGTCTTTTCATCTGGTCTTTTTAACCCACAAAACTCTTCATAATCAATAAGTTCAGTAACAGTTGGATGATCACCACAAACGGGACACTCTTTATCTTTTCTTATATTTAACTCTTTAAACTTCATCCTTAAAGCATCAAAAGTTAATAACCTTCCACTTAAAATCTCACCAATTCCAAGAATTAATTTTATTGTTTCATTTGCTTGTATTGTTCCTATAATCCCAGGTAGTACCCCTATAACTCCTCCTTCTGCGCAAGATGGAACCAATCCAACTGGTGGTGGCTCTGGATATAAACATCTGTAACATGGTCCATCGTAGGCATTAAACACACTAACTTGACCTTCAAATCTAAATATTGATCCATAAACAAAAGGTTTATTTAAAAGAACACAAGAATCATTTATTAGATATCTTGTTTGAAAATTATCTGTTCCATCCACAACAATATCAAACTCTTTAATTATTTCAATAGAATTTTTACTTGTTAATTTATCGTTATATGAGACTACTTTTACATGAGGATTAATACCTTTAATTCTATCTGTTGCAGAAGAAATCTTAGGACGTCCTATATCTCTTGTTGTATGAATAATTTGTCTTTGTAAATTTGATTCATCAACAATATCAAAATCAATCAATCCAATTGTTCCAACACCTGCAGCTGCTAAATATAAAATAACAGGTGCACCTAACCCCCCAGTTCCTACAACTAAAACTTTTGAATTTTTTATTTTAAGTTGTCCCTCTAGTCCAACCTCAGGTAAAATTAAATGCCTACTATATCTACTTATCTCTTCTTGAGAAAGCTTGTCTACATTTTCTTGCTTGCCATCTTTTCCCATTAAATACCTCCTGCAATTGATGGTACTAATAAGATTTTGTCATTTTCACTTGTTTTTGTATTTAAATTATCAAGATGTCTAATGTCTTCTTCATTTAAATATATATTTACAAAACTTCTTAATTTTCCATCATTTGTAAATAAATGTGTTTTTAAATCACTATAAGTATCAACTAATGAAGTAATAACTTCTGCTACACTTTCACCTTTTAAATTTATTTCTGATGTTCCATCTGTAAATAATCTTAATGCTGTTGGAATATAAACTATTGCCATTTTTATCCTTCGTATAATACATTTATCAATCAAAGTTTAAAATATTGATTGAAGTTCTATGAAACTCATAGCTCTCACAAAGGCTAATAATAAACAAGTTTTTTTCCTTTTAGGATTTAAATACCTACATATAAAACGTCTTGTGTTAGCTTTATTAAATCATCTATAGGATGCTCGGGAGAAAAATATTTTCTACCTGTTATAACACGAAGCTATGAGATTTTAAACTATCACATTATGGAGGATTATTATGTATTATGTTGGAGTTGATATTGCTAAAGACAAACACTATGTTTGTATTTTAGATGATGCAAAAGAGTTAGCTTGCAAACCTTTTTGGATTTATAGTGATATATTAGGATTAAGAGAACTACTCAAACGATTAGCTGAACTATCATTAGATATGAATGACTTTATTATTGGTATAGAATCAACTGGAGCATTTAGTGAAAATTTCTATAGTTATATTACTGATGCAGATTATAAAGTAATACTTTTAAATTCTTATCAAACTTCTAAGTATAGAGATTTCTCTACTCTTAAAAAGATTAAAAATGATTCAATAGATGCTTATGTTATTGCTGAATTACTTGCTAGTGGTAAATACAAAGCTAGTTATATTAGCAATGAAGATTATCACAATTTAAAAGTTTTAAATCGATTAAAAAAATCATTAGATGATAAAATAAAAACTATTAAAAGAGAGATAACAACTGTTGTTGCTACTGTTAATCCAGAGATTGAAAAAGTATTTCCAAATATCTTTACCAAAACTGCAATAGCGATCATTAAATCTTACCCAACCGCAATGGATATTTCAAAAGCTACGCCAGAAAAGCTAACTAAGATTTTTCGACATATCAAAGGTAATAGCTTTAATCTTGAAAAAGCAAAATATCTTATAGAACTTGCTAAATCTTCTATTTATACAGGTCGTGCAAATGAATCTAGAGCTTTAATGATCAAGACTAATATTAAGATATTAGAGCTTTATATTCAAGAAAGAGATGAAGTTGAAGAACAAATTCAAATTCTTATAGACAATCAACTTGATGATGATTCAAGTAATATTGAAAATCTTAAATCAATTCCTGGAGTATCTAATAAAACTGTTACAGCAATATTAGGAGAATGTGGAGACCTTAGAAGATTTGAATCAGCTAAAGCTTTCATAGGTTTTTTAGGTCTATATCCAACTTTATATCAATCAGGTAAATCTTTATCAACTGGAACTTTAGCTAAAAGAGGAATACCCATAGCTAAACATGCTCTTTATATGGCAGCAGTATCAGCTGTTAGACATAATAACGAACTTCATAAACTTTTTAGAGACAAAGTATCATCTGGTAAATCCAAAAAAGAAGCATTGATAATTATTGCTAAAAAATTAGCATCTATTATCTATTCTCTTTTTAAATATAACCAAGCATATAATCCATATAGAGTACTAATCCAACATAAAAAGTAAACTTGTTAGTTTAACACTTGTGAGAACAATGAGTTTTCATAGAACTTTGACCAAAATGTATTATTATTTTTAAATTTGATCATTTGAACATTTCAAAAAATGCTCAAAAAATCAAACCATAAAGCACGCCTTAAAAAATAGCCTAGTCGTTTAAGCTATTCTTTATAGGATGGTTCGTATATTAAAGACTCTTTAGCTACAGATTCTAAATGTGTTTCTCCCAAATGAGTACTTTTAAATCTATAAATATCATTAGCTAGAATCTTTGCCTCTTCATAATTGTGAGTTACTATTAATAAAGTTACTTTATTTTTTTCACAATATACGTTTATATCATCACACAGTATTCTCGTAGTTTCAGGATCTAAACTAGAGAATGGTTCATCTAGTAATAATACTTCTGGAGAAATTGCCAATGTTCTAGCAAGAGATACTCTTTGTCTTTGACCGCCTGATAACTCAATAATTTTTTTATTTATATGATCTTTTAAACCTAACCAATCAAGTAATTTAATTATTTCTTCTTTTATAATTGGTTTTTTTAATATTTTAAGACCAATAGTTACATTTTGATAGACATTCAACCAAGGATAAAGATAAGCATCTTGAAACATATATCCCATTGTTTTTGAATTATTAAAAATTTCACCAGATTTTGGTTGAATAAGAGGAGCTAATAATTTTAACAATGTAGATTTTCCACAACCACTCTTACCTATTATTGCACTTTTACTGCCTGCATATAATTCAAAATTCAGATTATGAATAATAGGTTCTTTAGAATTTTTATATTGATAATACAGTTCTTTTGAACCTAAAATAACTTGTTTTTCTAACATTTATTTATTCCTATTTAAATTTATATTAGTTCCATTTGAATTTACTGTTTAAACTTTGTAATAAAGAATCTATAGTAAAACCAATTATTCCAATAGCAAGTATTAATGCTGCCAATTTTGAATAATCTAATGTATCTCTTGCATCATTTATTGCATAACCTAAACCTGAAGTTACTCCCAAATATTCTGCTGGAACAATAATAATCCAAGATACACCTAACGCTAATCTTAATCCTGTTATTACATCTTGTGCAATAGCTGGAATAATTGCATATCTTAATTGATCAATTACATTAGCTTTAAAACTTTTAGCAACATATATCCATCCTATATCAATTTTTGTCATACCTTGTGTCAAGTTGAATATAATTGGCCATATTGCTGCCATAACTATTAAAAAAATTATTGCTCCATCCCAACTATCATATATTAATACTGCTATAGGCATCCATGATAATGGAGATATCATTCTTAATATTTGAAATGGTAAATAAAACACATTTTTTATTTTTTCATTAGTAGAATAAATTAATCCTATAGGTATACCAATTAATAAAGCTAAAAACAGAGCACAAAAAATTCTATAAAAACTTGCAAAAATATGATTATAAAATTTTTCCTCAAAAAACAAGTGCCATAATGCTTCTAGTGAATTTATTGGTGCAATTTGCGTATATACATAATTATCATTTAATGTAATACCTATTACTACTAATAATTGCCAAAAAACCAATAAAGTAATAATTCCAAATATGCTATACTTTATATTTGCTCTCATATTAAAAATCAAACTTCTCTTCTCTTGAAAATGTTGAAGGTGTTTTATAAAATTTATTTACAGCATTTGTTACATATCTGTAGTCTATAATCTCATTAACTGCTTTTTTCGGATCTATGTTATCTAAGAATTTTAAATTGCCTTCTACTAATGTATCCTTCATTGCTTCTATTATAAATTCTGTTGCCGTAGGATATGGATATGGATCAAAATCTATTCTATTATTTTTCCATATATCTTTATTTCTATTAGCACCAATTTGTGCATAAACTGGATTATCATAAAAATTCATTGCTCTATCAACAACTTTAAAATCAAATGGTAATAAACCTGATTTTTCATTAGATAATATTTTAGCTGTCTCTACTCTATTTTCAGAAATAAATAGTCCTGCCTTTACAATTGCATTAATAACTTTTTGACTCCATTCTTGCTGCTGATTTAATACATCTTCATGCATAGTTACAACACAACAAGGATGATTTTTCCATATATCACCTGTAAATCTAAGGACTGTTGCATTCGCTTTTAATTCCCCAAATGAATTAAAAGGTTCTGCAACAATATAACCATCAATTTTTTTAGCAACAAGAGCTAAAGGCATTTCAGGTGGTGGTAATATTTGAAGATTTACTTCATTTGGCTTAAGTGGAATTTCTTTATCTTGAATAACTGAAGTTAGACCATTTTCTTTTAACAATTTTTGCAAAATAATATTATGCATAGAATACCAATATGGAACAGCTAAATTTGAACCACCTAAATCTTTTACACTAGTAACATTTTTATGATTTCCAACTACTAAAGCCGAACCATTTGTATGTGCACAAGCAGGAATTTTTACAGGTATATTATTTGCAAATTTCATCCAAATTGGTATTGGTTTAAGTAAGTGTACTACATTAAATTTCTTTGCTGTAAACGCTTCTACTAAAGGAGACCATCCTCTCATTAAAGTTGGTTTATCAGATTTTAAACCTTCTTCTTTAAATAAACCTATTTGATGAGCTATTAGTAATGCATTTGCATCTGTAATAGGTAAATAACCAATTTTTACAGTTTCATCAAAATATTTCTCAGTATCTGCCCTTAAATTCAAACCAGAATGTAAAGCTGCTGTAAGTGATAATAAGGAAGTATTTTTTATAAAACTTCTTCTATCCATTTTTCTTTCCTTTATAATATACACTAAATATATAATATTTAAAGATTTAAAATCTCACCAAAATTTTCAAAACATTTTTTTAAATATCATTCACATTATTTTCATTTATATCTCCTCATCAATTTTTAAAATTGGTGGATTCGATATAACTGTATCTGGATATTTTAAGCCACTTCCAGTATTTAACAACAATACTTTTTCATTATCTTTTATCCAACCATTTTTATATAATTCATCAGCTGCAGCTAACGTTGCAGCACCTTCAGGGCATATAAATAACCCCTCATGTTTTGCAATTAACTCTTGATATTTCAAAATATCTTTATCATCAATAGCTATCGCAGAACCATTTGTCTCATAAATTGCTTCAAGGACTAAAAAATCCCCTATCGCTTTTGGCACGGTAATACCAAATGCAATTGTTTGTGCGTCTTCCCAAAACTCTGACTCTTTTTTATTTTCTTTAAATGCTTTTACTATTGGAGCACAATTCGTTGCTTGAACAGCAACCAATCTTGGTAATTTTCCTTCAATAAAACCTATCTCTTTTAACTCTAATAGTGCTTTATAAATTCCAATTAAACCTACTCCACCACCTGTTGGATACAAAATCACATCAGGGACTTTCCAACCAAACTGTTCAGCAATTTCAAATCCCATAGTTTTTTTGCCTTCAATTCTATAAGGCTCTTTTAGAGTTGATGCATCCATAAATCGATATTTTTTTACTGCTTTTGCTACAATTTTTCCAGCATCACTTATAAGGCCATCAACTAAAAATAATTTTGCACCTGAAATTTGACACTCATTTCTTGTAATTGTTGGAGCATCTTTTGGCATTACAATAAAAGCTTTTATATCAGCTTTAGCTGCATATGTTGCCCAAGCAGCACCTGCATTTCCATTTGTTGGCATTGCAAATGCTTTTACACCTAACTCTTTTGCTCTAGAAATACCTATAGCAGCACCTCTAGATTTAAAACTTCCACCTGGATTAAATCCTTCATCTTTTAAATATAAGTTTTTTAAACCTATACTATTACCTACTTTGTCAATTTTTAATATAGGTGTCATAACTTCACCTAAAGATACGACATTTGAATGTTTTTCTATTGGTAATAGCTCTCTGTATCTCCATAAATTACAACATCTAGTTTTTAAATACTCTTTTTTAAAATCCTCTTTTATAGTATTTAAATCATATCTAACCAACAAAGGGGCTTGGCATGAAGTACACAATTGATTTAATTCTCTATGATTAAATTTTGTTTTACATTTTGGACATTCTAAATGTGTTACATACATACTTTTCCCCTTTTCATTTTGTTTTCATTCCCCATTTAACAACAGTTCTTTTTTCAATATAAGAAAATAATAAATCAGTTAAAATACCTATTAATATTATTGTTAATAATCCAGCAAAAACTAAATTAATATCTAACTGATTCTTTTTTTCATAAATAAACCATCCTATTCCACCATTTCCTGAGCTTACTCCAAAAACTAACTCTGAAGCAATTAGTGTTCTCCATGAAAATGCCCATCCAACTTTTAATCCTGTTAAAATGCTAGGAAAAGCAGCTGGTATAGCAATTTTAAATATATAAGACCAAACAGATAATTCATAGTTTTTAGATAACATTCTTAAAGTATTGCTAACTCCTGTAAATCCACTATAAATATTTATAGATATTGGCCAAACAACAGCATGAACAATTACAAAAATAATGCTTCCATATCCTAATCCAAACCACAATAAAGCCAATGGTAATAAAGCAATAGGTGGCAATGAATTAAAAATAGCTGTTAATAACTCTAAAAAGTAAGTTCCAAATCTTGTTGAAATAGCTAGTATTGTTAAAATGGAAGCTATAAATATTCCTATAAAATATCCTGTCATTTGTACTTTTAATGAAGCTAGTATTCTTTCAGGTAATTCATTACTTTTTAAGACTTCTAGAAAACCACTAATTGTTTCACTAAATGTTGGAAACATTAGACTATTATCAAGTTTTACAGCATAAAATTCCCAAGAAATAATCAAAAGAATTAATATGATAGTTTTAACTATAAATGACTCATATTTTTTTACATCAAATTTATTAAATATTTCAGATATTTTCATTTTATCTCCTAAATAAAATATTCTGGAATATTTTTATACATAATGCTAGAGATTTCTTCTTTTGTCGTAAAAGAATTCACAGTTATCTCTTTTTTAATTTGTCCACCATTTGAAGACAAAATAATTATTTTAGTACCTAGTTTAATTGCTTCATCAATAGAATGTGTTACAAAAAGCATTGTAAACTTTGAATCTTCCCAAAGTGACAATAAATCATCTTGCATTTTTTTTCTTGTTATTGCATCTAGTGAAGCAAAAGGTTCATCCATTAATATCATTTTTGATCCTAATGCTAAGCATCTAGCTATTGCTACTCTCATTTTCATTCCACCAGAAAGTTGATGTGGATAACTATTTTCAAATGCACTTAAATTAACTTTTTTTAAAAATACTCTTGCAAGATCTTCTGCATCATTTTTTTTAAATTTTTTTGTAACAGTTATTGCAAAAACAACATTTTGTAGAACTGTTTTCCAAGCCAATAATTGATCAAATTCTTGGAAAACAAATGCTCTATCAATTGATGGTTTTGTAATCTCTTCACCTTCTAAAACTATCTTCCCATTAGCTGGTTTTATAAAACCACCAACTGCTTTCAATATAGTTGATTTCCCACAACCTGAAGGCCCTAACAAAACTAATCTTTCATACTCTTTTGCTCTAAAACTAATATTTTTAACAGGTGTAAATTTATTTTTATTTACAATATATTCTAAAGACAAATTTTTTATATCTAGAAATGAATTTTTATTTTCATTTAATTGAATCAAAAAATAACTCCTCCCAACTTGTTGGCTTTTTCTTAATTGCACCTACATCATAGAGAAAATCAGAAAATTGAGTTATATTCTCTTTTGGTTTTGTGTTAAAAGTTATTGAGTTTTTTAATACCTTTGATATTAATTCTGGTGATTCATCAGATTTATAAGAAGCTAAATAAAGTTTTACAGCTTCATCATGATTATTAACTATCCAATTATTTGCTTCATCTAAGGCTTTTACAACAGCTTTAGATAACTTTGGATTTTCTTTATAAAAATTTTCTGTTGCCCAAATTAGATTTGTCGTATGAGCACTACCCAAAAGTGTGAAAGAATCAAAAACTTTATGAATGTTTGGTTTTTCTAATTCTAATGTAGGATATGGGTCTAAACTAATGTGTCCTGTAACTGGTGAATTACCACTAGTGATTGCAGCATAAGCATCTGGATTTTTTAATGAAACAGTCAAATTATCAAATTTATCATAAGATTTAATTCCGAACTCTTTTGCTGCTGCTATTTGCAGTAAAAGTGACTGAACAGATACTTTTACAGATGGAACTGCAATTTTATCTTTTTCAGTTAAATCTTTTAGACTTTTAACATTTGGATTATTTGACACAAAAACAATTGGAGATTCATTTAATGCTGCTAATGCTTTTACTTTTCCTTCTGTTTTATCCCAAAGTCTAATAAATGGTCCATTTCCACCACCAACTATATGAGCATTTCCTGATAATAAAGCATCATTTGCTATTGAACCTCCACCAAATGTTGCCCAATTTACTTTAATATCGCCTAAACCATGTTCCTTAGCATACTTCTCTATTAATTTTTGTTCTTCCAAAACAATTAATGATAAATATGATATACCATATTGCTTACTTACTACAATTTCTTTAACTTCTGCCAACAAAGTTGAAGTAATTAGTAATGAACTTAAAACTATTATTTTTTTTAAATTTTTTATCATTTTTTTATCCTTTATTTTTATTTCTTATCAGCTTTTTTAGTATCAAACTTTCCTTTAACTAAAACTGCTAACTCCTCTAGTTTCAATAAATATCTACTCTATAAATTAATATACATTAAATGTATAATATTTAATGTGTCCCTTTACCAAGAACTCCACCAAATGGACCAGATTGAATTAAATTTTCTTTTACTTTTCCTGGTAATAATGGAAATACCAATTCTGCAAACCTATATGCTTCTTCTAAATGTGGATAACCTGAAAATACAAATGTATCAACTCCCATATCTGCATACTCTTTTATTCTCTCAACTACAATTTTTGGATCACCAACTAAAGCTGTTGCACAACCTTCTCTTGCAAGACCAATTCCAGCCCAAAGATTTGGACTTATTTCTAACTCTTCTCTTCTTCTTGCTTTTCCACCATTTGTTAAAGCTGTCATTCGTTTTTGACCAACAGATTCTCTATTATTTAAAACTTTATGAGCTTGTTCAATTGTCTCATCGTCTAACTTACTTATTAACTCTTCAGCAGCTTCCCAAGCTTTTTCTTCAGTTTCTCTCACAATTACGTGAAGCCTTACTCCAAATTTTAATTCTCTTCCATAATTCGCTGCTCTTTTTCTTAAATCTTCAATTTTTTCTTTTACATCAGCTGGTTTTTCTCCCCAAGTTATATATAAATCAACTTTCTGAGCAGCTAAATCTCTTGCTTCCTCAGATGAACCACCAAAAAACAATGGTGGATGTGGATTTTGAACTGAAGGAAAAAGTAATTTTGAATCAGTTACTTTATAGTGCTTACCTTCAAAATTCACAAAATTTTTTTTAAATCCTGTATTTAATATATCTTTCCACAAATCAACAAATTCACCAGCTGCTTCATATCTCTCTTCTGATGTATGATAGATACCATCTCCTTTTAATTCTGTTGAATCTCCACCTACTACAAGATTTATTGCTAATCTTCCATTTGATAATCTATCAAATGACGATGTCATTCTTGCAGCCAAAGAAGGTTGTAATAAACCAGGTCTTAAAGCTACTAAAAATTTAAGTTTTTGAGTAATTGACAATAAGCTAGTTGCTACAATCCAAGGATCCTCGCATAATCTTCCTGTTGGAATTAATACTCCATCATATCCTAAAGTATCAGTTGCAACTCCAAGCTGTTTTATATAATCCAAATCAGTAACCCTAGAACCTTCTCTACTACCAATGTATCTACTATCTCCAAAAGTTGGAATAAACCAATATATGTTAAGTGACATCTATTTTTATCTCCCTATTTATTTTTTTGTTCAGGAATCCAAACTACACTTTTTATATCAAGTTTTTTTGGAATAAGTTTTAAATCTGAAAATGTATCTGCAATTTTTTGTTGATCAGCAATAACTTTACTATTTAAATAATCTGTATCAAAAACAGCTCTTTGTAGTGCTATTTCGAGTGCATTAATATCTAATCCATTAACTGATGATAAAACTTTTGCTGCTTCTTTTGGATTTTCAACTACCCATTTATCTACATTTTTTAACTCTTTAAAAATTTCATCTATAACTTTTGGATTTTTAGCTGCATAATTTTCTTCTGCTAAATAAAATTGATAATTATTTACTATATTCTCACCATTTTTTATTACTTTTGCTTTAATAGTAGTTTCCGCTGCTGATAAAAAAGGATCCCAAATTACCCATGCATCAACACTTCCTTGTTGAAATGCAGCTCTTGCATCTGATGGTGCTAGAAATACTGGTTGAATATCACTATATTTTAATCCTGCATCTTCTAAAGCTTTAACTAATAAATAATGTACATTTGAACCTTTATTTAAAGCCACTTTTTTACCTTTTAAATCTGAAACTGATTTAATTGAAGAGTTTTCTTGAACTACAATAGCTTCAGCTTTTGGTGATGCTGGTTTATATCCAATATATTTTATTTTAGCATTTGCAGCTTGTGCAAATATTGGAGGCGTTTCACCAACTGTTCCAAAATCAATACTACCAACATTTAATCCTTCTAACATTTGTGGTCCTGCAGGAAATTCATACCATGAAACTTTAATTCCTAAAGATTCTAATTTTTTCTCTAAAGTTCCATTTTGTTTTATAATTATAAAAACTGGATCTGATTTTTGATAACCTATTCTTAACTCATTATCTGATTTTTTTGAACCTTCATTTGAAAATCCAATAATTGGTGCAAGTAACGATATTGCAACAATATTTCTTATTTTATTAAATATTTTTTTCATTAAAATTATTCCTATATAATATACATTAAATGTATGATAATTAAAGATTAAAAAATCTCAACTAAACTGTTTAAACTAATATTTTTTATAAATCTACACATATTACACATTATTTTCCCCTTTAACTTAATTTTAAAACTCTTTTAGCATTTCTATGAAATAAATTATCTAAAATTTCTTCTTTAAACCCTAAATTAAAAAAATCATCAATTGTTTGCTTCATTGGTCTAAATGGATATGATGTTGCAAATAAAAGTTGTTCATTTAAAAAACTATTTGCAGCTTCTACAAAAAGTTTACTTCCAGGTTGAAACAAATACATATCTGGTACAATATTTACATTTTCATATCTAAAAGCAACACCAATAATTTCATTTACAAATGGATAACTTCCATGATAAACCACTATTTTTAAATTTGGAAAATCTCTTGCAATTCTGCCAATAGCTGCTGGATTTGTATGTTCTAAATTTGGAGTTGTTGGACCTGACATGATAAATATTGGTAAACCTAACTTTTCACAAGCATCATAAACCTCTAAAAAATCTCTATCATCAGCATGAACTGGTGGATTTCCAAATCCTGGTTCTACATTAACTCCTATTAATCCTAATTGTTTTGTTGATCTTTCAATCTCATCTAAAGTAGTTTTAAATCCATTTGTTTGTGGATCAACCGATGCAATTCCTACTAACTCTTTATGATTCTTTACAACATCATAAATAACATCATTTGAAACAGTAAGTGATGGAGTATCACGTCCTACTACCACAGCTTTTGTAATTCCACTTTCTTTAATATCATCAACAAAACCATCTAATGTAAATGAACGTGTAAAGTGTTCATCATTTTTTGATCCAACTCTTCTATTAAGCCATTTTGCTGCTTCATATCCAGCAGTTCCAGGAGTTGAACCATAAAATTCTCCTAAAAATGCAGGTCTACTTCTTAAATCAATAATCTCTTTTTTGTAACTCATTTTTATCCCTTAAATATAATACATTGTTCCCATAACTCTAGAAAGAATATTTGCTTCAAGTTGTGCAAATTCTGCACTTCCTCTTTCTCTTTGTCTAGAAAGATTAATCTCTAAATCTAAAGTGATTTTTCCTTCTTCAATTAATACCACTCTATCTCCTAAAATTACTGCTTCTGAAACATCATGAGTCACAAGCAAAACAGTAAACTTATGTTCTTGCCAAATTCTTTCTATTAAAGTTTGCATCTCTATTCTAGTTAATGCATCCAAAGCTCCCAAAGGCTCATCTAATAAAAGTAATCTTGGCTTATGAACTAATGCACGAGCAAGTGCTACTCTTTGTTTTTGTCCACCAGAAAGATTTGCGGGCCACTCATTTGCTTTATTTTCTAAACCTACTTCTTTTAATGCATCAATTGCTAAATCATAAGACTCTTTTGGTAAACCTAATGCAACATTTTCTATAACTGTACGCCATGGTAATAATCTAGAATCTTGAAACATAATTCTAATATCTGGGTGAACACCATTTATTTTTACTCCATCTAAAGTAATCTCACCTTGACTTACTTTTTCTAATCCTGCAAGTAATCTTAAAAATGTACTTTTTCCGCAACCACTACGTCCAACAACGCAGACAAATTCTCCTGAATTAATAGTTAAATTTAACTCTTTTAAAACTTGTGTATTTTCAAATTTTTTAATAACATTTTTGCTTTCAATAAAAATTCCATTAGAGTTATTAGCAAATAAATTCTTACTCATTTTTGATATCCTTTATGCCATTTTAAAGTATATCTTTCTAAAAATCCTGCTAAAACATCTGAACTTTTTCCTAAAAATGCGTAAAGTAAAATACCTAAAACCATAATATCTGTTTGTAAAAACTCTCTTGCATTCATTGTCATATAACCAATTCCCACATTTGCGGCAATTGTTTCAGCAACAACTAAAAATAACCACATATATCCCAAAGACATTCTAAGTCCTACTAATATTGAAGGCATAGCTCCTGGTAAAATAACTTCCTTAAATAATCCAAATCTACTAAGCCCATAAACTTTCCCCATCTCAATTAAGTCTTTATCAACAGATCTTAATCCATGAAAAGTATTTAAATATATTGGAAAAAATACAGCCATAGACAATATAAATATTTTACTAACTTCTCCGATTCCAAACCACAAAACAACTAAAGGAACAAGAGCTAATAATGGAATGTTTCTAATCATTTGAATAGTTGAATCAAGTAAACTTTGTGCAACTTTTGATAATCCTGTAATAAATCCAAGAAAAAATCCTATACTTCCACCAATTAATAATCCTAAAACAGCTCTTTCTAAACTGGCTAAAAAATGATGAGTTAATTCACCACTTTTGGCTAAATCTATGCCTGCATTTACAACATCTAAAGGTGCTGGCATAATTCTAGTTGAAAGCCATCCACTTTGAACTGCCAGTTGCCAAAGTAAAATTATTAATACTGGTATAAGCCAAGTAATTGCTACTTCCTTACTAAAATTTTTAGCTTTATAAAAATTTTTAATCATCAATTCTCACCATTTTCAGTTTCAACACTTCCAAATGGACCTGATTGTACATGCCCTAGTAACTTATCTTTTGCTTTTCCTGGTAATAATGGGAATAACAATTCAGCAACTCTAAATGACTCTTCTAAATGAGGATATCCTGAAAATACAAATGTATCTATTCCTAAATCTGCGTATTCATTTATTCTTTTTAAAATTGTTTGTGGATCACCAACTAAAGCAGTTGCGCACCCTCCTCTTACAAGACCAATACCTGCCCATAAATTTGGACTAATTTCTAATTCTTCTCTAGTTCTAGCTTTTCCATTATTTGTCAATGCACTCATTAATCTTTGACCTTCAGAATCAAGTTTTGTTAATGCTTTTTGTGAAGCATTTATCTTTTCATCATCTAATTTGCTGATTAATTTTTCTGCAGCTTCCCAAGCTTCTGCTTCAGTTTCTCTAACAATAATATGTAACCTAATACCAAATCTTACAGTTCTTCCATATTTAGCAGCTTTTGCTTTTACATCTTCAATTTTTGCTTTTACAGCGTTTGGTGTTTCTCCCCAAGTAATATATAAATCAACCTTTTGCGCTGCTAACTCATGTGCTTTTTGTGAACTTCCTCCAAAAAATAATGGAGGGTGTGGTCTTTGAACTGGTGGATATAAAAGTTTTGAATTAACTGTTTTATAATGTTTACCTTCAAAATTTACAACATTTTTTTCATAACTTGCTTTTAAAATATCTTTCCACAAATCAATAAATTCAGCTGCAGCTTCATATCTATCTTCAGAATCTTGAAATAATCCATCACCCTCTAACTCTTCTTTATCACCACCAGCAACTAAATTAAAAGCAACTCTTCCATTTGAAAATCTATCTAATGTTGAAGAAATTCTCGCAGCTAATGCAGGTTGTAATAATCCTGGTCTAAGCGCAACTAAAAATTTAAGCCTTTGAGTAACTCCTATTAAACTTGATGCAACAACGAATGGATCTTCACAAGATCTTCCAGTTGGAACTAACACTCCATCAAAACCTAATGTATCAGCAGCTATTGCAACTTGTTTTACATAATCGAAATCTGATACCCTAGATTCAATTTTTGAACCTAAGTATCTACTATCTCCAAAAGTTGGGATAAACCAAAATATATTTAGCGACATTTTTGTTTCCTTAAATTATTTTTTTTGTTCAGGTAGCCAAACTACACTTTTAATATCAAGTCTTTTTGGAATAAGTTTTAAATCATAAAATGTATCAGCTATTTTTTGTTGTTCAGCTATTACTTTTTCATTTAAATAGTTAATTCCATATCCTCCTCTTGATAATGCTTTTTCAAGAGTTATTGAGTCAAGTCCAGTCAATGGTGCTAAAGCATTTGCAATTTCTTTTGGTTTTGTTACAGCCCAATCATTTACTTTTTTTAATTCATCAAAAATAACTGCTACTACATCAGGTCTTTTTGCTGCATAATTCTCTTCTGCTAAATAGAATTGATGATTATTAACAGTATTTGTTCCATCTTGAATTACTTTTGCACCTATTGATGTTTCAGCAGCTGCTAAAAATGGATCCCAAATTACCCAAGCATCTACACTACCTCTTTCAAATGCTGCTCTTGCATCTGCAGGTGCCAAAAATACTGTTTCAACATCACTATATTTTAACCCTGCGTTCTCTAATGCTTTTACAAGTAAATAATGTACATTAGAACCTTTATTTAGTACAACCTTTTTACCCTTTAAATCAGCAACACTTTTTATGTTTGAATTAGCAGGTACAACAATTGCTTCACCTCTTGGAGCTGGTGGCTCATATCCAATATATTTTATTTTTGCATTTGCAGCTTGTGCAAATATAGGAGGTGTCTCACCAGTTGTTCCAAAATCAACTCCACCTACATTTAAGCCTTCTAATAGTTGAGGGCCAGCTGGAAACTCACTCCAAGTTACTTTAACACCAAGAGGAGCTAACTTTTTTTCTAACTCTCCACTAGCTTTTAACAATATCAAAGTTCCATATTTTTGATAACCTATTCGTACTTCATCTTCTACTTTTTTATTTACATCTTTTCCAAAACTAATTGCTGGTATTAATAAAGATATTAAAGCTACATTTCTTATTTTTTTTATTATATTTTTCATCTGTTTTTCTCTTTCTTAAAATAATATACACTAAGTGTATGAACTATAAAAGATTTTAAAAAAATCTCACCATTGTTTATTACATAAATTATTTTATCTCTCTACACATGTCGCACATCATTTTAAATCCTTTATTCCTAATGTATAACTTTATATTTTAAATTCCAAGCCCACCAATAAACTCTTCTTTGAAAATATCATCTTTTGATATTGGTTGAAAAGAAAAACATGAAGCAATTGTTGTTTTATCAAGAATTTGTACAGTTAAATTTCTAATATTTAAAAAAACTCTTCTAAAATAACACTTGCCCTCTTGACTACATGGTTCATAGTTATAAACTGAAACACATGAAATCATGGCAACCATACCTTCAAAATGTCTAATGACTTCACCTAAAGTAATACTATTAGCATTCCTTGCTAACTCATACCCGCCATTTCTACCTGTAATACTTTTAACCCACCCCGCTTTATTCATTTCTAGCATAATATTTTCTAAAAATCTTCTTGGAATATCTACATTTTCAGATAATTCTCGAATAGAGATAGTTCCTTTTCTAGAAGGTTCAGCTATTGCAAACAAAGCCCTAAGTGCATAATCTGTTTTTTTTGATATCTTCATATTTATCACCTACTAAATTGGTGAAATAATAATATATTATTTTTATTTTGTCAAGTATTGAGAAAATAGATTATTAATTTTTTGATTTAAATATCAATTAAACATTTAATTTGATACCACAAAATCGATATTTAACATTTTAAATATTTTATAAATAATCAATAATTTAACTCGTGAAAAAATAAGTATATTCACAGATTTAAATATTTTTTTCTGTAAATTTAATTAAATCTAAAGTACTTTTACTTCAGATATAAACCTATCCATTCCATATGGATCTGGAACTATAAACAGTATTTGACCATTATTGATTAAAGCTTTTGCTTTAGTTTTTTCAATTGTCTCTTCACCATTAAAATAGTCTTTATTTTTATACTCTATTAAATATTCATTTCCATCTATAATATTAATTAGTTGTAGTTCTTCTTGTGTATTAGGAATAAAGTTCATTCAAATATCCTTGAAAATGGGTTCCAGGTAATTATCCCAAAAGCTCTATTAAGAAATACTTTTATTTAAAGTTTAATTAAGATAAATTATTTAATGTTATTCAATTTTTTTTAATTCTTCATACAATTTTTCAGCCTTAATTATTTCATCATGAAATGCTTTTTTTCTACAAGATAAATAACCTTTTGAACCATCACAACTCTCAAATGGATATACTGTTGCAAATACCCAATAATATCCTCCATCTTTTGTTGCATTTTTTACATAACCTGTCCAAATATCACCTCTTTGTACAGTTTCCCATAATGATTTAAATGCAGCTTTAGGCATATCTTTATGTCTTACCATATTATGTGGTTTTCCTAGTAATTCAGATAAAGAATAACCTGCTATCTTACAAAAGTCTTCATTTGCAAATCTTATTATTCCTTTTTCATCCGTTTCACTTACTAAAAATGCATTTTTATCTAGTACTGTTTCTTTTGACATTTTTAATTCCTTTTAATTAAACTTTTTACTTTGTGCATCTATTAGTAGTTGATGAGCCAATTTTGATACATTTTGAGCAATAGCTTTTACTTGATTAGATTCAGCTACATTTTATTGAGTAAATCTATCTAGCATATCAACAGCTTGATTTATCTGTTCTATTCGTGTAATTTGTTCTTTAGAGGCATTTGAAACATCTTCAATAATTTGTATAGTTTGAGTAATATTATTATTTAATTCTTCATATCCATTAATCATATCCGAAGATACTTTTTTCCCATCATTAGCTTTTAGTGTCGCTTCTTCTACAAGATTTTTAATTTCATGTGCTGCTTCTGCACTTCTACTTGCAAGATTTCGCACTTCTTGAGCAACTACTGCAAATCCTTTTCCAGCTTCTCCTGCAGTTGCTGCCTCAACGGCAGCATTTAGTGAAAGAATATTTGTTTGAAAAGCAATTTGGTCAATAATTGATATTGATTCATTAATAGCTTTTACTTTGTCGTTTATTTCATCCATAGATTTTGCAGTTTTACTTGCTAAATTTTCACCTTCTAGTACAGATTTTTTAACTATATGCCCAAGGCTAGCCATTTTAGTTGCATTTTGAGTATTATTTCTAGTAATATTTGTGATCTCTTCTATAGCCGCTGATGTTTGTTCTAGTGATGCTGCTTGTTCGTTTGTTTTTGAGGCAAGATTATTCATTGATGAAGTCATAACAAAAGAGTTTTTTTCTAGTACTTCTCCATTATTATAGTTATTTCTAGCATTATCGTTTAATACTTTTCCAAGAACATTAATACTTTCCATTAAAGATTCATAATAACTATTGTAGGTTATTTTTTTGACTCTTCATACAACTCTTGACAGTTATTTATAACAAGAAAGTTATAGTAATGCAATAATTTTACATCTAGATATTAGACTTAAATCTTTACTATAAACTATAATTCTCATGTTATTTCTTTATTAATTAAAAAAGATAAATCTTTTTTCTAATTATAATTTTTAAATGAACTTCGTAATTTCTCTACGCTTTCTATATAAGGTTTATTCTCCTTAACTACTACAGACATTTTTGATAAAGCTTCATAAGCACTTTTTTTACTTTCATAAAAATTTGATACAACTTTATATAGTTGCCTTTTATGCTCTTGTGTTACATAATCTAAAACTTTTGAATTTTGAGATAAATCTGCATCTTTTATGAATTTATCAACCTCTTCTTTTGAAGAAAAAGTTGCTAAATTTATTACAAATCCACTTTTTTTATTTATATCAGAATCTACACTAGTACTATTTTGAGGATTATTAATTGAGTTCGTTACAGGTACAGGTACAGTTTCAGTAATTTGTTCTTTTTGTTCTCTTTCACAACCAAACATATCAACTTTAATTCCTAATGAAGTATTATCACACAAATCTTGTTGATCTTTTACTCCATCTTTATCTAAATCTGTTCTATCTATTACTTTACCATCTGTTACATTTTCATAATTTGCAAAAACTGGTTTATAGTAATTTAGGCTACTATCTTTATAAATACTATTTACTAATTCTCCCATTGCATCTAAAACTCTATATTTAGCAAACAACAAATCATAATTTGCAGTAATCAATTTATTTCTAGCTGAGATATAATCATCTTCTGCAGTTAAAAGGTCAATAAGACTTCTTGTTCCTGTTTCAAACTCTTCTTTATATAGTTCTAAAGTTATTCTACTTTGTTCTTGGTATGAAGTTAGGAATACGATTTGTTTTTGAAGCATAGTATATGCACTCCAAGAGAGTTCTAAACCTTCAATAATTTGTCTTTTAATATCACCTTGAATTTCATATTCTTGATTAATAGCAACTTTACTTTTTTTAACTGAATTATAATCTGCTTGACCGTTATATAAGTTTTGTCTATAAACGATTAAGGCACTATAATTTCTTTCATGACCTTCATCTCCACCAGTATTTTTATCTAGGTTATAAGCCAATTCAAAATCTATTGTTGGTGCAAATTTACCTTTATTTTGAGCCAATTGAGCTTTTGCAGTTTCAATATTATGATTTGCTACAATTATTGAAGGGTTAAATTTAATTGCGTGACTAACAGCTTCATCTTTTGTTTTTGGAAGATCAAATGTAAATTTAGGAAGAATTAATTCATCTTTATCTATTCTTTTACCTGTTAATCTAGCCAAATTAAATTGAGAATCCATTAGATTATTCTCTTGAGTTAACAGATTAAACTCTGCTAATTGTAAACTAGCGCCAACTTTTTCTACATCAGAAATAGAACCAGAACCAGCATCAGACAAACTTTGTGTTTTTTCTAGTATTGCTCTTGTCAAACCAACATTTTCTTTTTCTAAGTTATACAAATCTTTAAATTTCAAAACATTAATATATTGTCTAATAACATTAAATGCAACATCATTTGTTTGTTCAACATAGTTATATGCAGCTGCCATTACTCTAGCTTCTTCATAATTAACTCTATTAACAGTTTTTAAACCATTAAATAGATTTTGAGTTAATACTAAAGAGTTTCTATAAGTATTGAAACCTCTATCATCATTTGCTCCACCAACTTGTTCTAAAGTTTTTTCATAACCTAATCTACCAATATAATCTAACTTAGGTAGATATTCAGATTTAGCAATTTTTAAATCATAAACTGTTTGTTCATAATTACTCATTTTTTGTTTTATTAATGGATTTGTAGTTAATACATCATCTAAAACTCTATCTAACTCAGCAGATAAAGATGATGTAACCAAAATAAAACATGAAGTTAAAAGTGATAAATATACTTTTTTCATAATTGTGCTCTCCTTACAATTTTATACAACCAATTTATTCATCACTGATGATAAATTCAACATAAGTCTACTTAACCATATTTGACAAATCTTTTAATTTTCATCTTTAAAAATTTTAAATTAAATAAAAATCTTTAAAGATAAAAACTTAAACAAAATCATATAAGTATAGAGCCCGTTAACATAATCTTTTTGTTAACTATCTTATCCCAATTTTATCTAAATTTCAAAGAAATTATCTATAAATTAAACAATAAATTACAACATTTTAATATAAAAATATAAAATTTTTGTAATATTTAAAATTAGAAAATTAGTAGATTATTTAAATTGAAAAGCTATAAAAATTATTTAATTATTGATAATCAAAAAATAAGGACTTAGAATAATTATTTTATTTTAAATAGTCTAATAATAAAAATTAATATTTTTATTTAATATAATGTAATTTTTAAGGACTAAAATTTAATGATTAAGAAATATTTGTATACTAATTCAATTTTATAGTCATTATAGAGAACAATTAAAAAATACATATAAAGCACCTAATTCTATTTATCAAAGTACATTTACATTTTATCAAATAATTGAAAAAAGCGATTTTCTTAAGATTATTTTGTTGTATAATCAAGTCTAGAATATGTAAAAGGAGCTAATTTAAATATGATTAAAGATATTATTACCCAAGTTAAAGAGATTGATAAAAATATATTAGAACTTTTCAAAGAAAGAAAAATATTATTAAATAACTCTAAAAATGTAGAATTTTATTCATACAACAAAGAGTTTATAAAATCTATAGAAGAAGAGATATTTTCAATTGTAAAAATAGAGTATGACAATGAAAAAATCGTCTACTTAGGACCTGAAGGTAGCTATACTCAAGAGGCAGCTATAAATAATTTTGGTATAGATAATCTTTACTATTCAGTAAATTCAATAAAAAATATTTTTTATGAAATAGATGAAAATAGAGCAACTTATGGAGTTGTTCCAATTGAAAATAGCTCTAATGGAATAGTTGGAGATACTATTAATTGTTTTAATTCTTATGATTTAAATATTATTGGTGAGACTATTTTAGATATTCATCATACACTTGTTAGTAACTGCAATAAAATTGAAGATATAAAGATTATATATTCAAAAGATATAGCATTTGATCAATGTTCAATCTTTCTAGAAAATTATCATTTAAATGAAATAAAATATGAATATGTTGACTCTACAACAAAAGCTGCAAAATTAGCTTCTCTAACACCAAATAGCGCTGCTATTTGTTCTGAACTTGCAGCTAAAACAAGTAATATTCCAATTTTATTTAATAATATAGAAGACAATAAAGATAATAAAACTAGATTTTTTATAATTAGTAAAAAAACTACAAAAAAAACAAAAAATGATAAAACATCAATAATAGTTCAACTACCAAATAAATATGGGTGTTTAATAGATTTTTTAAATGATTTTAAAGAAAATAAAATAAATCTGAATAAAATTAAATCACATATAGTTAAAGGAATTTCAACATTTTTTATCGAATTTGATGGACATAAAGATGATTCTAATGTTAAAAAGATTTTAACAAAACACAACAATAATATAAAAGTTTTAGGCTCATATAAAAAAGAAATTGAAGATATTTAGTAAAAAATCAAATATCTTCAATAATACAAAACTGCGATAATTATGCGATTGAATTTCTATAAGCTACTCCTTCATAGTTTTAAACTTATCTATTAAGATTAAAATATATTAACAAAAAGGATTTATATGAAAAGAATTACAAGAACAAGCCTTATTACTGCGCTATCACTAACATCTTTAGTTACAAGTATGTCTGCTGATAATTTATCTGATGCTTTTACAAATGGTAAAATAAAAGGAGAAATTAAGTCAATTTATTCAAGTTCAAATTTTTTAGGTAAATCTAACACAGATAATATATCAACTGTAGGTGGTAGCCTAGGTTATATAACAAGTGATTTTTATGGTTTTTCTGCAGGAGCAACTTTTCAAGCTTCACATGTAATTGATGATAGAAATAAAAATAACGTTTTTAAAAATGATTTAGATGCTTCAGGAGCAGTTTTGTCTGAAGCATATTTAAATTATAAATTATCAAATACAAGCGTGAAAGCTGGAAGACAATTCATCTATACACCTCTTGTAAGTAGTGCAATTAATGGTAGATCATCTGAAAGCTTAGTAAAAGACTCTTTTGAAGCTTATTTAATAACTAATACTGATATACCAAATACTACAATTACTGCTGGGTATGTAGATAAATATCAAGATAAAACAGATGGAAAGACAAATATTGGTAAATTTGAAGATTTTGAAGATGGTGCTTACACGTTATATGTAAAAAATAATTCTATTGAAAATTTAGAATTACAAGCTCAGTATTTAAATGTAGATGCAAAAAAAGCAAATAGTGACAGAGATAATGTTTATTTACAAGCTGACTATAAAATTGCTGCTCACACTCTTTCTGCTCAATATTTATTATCAAAAGATGAATCAAAAGGTTCAGCTAAAGAAGATGGTCAATTATTTGGAGTTAAAGCAAAGGGACCTCTTGGTATTGATAAACTTGGATATGTTGTTGCATTTAGTTCTAGTACAAAAGATGGTGATGTAAATTCAGGAATTGGTTCAGGAACAGATGATATAGTATTTGAGTCAATGCCAGTAAATGGTTCTGCTGTACATAGAAGAGGGAATACAGATACACTAATTGGAGGAATTATTCTACCTATTTTTGATATTACAACAGTGGCTTATGGGGGATATTCATGGTCTAATGGCGGATTAGGAGATGTTTCAGCAGCTGGAGCAATGGCAATATATCCATTCTATAAAAACTTTTTGTTAAAAGCAAATTATGAACATGTTGAAACTGAAAATACTATTGCAGCTGCTGGTATTGTTGAGGGGAATACAGATGTAATAAGAGTTTATTTATCGTATAACTTTTAGTATTTAAATCTCTCTTTAAAAAAGAGAGATTTTTAGCTTTTTAACTTCTTAAACAAAACTGATATATAAATTCCTAAAATTATTAATGAAAATCCAATAAGATGATATGTTTCTAATCTTTCACCTAGTAAAAAATAAGCAAAAATTGCACCAAATATTGGCATAAAGTGAGTAAATTGTCCTGTTATGTTTGCTGTTAATTTTAAAGTTGAGATATTCCAAAAATAAAATGACAATATTGATGGAAAAATTACAATATACAATAAAGAATAAAGTACTTCACTTTTTTCTATAAATGATAAAGAGAAATCTGAAGAGAATATAAAAAATGGAATAGATAAAATAGTAGTTCCTATAAAAGTTGTTAATGTGAAAAATTCAAAAGGTCTTAAATCATCTGTTTTAAATTTCAATAATACTGTATACAATGCCCATACAAAACCAGCTAAAATTATCCATAAATCTCCACTTGTAGTCTTAAATTCTAAAATATTTACAAAATCGCCTTTTAAAACCAAAAACAAAACTCCTATAGTTGATAAAATAATTCCTAGTAGCTGAGTTTTAGAAATTGATGTATTTAAAATAAGAAAAGAGATAAGTACGATTATCATAGGAGTACTTGAGTTTATAAGTAGAGCATTTGTTGCGGTTGTTGTTTGTACTCCATAATATAGAAAAGTATTAAATGCTGTAATACCTAATACTGATTGAGAAATTAACATTTTAGGGCTATTTTTAAATGCTAAATACAGTTTTTTATATTTTAAAATTAATATAGGAGATAAAATCAAACAAACGATAATCCATCTATAAAATGCTAATTGTAAAGGTTCTATATCTGAAGATATAAATCTTCCTAAAACATAATTACCAGACCAAAAAGCTACTCCTAGAAGAAGTAAAATATAATATTTCATAAAAAACCTAAAGTAAAAAATATAAAGCTAATGGCATATAAATAATTGTAAACAGATTTCCAATAGCAACTATTGAAGCTACCATACTAGAATCTTTGTTATATTTTTCTGCCAAAATTGCATTTAAAACAGCAGTTGGAAGTAATCCAAACAAAATTAAAAGTTTTTGTTGAAGTTCACTATATTCAAAAAGATATATAGCTAAAAATGCCATAATTAATCCAGAAAGAGGACATAAAATAGCACCTATAATTCCTATTTTTATATTTTCGAGTTTTACTGTTGATAGTCTAACTCCAAGAGCAAATAAAATTAAAGGAATAGCAACTTGTGATAATAGTTCAAAAGTTACATTAATTGTTGAAGGAAAAGATATATTAAAATAATTAAAAATTAATCCAAAACATGTTGCAATTATTACTGGATTTTTGAACATAGCTTTTATATCTATTTTCCCTCCATACATCATTTCAGCAACTGTAAATTGACCAATAACTTGAACTAAAGATAAAGCAATAAACAAAGCCATAGCTTCTTGTCCAAAAGATAGTAGAGCAAGAGGTAGCCCTAAATTTATTGAGTTATTAAACATCATAGCTGGTAAAAAACTATTAATATCTATTTTCATTAATTTAATAAATGGATACAAAATTAAACCTGAACCGAAAACTATAATAACTGCTCCCAAAGAAAAATATCCTAACACAGAGATATTGGGAAGTTTTGAAGAAATTGAGTAGAAAATTAAAAAAGGGATAAAAATATCTAAATTGATTTTATTTATTGAATCTATGTCAATTTTTACTCTCTTTGCATAAAATATTCCTATTAAAACTATAATAAAAACTGGAAAAAGTATTTCAATTATTTTGTATATCAAAATATAGCCTTAAATTTATTAAAAATTATTTTGAGATTAAATTTTAGCTTAAAAAAAGCAAGACTTATAATATTATTGCTGATTTTTATTATAAGCCTTACCAAAAAGGGGTTTTCGTCTAATTCGCTAGAAAGGTTTTTTTTACTATCAACTTCATTTTGAAAAGAGATAATATAAATATGGTTTTTTACTTTAGTAAAAAGGTCGTTGAAGTTATTTACTAAAGATTTAGTTGAAGTTGATTTAGTGGTCAATGAAACAGCATTAAAGAATAGTGTGTTAAATCTTTTGATTTCGTCATTTGAATAGGAGAAAATTTTTTCTTCAAAAAAGAAATCAGGGTGCTGCAACTTCAACTTGTTTTGCTGTAAAGACTCTAAGTACTTTCCTCTTGCTACAAAATTTAAATCAGGACCTAAACTGATCAACTTTATGCCAAAATAAGAGTTTACACCACCAGCACCCAAAATAAAAAATCTCATATTCTGCCTTTATTATTTCTCCGAAAAGAAATTTAACAATAGATTATTAAATCTATCTTTATGCTCTATTTGTGTCCAATGTCCACATTGTCCAAATATATGCAATTGTGATTTTAAAATAAGTTGATTTAATCTTATAGAATTTTGTACAGGTATTACTTTATCTTCTCTTCCATGAATAATTAAAACATCTTTATCTATCTTTTTAATATCTTGTTCACAGCTAGTCATCATATCTATTCCATTTTGTCTTGGAGCTGGAAACATTGAAGAAAATGATTCATGAAAACCAGGTCTAATACTTGCTTCATATCTTAGTTTTGCCAAATCATCTGTTACAATACTTCTATCATAAGCAAAAATATCAAGCAACTCTTTCATATTTTCAATACTTGGATTATATCCCCATGCTTTATCAAGTCCGTATGTTAAATCAAAATATACTCCAACAGCACCCATTAAAACAACTTTATTAAATCTTTGCGGATATTTTATAGTTAAAGCAATTGCTAAACCACCTCCAAAAGAGTTTCCAACTAGGTTTGTTTTTTCAATTCCTAAAGCATCCATTAAATCAATAATTTGTTGTACCCAAACATCCATATTATAAGTAATACCTTCTGGTCTATCTGTATAACCAAATCCTACCATATCTGGAGCTATTACTCTAAATTTCTCTGCTAAAACTGGCATTGATCCTCTCCAGTTTGCATAAGCTGATACTCCAGGTCCTGAACCATGAATAAACATTACAGGTTCACCTTGTCCTAATTCATGATAATTTGTATTAAACTTACCTGTTCTTATATTCTTCGCTATCTCTGGATTTGACATCTTTTTTTCCTTTATTTTTAATAAATTCTTATTTTCCTAACTTTTTAGCGCTTTTTCCACCTATACCAAAATGCTGTTTTGGCATTTCATTTATTATAACTCTTACAGTTTCAAGTGGTGCATCTAAAGATTCCGCAATTGCTAAAGATACTTTTTCTATAAGTTTCTCTTTTTTCTCATCACTTCTTCCCTCAACAATATTTATTGTAGCTATTGGCATGAATTCTCCTTAAAAATTATCCAATTTTTAAGGGACCTATTTCATATCTAACTTCTTTTAACAAGATGGCAAAGCCATCTTTAAAGAAGCAAACTCTAAAGAGAACAACGAGTTGTTCTTAAAATAGTCCCTATTTTTATATAAATTTAAATGATAAAGTTCCTAAATCTTGAAACTTAACTGTTACATTATCACCTTTTTTTACACTAACAGCAGCTGTAATTGCACCTGAAAGAATAAATGTTCCTGCTTTTAAAACCTCTCCCCTCTCAGCTAACATATTAGCAAGCATAGCTATTGCAGTTGCAGGATGCCCAAGAACAGCAGCTCCAGCCCCTACTTCTACTACTTCACCATTTATTTCCATTACAACACCAAGAGTTTTTAAATCTAAATCTTTAACATCTCTCATTCTTCCACCAGTTACATATCTTGAACTTGATGAATTATCAGCAATAACAGATTTTAAGTCAAATTTGAAATCTTTATATCTTGAGTCAATAATTTCAACAGCAGGCATTACAAAATCTGTTGCAGCTAAAACATCACCAATATGACAACCAGGTCCACTTAAATCACTTTTTAAAACAAAAGCAATTTCTGCTTCAACTTTTGGATGAATTAACTCATCAATTTTTATACAAGATCCATCACCAAAACTAAAATAATCAGCTAAATATCCATAACAAGGATCAGAAACACCCATTTGTTTCATTTTAGCTTGAGATGTAAGTCCCATTTTCATACCTACAATTTTGTGCCCTCTTGCCTCTTTCGCAGCTCTTGCAGTCCATTGAATATCATAGGCATCTTTATATGTCATTTCTGGATAATCTTCAGTTATTTTAGTGATTTCATAAGCTTCTAACTCAGCATCCTCACAATGCTTTGCTAATTTTTCAATTGTTGCTCTATCTAAACTCATTATATTAATCCTTTCGCTTTTGCCATATCAAGTGCTAAGTCTTCAATCATATCTTCTTGACCACCTACCATTCCTCTTCGCCCTAGTTCTAGTAAAAGTGTTCTTGCATCAATTCCATATTTTTCTTCTGCACGTCTTGCAAATAAAAGAAAAGATGAATAAACCCCAGCATATCCCAAAGTAATAGAATCTCTTGAAATTCTTGTAGGTTTTCCCATAATAGGAAGTGCTATATCTTCTGCTGCATCTTCAATTTTATGTAAATCAATTCCTGTTTCTACACCCATTCTATTTAAAACAGCAACTAAAACTTCAGTTGCAGTATTTCCAGAACCTGCTCCAAATCCAGCAAGACTTGCATCAATTCTTGTAGCTCCAGCTTCAATAGCAGCTAAAGAGTTTGCAACTCCCATTGACATATTGTTATGTCCATGGAATCCTAACTCTATATCATTTCCAAACTCTTTTTTAAGAATTGCAATTCTTGCACTTACATCATCTGGTAGCATATATCCAGCTGAATCAGTTGCATAGATAGTTTTTGCTCCATAAGAGACCATTTTTGCTGCCTCTTCTAGTAATTTTTCAGGAGTCACCATATGAGCCATCATTAAAAAACCAACTGTATCAAGTCCCATAGAAACAGCTGCTTTTATATGTTGAGCTGAACAGTCGGCTTCTGTACAATGAGTTGCAACTCTAACAGTTGAGATACCTTTTTTTACAGCTCTTTCTAAATCTTTTACAATCCCAATTCCAGGAAGTAAAAGAGCAGAGATTTTTGCATTTTTTACATTTGAAACTGCGCACTCAATCCACTCTTCATCAGTATGTAATCCATATCCATAGTTAAGTGAACTTCCACCTAAACCATCACCATGAGTTACCTCAATCATAGGAACACCAGCTTCATCCATAGCTTTTGACATAGCAGCCATTTGATCTAATGTAAATTGATGTCTAATAGAGTGCATTCCATCTCTTAAAGACATATCATGAATTGTTACTTTTTTACCTTTTAAATTCATGTTATTCTCCTTTAATTTTTTCAGCCATTTTTTCTGCAATGTTTGTTGCAGCTGCTGTAATAATGTCTAAGTTACCTGCATATTTTGGTAGGTAATCTCCTAATCCTTCAACTTCAAGGAAAATAGAAACTTTTTTACCATCAAAAACTGGTCCATTTTTCAGTTTATATCCTGGTACAAATTGTTGTACTTTTTTTACCATTTCATGAACTGATTTAGTAATTGCTTCTTTATTTGGCTCGGCAACTGTTTGACAATGAACAGTATCTCTCATCATAAGTGGTGGCTCTGCTGGATTTAAAATAATAATAGCTTTACCTTTTTTTACATTTCCAACTCTTTCAATCCCAAGTTTTGTTGTCTCTGTAAACTCATCTATATTTGCTCTAGTTCCAGGACCTGCTGATTTTGAAGCAACTGTTGCAATAATTTCTGCATAATCAACCGCTTGAACACTTGAAACAGCTGCAACCATAGGAATAGTTGCTTGTCCACCACAAGTTACCATGTTCACATTTTGTGTATTTTGTGCTAATAACTCATCAATATTTACAGATGGTACACAAAATGGTCCAATAGCAGCAGGTGTTAAATCAATAACCATAACTCCAAGTTCTGCTAATTTTCTATTGTTTTCACCATGAACATAAGCTGAAGTTGCATCAAATGCAATTTTTACACCATCTTCTTTTATAAAAGGAAGTAAACCATCAACTCCCTCGTGAGTTGTTTTCATACCAGCTTCTCTTGCTTTTGCAAGTCCATCTGAATCAGGATCAATTCCAACCATCCATAAAGGATTTAATATTTCACTTCTTTGAAGTTTATACATTAGATCTGTTCCAATATTTCCAGATCCAATTAATGCACAATTAATTTTACTCATCTATTTTCCTTTATATAAATCTACAAGAAGCAGAACCAATTCCACCAATATTTATAGTCATGTTATCGCCTGATTTAATAGTAACCATTGCACAAAGTGCTCCTGAAAGAATTACTTCACCAGCTTTTAAACCAACTCCAAATGAGCCAAGTGTATTTGCAAGCCAAGCAACTGCATTAACAGGACTTCCTAAAGCTGCAGCTCCAGCTCCTGTATGCAATAACTCACCATTACACTCTAAAGTAATTCCACAAGTTGTTAAATCAACATCTCTTGGATCCACTCCTTTGCCTCCAAATACTATGTATCCACAAGAAGCATTATCTGCTACAGTATCTTGAATTTTTATTTTCCAATCTTTTATTCTTGAATCAACTATTTCAAAACAAGGCATTACAAATTTTGTAGCTCTTAACACATCTGCTGTTGTAACACCAGGTCCCATTAAATCTTCTTTTAAAACAAAAGCAATTTCACCTTCTGCTTTTGGTTGAATCATTTTATTAGTTACATCAATAACATCACCATCGTTATAAATCATATCTGATAAAAGATATCCAAAATCAGGTTGATGAACTCCTAACATATTCATAACTACTTTTGAAGTTACTCCAATTTTCTTACCAATGATTCTTGTTTTATCATCACTTAGTCTTCTTGCTAAGAAGTGGTGTTGAATAGCATATGCATCTTCAATCGTACAATCAGCCTCTCTTGATGAGATAGGCTCAATTGTTTGTTGATTTTTTAGTGCTTCATATAGCTCATTTCCATATTTTTCTATTTTTGCTTTTTCCATAAATAAACCTTACATTTTGATACAAATATTTTTTAATTCTGTATAGAATTCAAGTGAATGATGTCCACCTTCTCTTCCAATTCCTGAAGCTTTCATCCCACCAAATGCAGTTCTTAAATCTCTTAAGAACCATGAGTTTACCCAAACTATACCTGAATCAATTTTAGATGCAACTCTGTGAGCTTTGTCTAAATCTTGAGTGAAAATAGTTGAAGCAAGCCCATATTTTGTGTCATTTGCCATTTTTATAGCCTCTTCTTCTGTGTCAAATGGTGCAATATGACAACAAGGTCCAAATACTTCTTGTTTTACAACCGTTGCAGTTTCAGGAAGTCCTGTCCAAATTGTAGGTTCAATCCAAAATCCATTTGCTAGATTTCCTTCCATTTTAGGAACTCCTCCTCCTAAAACAATATTTGCACCCTCTTTTTTAGCTAGTTCATAATACTCTAAAACTTTTTCTTGATGTGATTTACTAACAAGAGGCCCCATATCAACACTCTCATCATGTTGAACTCCAAGTTTTAATTTAGAAGCAGACTCTTTTAATTTTGCAACAAATTCATCAAAAATAGGTCTTTGAACATAAACTCTCTCTGTTCCTAAACATACCTGTCCTGAATTTGCAAAACAAGATCTAGTTGTTTCAAATACTGCTTTTTGCATGTCACAATCAGCAAAAATAATTGCAGGATTTTTTCCTCCAAGTTCTAGTGATACATCTCTTACTCCAACAGAGCAAGCATTCATTATCATTTCACCTGTTTTTGTCTCTCCTGTAAATGTAATAGCATCAATATCAGGATGAGCAGTTAAAAGATTTCCAGTAATACTTCCTTTTCCTTGAACAACATTATATGCACCTGCTGGAACTCCAACTTTACTCATAACTTCTCCTAAAAGTGAAGTTGTTGTTGGAGTTACTTGAGATGGTTTTACAACAACAGAGTTTCCACAAGCCATTGCAGGTCCTACTTTCCAAGTCATAAGTAAAAGCGGTAAATTCCAAGGTGAAATTACTGCAATTACTCCTTTTGGTTTTCTCATAGAGTAATTAAGCATAGTTTTTCCATCAGGTGTATCCGATCTATATGCCTCATCTGCATAAGATTTCATAGTATCTGCAAAAACTTTAAAGTTTGCTCCACCTCTTGGAATATCAATATGTCTAGCAATAGAGTAAGGTTTTCCTGTATCTAAACTTTCAGCTTCTAAAAAATCATCAAATCTTCTATTTATTTCATTTGCAACTTCATACATTAATGCAACTCTATCGTTTAGTTTCATTTGTCCCCATTCACCAGTAAGTGCGGCTTTAGCTGCTGCTACTGCTGCATTTACTTCAGGTTCTCTTCCAAGAGCTACTTTTGAAATAATTTCAGCTGTTGCTGGGTTAAAGTTATCAAAAAATTCACCACATTGTGAATCCATAAATTTTCCGTTAATATAGTGTTGTACTTTTTTCATTATTTTAATCCTATTTTTTCAATTGCATATTTTGCACAAATAATATCTTCTTCTTCTGTTCCACCCGAAACTCCAATTGCTCCAACTTTTACTCCATCTTCAAAAATAGGTAAACCCCCACCAAAGGGGATTAATCTATTTCTATTTGAAAATCCTTGCTCAAGATGAGGCATATTTTTAAAAATTGTTGTCCATTGTTCTGTAGGAAATCCAAAACTAGCACTTGTATAAGCTTTGTCTTTTGCAATATCAATAGAATGAATAAAAGAGTTATTCATTCTAATAAATGCCATTTCTAAACCTTTGTTATCTACTACAGAAACATTAATAGATATATTTAACTCTTCGGCTTTTTCAATAGCACAAATGCAAGCTTTAACCGATGCTTGTCTTGATATAGTTTTTTCAATCAAAGTGTTATTCATAACTTGCTACTATTTATATGCTGAAAGAGTATAAGCTGTTGTAAATGCACCATTTTCTTGTCCTGTGTGGTAGAAAATTCCTCTCCATAGCTCATCTTCTGTCCAAGTAACTGTTGGCATATCAGGTTGCATTAAATATCCTAATCCTGCAAAAGTTTCAAGTCTATGTCCTGATGGATCAAAGAAATAAATTGTTTCACCTCTAGTAATACCATGTCTTTGAGGAGTAACATCTATTTTAACATTATGCATTCCCATAACATCTGCTGCTCTTAATATATCATTCCATCCATCTAGGAAAAATGCAAAGTGATGCATACCAGTTTCAGGACCTGCAACAAATGCTAAATCATGAGGTGTTGAAGTTCTAGCTAACCAAGTAGCAGCTTGAAGTGAACCATTTGGTCCAACACATACTTGTTCTGCTAGATTAAACTCTAAAACTTCTTGGAAGAATTTAGTTGCAGCCATAACTTTTTCTGGACCTTGACACATTAATAAAACATGGTCAATCCAGTGAACTTTTATACCTCTTCCTTCAAATGGCCAAGGTCTTGGATTTGTTGAACCTACATCTTTTCCAACAAAAGTTTTTTTAGCATAAAGATTAAATTCATGTCCACTAGGAGCATCAAATTTAAGAACTCTTCCACACTCAGGAACAGATCCTTCAGGTAAAATTTCTGTAGAAATTCCATAGGCTTCTATTTTTGCTTTTAAATCATCAATATCACTATCTTTTTCAACTTTATAAGCAACTCTGTTAAATGTAGCTTCATCACTAGGTCTTAAGATTAAACTATATTTATCCCACTCATCCCAACATTTAAGATAAAGTGTTCCATCAGAATCTTCTTTTGTAACTTCCATTCCCATAATATTTACATAAAAATTTCTTGATATATTAATGTCTAAAACATTTAAATCAAGATGTCCAATTCTCATAACTCCGCTCATTTTATCTCCTTAGTTTATTTAAGATCCAAATCTATATTGTTGTTTAGATTCATTTTTTTCTCTAGCTATAAATTCAATTTTCATATCAGCTTTTGGGAAAACCTTACAAGCTAAAAGAATATTGTTATTCTCTTCCTCTTGTGATACATGTTTTCTGTTCATTTTATCTTTGTGAAATTCGCCATCATGGACTTTGATTTTACATACGCCACAAGCTCCATTATGACAACCCTTTGGAACTAAGTCCGTATATACATACAAACTATCCATTAAATTTTTATCTTCAAGGCATTTTTGACTTCTGTCTTTGTCTTTAACAAGTACATCATATTTCAAAATTCTATCCTTAGTTATAAATTTAAAAAGTTTTTTAAGCTTTTTAACTATGTGAACTTTACTTTAAATAATTCGCATAAAATTCGCTTTTTCTTTTTTATAAAGATTTTATATTTTTAAATAACTCAACTTTCGCACATAAAACCTAATTGTTTTTTAGTGTAAACTCTGAGCATATGAATGATTTGTTCTAAATCTTTATTTCTCTTGACAATTTCTTGAGATTCTATTATTTGTTCTAGGATTTTTACAAATAATTCCATAGATATTGCTAGAGTTTCAAGCTGGCATTCTAAATCTCTAAAAAGATTACCTAATGTTTGGGGTTCATTATTTATGCGATTTATATAACTTGTGAGATTATAAGCTAAAAATGATAGAGTTATTCTAGCAATAATTGCTTCATAGATTCTATTTTCTTCTTTTCCAAATTGAAAATACTCTCTTAAATCTTTATATCCTTGTTCTATGTTCCATCTTTTTTTATAAGTATTGATAATTTCAATATCAGATAAATTTGTATTTGTTGATATTATTGGAATAAGATTATCTTTGGTTTTAATAAATACAATTTTTATTCTTCCAAGTGTTTTATGTGTAGTTGTAGTTGAAACATAAGTGTATTTAATAGAGTTATAGTTACTAAGTTTAGATGTTTTTTGATTATTTACTTGATTATAAATAGACTCAAGTGTTTTAAATTTACCTGTAAATTGCCAAATTCTATTTGATTTTGATAATCTTGCAATTACATCAATACCATTTTCTTTTACTTCATTTATAAAATTTGGTTTAGCATACCAACTATCAACTAGTAAATAATCTACATATATTCCAGATTTTAAAACTCTTTGAATCATATGTAGAGCTAAAATATTTTTACCATCATTACCTTCAACTCTTCTTTTATAAGCATTACTTTTATGATGAAAATAGTTTTCATTAACATTTACAATTTGATTTTTGTTGTAGTTAATAGAAAAATCTAACATCATATCAGTATAACAATCACTATAATTAAGTGATACAATATTCAAACCTTTTACTACTCTTTTTTCTTTATTACTCCAAAGATTTTTACAACTACCTTCTATAAATTTACCTCTTTTAATTTCAACAGTATCATCTATAATCAATACTTTTGTATCAGTTGTTTTTTGAAGTTTATGTAATTTACAAATTAGTTTTACAGATGTCAGTAATAGTAATTTTCTCCAGTTATATCGATTATCTTTTAAAAGTCTGTAATATACATCTTTTTTCTTGTGCTTGCACTCTCTTTGAGATAACTATCATTACTATATTTCATAAAACTAGAAATTTTTCTATTTATTACAAACATATACAAAAAATGTAAAATAACTAGATATGGAGATTTACCAATATCTCTTTTTATAAAATTACTCTGTTTTAAAATAGAACTAAAATTTATATCTATTAAAACTAATAATATTGGATTCTTTAACACACTATTCATAGCAGTTTGGATAAAATTGTCAAGTCCCATAGATTTACCTTTAATATAGTTGATTGTGGTAATGAAATTATATCCAAAAGTGTCTATTTATGGGATTTAGCAAAGCTTTTATATATAAGAAATTGATGATTTTTTATGTGCGAAAGTTGAGTTAAATAATATATAAATAAAGTAATTAAGATTTAAATTGTAGGATTAAATAAATATTTTATATTTGATTTAATCCTAATAAATTATTAGAATGTAAATAAATAGCTGGTTGGACTTTATTTCTCTAAATTTTATATTTTGTTATTTTTTTAAATACTAACTTTGAGTATATTAATCTTAAATGAATCCTTTGTTTAAGATTTTGTTATAAACTTTGCAATTTTGTAACCTTGATTAAAGGCTAATGAAATGCTTCCGCCATTTTTAAACACTATATCACCTGTTACAAATAATCCTTTTATAACGGTTTCATTATTTTCATTATAGATTGGTTGAGAAAATTCATCAATAGTTATACCGCAGTTCATAATAAAATCAATTGGAGTCGTTCCTCCCAATGCAAATATCATTCTTTCATAAATATCGCTACTATCGTCAGAATACAATATTTTTATAAGACCATTTTCATCTATAATTTCTTTTATATCTACACCTAATTTGTATTTTAATGTTCCATTTTCAAAATAATCTTGAAGTTTTTTTTGATTTAAGGGATTTGGTCTTGTAAATTTTTCTTTTCTATATGTAATTGTTACATCATTATTTTTACTCAGAGAACATGCATATTCTGAAGCACTATCTCCCCCTCCAACTACTAAAATTTTTTCTCCAGTTGAAGCTGATGATAAATCAAAATTAATCCTTTTTGCCAACTTTCTAGGTAACTTATAATCTGGTTTTTGTGGTTTTGCCATTCTTCCAATTGCAATTACCACATTTTTTGAATAATATTTACCTGATGTTGCTTGAATAGTAAATAATTCATCCCTTTTTTCAACCAAATATGCTTCACTATTAAAAACTGTTTTAATAATTTCTGATTTACTCAAAATTGAATCAAAAATATCTATCTTTTTCTCTTTTATATATTGGAAATCAATATTTCCGAGAAGTTCAACAACATGCCCTCCCCAGTCTCGATCAATTGGTTTACCTTCTTCATAAAAGTTCTTTATAGTTGAAGAATGTGAAGTTGTTTTTTCCAAAATAAGTATTTTTTTAAGACCTAAAATTTCAGCCTCATATGCAGTTGCAATTCCTGCAGGACCAGCACCTAGTATTACTATATCATATATCTCATCAATCATATTCTGTCCTTTTTAGGGTTTTATTAATATTTTCATAACATTATCTTCTTTATTATTAAATAATTTAAATGCTTGATCAATATCATCTAAGTTAAACTCATGAGAAAAATACTCATCAGGATTAACAATTCCATCTTGAATATATTTAAGTGCAAGTTTCATATATGGTTGAACGTTTGCAAAACCATTCATATGTAAACTAATATCTCTTAAAAATACATCATTCAAAATTAAATTAAATTCTTGATCTGTAAACACTCCAAGAGCAGATATTGTTCCACCTGCTCTTATTAAATCAAATGCCATTTGTAAAGTTTCTTTATGTCCAACCATTTCAATTATTTTATCAAAACCTCTAATTCCTGAAATTTTCAATGCATCCTCTTTAAAATTATCAGAATTTGGATCTATAGTATTTACACCTTTTTTAAGTGCAAATTCTCTCCTATATTTAATTGGTTCAACGACAAGTATATTTTTTGCTGCAGTTTTAGTAAGTGCTATATCTAATGACATTAACCCAGTAGGTCCAGCACCAATTATTGCAACTTTTTCCCCAACTTTAATATTTGCTAATTCATTTGCGATAATTGCGCTTGGCATATTACATGATAATGTTAATGCCGCAACATCAGATATTTCTTCTGGAATAATTATTGAATGAGCTTCTGCATGAGAAATAATCATTTCTTCAGTATGTGTACCATTTAAATTACCAAAAGGAATTCCAAATCCATAAACAGATTTGTTTGTTGTTTCACAATGAGCTGTCTGTCCACATTCACACATATAGCAATGACCACAAGAACATGAATATGCCATCGAGATTCTATCACCTACTTTAAATTTTGATACGTTAGTACCAATTTCTAAAACCTCTCCACAAAGTTCATGACCAGTTTGAGAAACTCCTCTTTCCATAATTAAGTCCAATGAACCTCTATATAAATGGAGATCTGAACCACAAATAGAAGTAGCTAAAACTTTTACTTTGATATCAAATTTATTAGAAATTATTGGCGTTTCTTTTTCTCCACATCTTATATCTTTTGGTCCATAATATATTGCTGTTTTCATAGTTAACCTTTATATGGATTAATTTATCAAATCTTCTAATGAAAACTAATTTAGAAGATATTGAGAAGACGACATAAATATCATCTTCTCAAATAATTTTGTTGAAATTATACAGATAGATCAAGTGTCTTTAAAAAGTCTTTTAAAGAATTTTTAGCGTCTTGAGCAGCATCTTGCACATCTGGAATTTCATTGCAATAAGCTTCAATTGCTTTATACGTTAAAGGTAGCCATTTTGCTACAATTGATTGAATATATTCTTTATTTCCCTCAACTTCTAGAGCCATTTTAACTAATGCAGTTGCCCATTTTCTATGTCTCAAACTATCGTTAAATTGGGATTGACTAAGTAGTCCTAATAAAGTATCATTATTATCTTTCGCATAATTTCCAAATTGAACTTGAATTGATTCTTCAATCGCTGGTTTTGCAAGTAAATTTAAAACAATAAATGTTTCTGCCCAATCCCAGGCAACTAGAGCATTTTCCATTAATTCTCTAATACCTTGCCATGCAATATCATTTTCCCAAATTTCTCTTTCATTTTCAGCAAAACCTATACTTTTAAATGTATTAGAAAGTTCTTTTGTTCTGTATGCAGTATGCGTTAAAGCTCTTAATTCATCTGCCGTTTGATATGTTGCACAATTTGTAATAGTACTTGAAGGTGCCATTTGTTGTAAATATGCTGAGCCTAACTGTAAAGTATGATATACATATCTCGCAGGTGTATATAATCTAGCTAAAACTTTTGCATAACTTTCTTGAAGCATTTCATCATGACCTCTTTCATTCATTTGATCAAAAAGACCTTTAATATATATCTCTTGACCATCTTGTAAAATATTATAGGTTCTATACACTAATTTATCAGGATCATTAAATGCATCCCAATCACTATGTTTTAATGGACTATTATTTCTATTTTTTATATACCATTTGCTCATTTCAACATCTGGAAAATGGAATGGTTGTGCTTGATTATTCATATGAAAATGTAAATTTTTTGAAACTATTTCATATTCACTAGGTTTTTTTCTTCCACCAGAAAGATGCGACCACGTTTTTAGTGGATGCGCAAAATTTTGTGTTTTAACTTTTTCACTCATAATATTTCCTTTTTATTGTTGTTTATCAAAGTAAAATCTTACCGAATCAGTTGTTGATTGAATTTGACCAGCAAAAGATGCCATATTTATTTCAAGTTCTCTCATTTCAAAATGTTTACCTAAACACTCTTCTATCGTATCTCTTCTGATTATCATTTCTTGTTCACAAGAAATTCTAAGATAAGCAGTTTGATCAGAAACTTTAATATCTTTATCTGGATTATCTATTTCAGCTGCTTCAGCTACAGCTAATGCAACATCACCAGCTCTCATGATTGGTCCTACATTATTATTATTAACTATATCTTTATTATATGACATATTATTACCTTCCTAATTTTATTAACTATGTGATTTTTCAGGAGTAATTCCCTCTGTATCAACATAAATATCATCACCCTCTACTTTAGATGGATAAACAGCAAGTTTACAATCAGTAGGATTCAAACCTTTTCCTGTACAAGAATCAAACTCCCACAAATGAGCTGTACATACTAGTACCCCATTCTCATTTAATATACCTTTTTGACCTAATGTTATTTCTTGATGAGGGCACATATTTTGAAAAATAACTATCTTGTCATCTTCATGTGCTACAACTAAAACTTCTGTACCATCTTTAGTTGTAAATGCCTTCATTTCACCTTCCCAAACGTCATCTAATGTACATATTTTTTCAAAAGCCATTTTAAACTCTCCCTTCAGTCATTGCTATAGAAAACTTCTATAGTTTCTGTTGGTAAAAGATTTGCATCTTGTACCTTCATATTTCTTGGAAACACTTCACCATTGCTATGTCTTTTTACTCTCATAACTTTACCTTCAACAGGAAGTACTCTTCTATTTACAGAATGATAAGCACATTTTTGTGCTACTTCATCCATATTATCCTCAGTATCAACTGGTACTAACTGTGCTACAAAATCATCTTCAAATAATGAAGATAGTGGAAATAATGCCATTAATTATCCTTTCTATATTATTTATTTTCTAAAATCTTCTACCCATGCAAAATCATGTGCATCTTTACCAAGTTCACCAGGGCTTAAATCCATCCAAGCTAAAGCTCCAGCTAAATCTGGTGGATTAATATGCCCAGCCAAGAAATGATCAACAGCTGTCATAACACCTTTATATCTCTCAGGATCAGTTTCAAATACCCATTTATCAACAACTGAATTAAAATGATATAACCTACCTTCATGTTCAAGTTGATAATCTACCAATTGTCCTTCTGATCTTTTTGTATGAGGTGGTGTAACTAATGGAATAAAACCTGTATGACAAATAATAGGAAGTGTTTCAGGTGATACTAAATTTTCTCTACCTTCAAGTAAATTATTCGTTATAACATCCCAAGTTTTTCCATATGTATCAGTCCATCCTGGATATTTCTCTTCTAGCCATGCCCTTTCATCTTTTCCAACACCTGCTGCTGGATTCCACCAAGCAGTTGCTCTCCAATACCAAACACCTAAATGCATACTATGATGTCTATCTGAAATATCAGCAATAAATTCATTCCAGTACCATGGTAGGTCTAATCCAATATCGAGTAATTGTCTTTCAAATTGTGCAACAATCCACTCTTCCATAAATTCTTTAAATGATTGCTTTCTATGTGATATAGGAGTATAATAATCCATAATTGGTCCTGTTAAAACAGAAAATAATCTCCATGCTTTCCAAATTGACAAATCAACCATTTTTTGTGCTTCTTCTTTTTTACCATTTTCAACAAGAATTTTTAAAGATGGTCCTCCTTGTTGTGCATGTCTTGACTCATCTGTTTGAATACTTGAAATTAAACTCGCAAAAGTATGATCTCCTGTTTCTGCAGCATCTGCAGCTAGACCTAAAAATTGCATATTTGTAAATCCTGTCTCAAAAGAGAAAGTAAGCATAATAGAAGTTGCAACTGCATCTCTAGTTAACATAATATCATCAAAGAAGTTTCTACCGGCAACCGCAGCCCACTCATTTGTATGATTTGCTTTCCAAGCCCAATCCCATTGTCTACTTCTTTCTGTGTAAGTATGTGGAAAATATAATTGATGTTGACCGTGTCTATTTTCATCAAGCATACCAAAAGTTGCCATGTTTCTATTACCTGGAGCTTTTGCAAATCTAGCCATTCTTGTTTCAGCAATACTAGCAGCATATTCAGCGGTTGCAACTGCTCCATAGTGTAACTGCATTGTAGCTTCCCAACCTGGATCTACATTATCCATAAATTTAGATCTAGATAAAGCAGCTTTTATAGAGTAAATCCCTGCATCTTTTTCTCTTTGTGTTTCAACATACTCTGGAAATGTAACTTTATACGGTTCATCATAATTTTCCCATTTCTCAAGTGAAATTCCTCTAGCTCCACTCATTTCTTCAGGAAAGAGTTCATCCTCTGTAACATATTTGGGTGTCCAATTTGTTGTTCGAGTTAAATCATACCATTCTTCTCTTTTCATTAAAGACATATTCTACTCCTTATTATATTTGTAAACGCATTCTAATAAATAGTTATCGCAATTTAATCGCATTATCTATTGAACTGTTTTATAATAGAATTAGATCTCATAGTTATTTAAATGGATTATCTCCTGTTGAATTTGAAGAAAAGATAGAAAGGTTACACTCAGTAACAGCAGTATAGAAAATGAAATAAATATGTCTTAATTTAAGTTACCACTCCAATCATCTTTAAACTAAGAATTAAAGGAATTAATGAAAATAATTTTTTCATCAAATCAACATTTATTTTATGCACTAACATAACACCAATTGGAGCTGTTAAAAAACTAGCAAATGCTACACAAATAAGTGCAGGAATTGATACAAATCCTAAAGTTAAAGTTTCAATAGAAGTGTGACTCCAACCATTTATGATGTATCCCAAAGTTCCTGAAATTGCTATTGGTAAACCAATTGCTGAAGATGTTGCAATTGCTTTTTTAATATCTATATTTTGATGCAATAAATAAGGAACACTCATAATTCCACCTCCAATAGACACTAAAGATGATAATGCTCCAATAGCACCACCTGAAAGTATATGAGTTTTTGCTGTAAAAATCTTATTCTCAGGTTTTGGTTTTTTACCTACAAACATTATTACAGCAGAATAAAACATAAACAAAGAAAAAATTATAGATAAATAAAATGAATCAAGCTTAGAAGCTATAAAAGTTGCTAAAAATGTGCCTATAAATATTCCAGGAACCATCATCTTTACAACATCCCAAACAATAGCTTTTTTCTTTTGTTGAGCTTTAATACTTGAAATTGAAGTAACAATTATAATTGCCATAGAAGTTCCTAAAGCCAAATGAACAACATTATTTTCATCAATTGTATTATTTAGTAAAAACATAGATGTTAAAACAGGAACTATAACTCCTCCACCACCTATTCCAAAAAGCCCTGAAACAACTCCGACAAAAGAGCCCAAAGCTAAAAAATATAAAATTGTTTGTAAATCTAACATTATAAAACCTTTAAAAAAAGAAGATACAACTTAAAAAAGTTGTATCTTTAAATAGATTTGAAAAGAGGACTTTTAGTATTATTTGAGTGTAAATCTGCTTTTGAAAAGAATTTTTCAGTATGAATATCTTTTTCAAACAATCTTCCTTGCATTAAAACTTTAATACAAGCTTCAGTCATCATTGGAGGTCCGCACAAATAAGCTTTATTTCCCTCGAATTTTCCATCATACATCCTTTTTGCTACATCATTTGTAAAACCTACTTCACCTTTCCATGAAGAATCTTCATTATTTGATAAAACAGGAACATATCTGAAATTTGGATATTTTTTCTCTAAACCCCAAAATAAATCTGCATAATATAGCTCTTCTTGATTTCTTGCTCCGTGAAATAGAGTTATTGGAAGAGTACAACCATTTTCCAATTCATCTAATATCATAGATTTTGGACTAGAAAGACCTGAACCACCAGCAAAGAAAATCATCGGTTTATTAGCTGATTTTTTTACAAAAAATCTTCCAAAAGGACCAGTTATTTTTCTTTTATCTCCAACTTTTACGTTTTTATGTATCCATGGAGTTGCTTCACCATCTGGAATTATTCCTATGTTTAGTTCTATTACTCTTCCTGTGCTTGGCTGATTTGCTAATGAAAATGCTCTTGGTTCAGGAAATACAGGAATATGATAGTTTATATATTGTCCAGCTTGAAAATCTAAATCATCATCAAGTTCAATCCATAATCCCAAAATTCTTGGAGTTAACATCTCTCTTTTTATAACTGTTCCCCAAACATCTTTTACAGGAATATTTCTAGCATCAACATCAACTTCAATATCAGCTTCAATTACTACGTCTTCTTTTGCAGTTGCAGTACAAGCTAGACAATATCCATCTTCTCTTTCACTTTCCATTAAAGCAAAATAAGAAGCATTTCCCAAATCTACTTCACCCTCTAAAACTTCAACCTTACAAGTTCCACAAAGTCCATGATTACAAGCATGAGGAAGATATATACCTTGTCTTAAAGCTGCATCAAGAAGGGTTTGCCCTTCTTGAACTTCTACAACATTGCCTGTTGGTTCAATTTCTAGTCTACAAGCCATTTTATGCTCCTATCTTTCCTGTCAATGTAGGTGTTATAAGTTTAATAAACGATTTGTGTCCTACTCCATTTTCTTTTAGTGATTTACTAAAATCAGGAGTAACAACTTTTCCATCTATTTCCCAAATAACTTCAGTTTTATCAAAATCTAGTAGTTCAAAATCTGGTTCAATTTTATAAATTGCAGGAATAATATCAGATGCAATTGCTCCAAAAGGCATTTCAGGAGGTAATGGAAAACATTTTATAGAACCTTCTAAAAATCTTCCTTGCCAATAAATAAGTACTAACTGATTACCATGAAAATTTTCTACAGCATCTTTTATTATTGTTGGATATTCTCCTATTGTTCTCATTGCCATTGTTTATCCTTTAATATTTTTTAATTTATTCCACATAGCTTCATCTGGTGAACCTACATAATCCATATTATCAACACCATCTTCTACTCTATACCATTTCAGAATTTCTGGTATAGTTGCCCCACCACAATTTCCTTGAAAAATTTGATATACAGGTAGCCAAGATTGAACATATTTTTGAGGTTCTCTTTGAAATATACCTTTACATTCATCTGAACAAAAATGATATTTATCTCCTTCAAATTCAGTTACTGCATGAGAATAAATAGTTTCATTTCCATTTTGTACATCTGTAAACAAAATTGGTAGTTGACAAGTTTGACATAAAGCTGGCAATGTTGCAGAGTAATATCTTTCACCTTTTTGCTCTCTTCTTTTGTACTCTTCAAATACTGGTCTGTAATATTTATCAAATGTATTTGGATATTTTTCACTTAACCAATTCATTTTTTCTTCATCTGGCATCCAAGTATGGAAAGCTTCAGCATTACCATGAACATAAAGTGTTTTCCAAACTTGGTGAGAATAGTGCTCTTTCTCAGCAATTATTTTGTTAAGCATTTTCATTGGTTTTTCAATACCATATCTCTCTAAATCAGAGTATAGTGCCATAGCATTTTGCTCAATATATAAACCTACTGCTTCACTCCAAGATGTTGGAGAATTTGGTAACATATAATCCATCATAGCAGATACTATTGATAATAATCTATATCCTCTCCATAACCATTTATCCATCCACTCTTGAACAATTGGCACATTTGCTGGATCTTGTTCTAACATAAATTTAACAGCCTGAAGTCCAAGTGTCATATGTCTTGATTCATCACTTTGAGCAGAGAATCCAAATGTTACTGTTGCCATATCACCATTATAAGCAGCTCCACTCATAAATGGAACAAATAGTAAACTTGTTAAAACAAATTCGAAAGAGAATCCAACAGCAACCATAAACTCAAATGGACCAGCTGTTGCAACATCATCGCTAAATGATTTTGGAACTGATAAATACCACATTCTACTTGCTAATGTTGTATATTCACTAAAACCATCAAAATATTTGTTATAGTGACTAATTGTATGAACTTGAGTTTGATAATGTCTTAATTCATCAATAGCTTGCATTTGACAAGCAACTGTTGCACCCTCACCTTTAAAGTTTCTAGCAACGTTTGAAAATCCACTTACAACTTTATGTTCAACTGGAGTAACAGCTTGTAAAAATATTTTTAGTGCATTTACATATCTTCCATCAGAAATATTTTTTTGCCCATTATTTTGTGCAAAAGCATCTATAATAGAGTAAAGCTTTTTATCTTTTTCGGCTTGTAACTTCCAATAAGATTCCATAGTCATTCTAAAAGGGTCATCCCAAGCATTCCAATCGTTGATTTTTATTCCTTCATATTTCATAAATGGATAAACATCTTCTTCTTTTTGGTAACTAACATCCCAACCAAGTCTTGTCATATATTCATAACTTTCTTTTTTACCTAATCTTCTTTTTCTTTGATTTGCACTCATAATATTCTCCTTAATTAGTTGTTCCAATAAACTACAAATTGATCATCATCTTCATCAATTTGACCACCAGTTGATATTAAAACCAACTGCAATTCATCTGTTTCCCAATCTCTACCTAGTGCTTCTGATACACTTTGAGCTTTTACAACGATACTTCCTTCTCTTTCAAACTGAATCATCGCTGGTTTATTTGATACAATAATTCCTTCATTATCTTTTTTGATTGCCTCGGCAATTACTCTACCTTCATCTGTTGCTTGAATACATAATAATGCTATACTTTTTGACATCTTATTTCCTTATATTTTTAAACCGATTTTTGACAATCTATTTTTTAGATTGTTTACATTATTTTCTAATATCTCTTTATTATTTGAGTAATTTGTTAAAGGAGTTAATGCCTCAACTGCTTTTTCAATATATTCATTCGCCCAGTTTGACAATATTGTATTATTATCATCAGACTCCTTAGCCATAATATTTAGAATACTATCTAGCCATTTTGTAGTCTCTTCTTGCCAGTTATATATAAACTCTAGCATCATTTGAAGTGTAAAATCATTATATTTACTTGAAATATTTGCTGAAAAATCTTTTACTAAAGAAGGAATTACTAAACCATCTAATACAAGATTTTGTGCAACTAAAATTTGAATAGGATCCCTTATCACTAAAGTCTCTTCTATTAATTTTCTTAATGGTTGCCAATTCTCACAACTCATCCAAGCATCTTTAGCTTCATCTAATACTTTAGTGTCATTATCTGAAATTGTTAATATAGCTTTAGTAATGTGTTGAGCCATTCCTAAACTATCTGTTGCATAAAATAGAGCTGCTGCATTTAAAGCTGTTCCATAACCTCTAGCAACAATATTTAAATTATTTAAATTTGCGGCATATTCATAATGTCTTAATGGAGCTAAGTATTTATAAATTTCCTCTTTCATCTCTGGTGTATATCTGTAAATCAAACCATTATTTTCGATAAAGTCAAAACTTTGTTGATTTGCACTATTCTCTTTTGATCTAGTTGATACATAAGTCATATAATGAAATTTTCTAGGATCTAATAAATCATACCAGTCATTCATTTTGATTTTTGTTCTATTTTTATCATAGATTTCAAACTCTGGTTCGTACATAGGTCTATAGTGAAAATTTTCTGTCTCTTGTGCATCATAGATACCTTCTTCATATCTTGAAGCTGGTCTATCTTCTCCAAATCTTCTTGCGATGTGTCCAAAAGTATGTCTTTTTGGTTCAATTTCAACACTTGCTATATTTAATTCCATAATTTCTCCTTAGTTTAATTTAACCCATATTTCCAATTTTCATTGTCAATTAATAACTCTTTATCTTGATCCTTTGTAAAAAAAGATACTCTGTTGTTTTGACAAAATTCAATAAAAGCTTTGTATGGCAATAGTAATTCTACATTCATTACTGCTTCACCTACTGCAAAATTAAATTCTACAAATCCATTGTTTTTTATTTCTATGATTTGCACAAATTTTCTTTCGCTTGGCATAAGTTCATACATGTAATCTCCTAATTAAATTACTTATCTGATGTTAGATCAATTGAATACTATGTAAATAAAATCGCAAATTATTCGCAGAATAACTATAAAAAATAGGTTTCTGCTAAAATACAAAAAACAAAAGGAGAGAGAATGAGTTCGATGAAAAGACATTACTCAGAAAAATTAATTAAGAAGTATTTTTTAAATAATAAATATATAGCAATAAAATTTTCACTTTTTTATTTAATAATTGCACTAGTTGCAACAATATTTATAAATAAGCTATTTTTTGATCCTGAAAGTGATATTAACAATGGAAACGTTATAAGTTTCAATTTTATCTTTTTGTTTCTATTTTTTACTGTAATTGTTTTATTCTTAATTTTAAACTATCTACAAAATGTAATAACAAAAATTGATAAATCTTATAAAGATTTGAAAAATAAAGAAGAAGAGAGATTAATGCCTTATGAATTTGCATTAAACAACTCTTTTGATCAAATTTTTTGGTTCACAACTGATGCCAAAATAGTCTATTTAAATGATGCTGCTTGTAATATGTTAGGTTATAAAAAAGAAGAGTTATTAGGAAAATATCTTGAAGTAGTAGATCCTAATTTTGATAGACAAAAAGCAATTGATATAATGTACAAGATTAGAAATACTCCAAATTTCATACTTGAGACAACTCAAAAAAAGAAAAATGGAGAGATCTTTTCTGCAGAAGTTTCTGGTCATGGTTTTATTCATAGAGGGCAAGAATACACCTGTACTTTTAGTAAAGATATTTCTCAAAGACAAGAAATAAACAAAAAAATTACAAATATGAATTTAGAGCTTCAAAAATCTTTAGATGAAAAAGAAATATTATTAAAAGAGGTTCATCATAGAGTAAAAAATAATATGGAAATCATATCATCACTTCTTGCTATGCAACTAAGACGTGCGAAAGATGATGAAATTAAATATATATTAAAACAAAGTATGAGCAGAATCAATACAATGGCTTTGGTTCATGAATTTTTATATTTAGGAGAAAATTTAGCTTACATAAACTTACGAGATTATATTATAAGATTAGTTCAAGATATAAAAGAGCTTTACATATCTCAAAATACTGATTTAACAGTAGATTTACACATAGACAAACTGATTTTTTCAACAAATAGATGTATTCAAATTGGTATGATTTTACATGAACTTTGTGTAAATGCCCTTAAATACGCATTTAAAGAAGATAGAGAAAATTTATTATGTATTCATATAAAAGATTTAGAAGAAAATATTCATGTAAAAATAAGAGACAATGGAGATGGTATCAAAGATATAAACTCTTTATATAAAAGTGAGTCTATTGGAATGCAACTAATTCACTCAATAGTTGAAGATCAGTTAGATGGAACTATTGAATTCATAAACAATAATGGTTTAGAGTGTAATATTATATTTTCAAAAAAAGAGGAGAACTACTAATGAAAAATAAAACTAAAATACTTATAGTTGAAGATGAATCTATAATTGCTTTAAATTTAAAAGAGAATTTAATTGATTTGGGATACGAACCATGTGGTATTGCACCAAATAAATTTAAGGCTATGAAAATATTAGAAAATGGTGTTGTCCCTGATTTAATTTTGATGGATATTTATTTAAAAGGACCAACAACAGGAATTGAATTTGCAAAAGAGTTAAAAATAACTAAACCCCAAATACCTGTAATATTTCTAACAGCAAATTCAGAAATTTCTACAATTAAAAAAGCTTCAGAAACTTTTGCTTATGGCTATCTCTTAAAGCCATATAAAAAAGAGAATTTACACGCTGCAATAGAGATAGCTCTACAAAAATCAAATGAAGATAACCAAAGAATAAAAAAATTAGATGCCATAGAAAATGTAAATAAAACCCTTACTCACCAATTAGAACTAAGTAGTGAACAAAAATCTCGTACAGTAAAACTAAAATATGGTTATTTATATGACAAAGAAAAAGAGATTTTATATTATGGAGATGAACCTGTTAAACTTACAACAAAAGAGTTAAAAATCATAAAATATCTATGTGAAAGTCCTGGACATAACGTATCACAAGAACAACTCGAATATGCAATATGGCAAGATGAACCAGCTGGTTATGCAGCCTTTAGATCTGTTTTATTTAGACTTAGAAATAAAATTCATAAAGATTTAATAACTAATCAAAATAACACTGGCTACAAAATCGAACTCTTCTAATCATGTAAACTAACGCGATAAAATTACGATTCTTTTCTTCTAATATAATAAAAATTAGAAGGAAGATTTTATGGATTTAAAAATTGCAGGTAAAATAGCTTTAATAACAGGTTCAACTCAAGGCATAGGATTTGCAACAGCAAAAAAACTTTGTGAAGAAGGTGTTAATGTAATAATAAATGGAAGAAATGAACATAAAGTAGATATTGCTGTTAAAAAATTAAAAGCACTTTATAGTAATGTAAATATAGTTGGAATAACAGCAGATTTAAAAGACAACGATGGCTGTAATGAGCTAATTTCTAAAGTTGGCCATATTGATATTTTGATAAATAATTTAGGTATTTTCGAACCTAAAGAGTTTAAAGATATTACTGAAAATGAGTGGCTTCATATGTTTAATGTAAATGTTATGAGTGGAGTAAGACTAGCTCAACACTATTTAGACAGAATGATTGACCAAAATTGGGGAAGAATAATTTTTATAACTAGCGAATCTGCTATTCAAATACCAAAAGAGATGATTCACTATGGTATGACAAAAACTGCTCAAATCTCTGTTTCAAGAGGAATAGCTGAACTTACTCGTGGAACAAATGTAACTTCAAATGCAATTGTTGTAGGTCCTAGTAAATCTGAAGGTGTTGTACAGTTCATGGAAGATTTTGCAAAACAAAATAATCAAAGTTTTAAAGAGGTGGAAAAAGAGTTTTTTAAAAATATACGCCCTACTTCATTAATTCAAAGATTTGCTGAAGTTGAAGAGGATGCTAATATGATTGTATATACAGCAAGTAGTTTATCAAGCGCAACAAATGGAGCAATATTAAGGGTCGATGGTGGAGTCGTTCAATCTGCATTTTAGATGTCTGTTCATCTTACTAATAATTTACATGATATCAATTTTATACATTATTAAATAAAGGAGTAAAAACTAATGAAAAACTATAAAATATCAATAATAAAAGGTGATGGGATAGGACCAGAGATAGTTGATGAGACTATAAAAGTTCTAAATGCAGTTGCTAAAAAATGTGATTTTACTCTTAGTTATAAAGAGTACCTAATGGGTGGTATTGCTATTGATACAACAGGTGTTCCACTTCCAGATGAAACTGTTGATGGTGTTTTAAATTCTGATGCTTGTTTGTTTGGTGCTATTGGTGGTGCTAAATGGGATTCTTTACCAAGAGATTTAAGACCTGAAACAGGACTTTTAAAATTTAGAGAAAAAATGGGTGTTTATGCTAATTTAAGACCTGCAATTGTTTATGATGAACTTGTAAATGCATCTACACTAAAACCTGAAGTTATTTCTGGTTGTGATATTATGGTTGTAAGAGAACTTATTGGTGGTATATACTTTGGACAACCAAGAGAGAATGATGGATTTAAAGCATTTAATACAATGGTTTATACAAAACCAGAAATAATTAGAATTGGTAAAACAGCATTTGAACTTGCAAAAAAAAGAGATAAAAGAGTTTGCTCTGTTGATAAAGCTAATGTTCTTGAAGTATCTCAACTTTGGAGAGATACTATGAATGAATTAAGTAAAGATTATCCAGATGTTGAATTAACTCATATGTATGTAGATAACGCAGCAATGCAACTTGTAAGAAATCCAAAACAATTTGATGTAATTGTAACTGGAAATATATTTGGAGATATTTTGTCTGATACAGCTTCAATGGTGGTTGGTTCAATTGGATTACTTCCTTCAGCTTCAACAGGTGATAAAACTGCAATTTATGAACCAATACATGGATCAGCACCAGATATTGCAGGACTAGGAATTACAAATCCAATTGCAACTATTTTAAGTGCTGCTATGATGTTAAAATATACACTAAATGAAGAGAAAGCATCAGATTTAATAGAACAAGCAATAAAAGATGCATTAAAAGATGGATATAGAACAAAAGATTTAGCAGCATTTGATGCAAAAGAAGTATTAAATTGTGTTGCTATGGGTGATAAAATAGTTGAGTATATCAATAAATATAAATTCTAAATTTTTGAATAAATCTAAAATTAAAACTTATTAATAATCATAAAATTATTTTGAAAATAAAAAAGGGAGTAGAAATTTCTACTTCCTTTCGATTTAAGAATTTGTGATTGTAGTTTCAATTGTATTTTGAATAAGCACTTTATACGATGAATCTTCATTACTTGTAAATACATTATATACCGTATTATCAGTATCCGTAAATGTATTATTTGATTTAACCCAGTTATCACTTGTATTATCTACTAAACCTTTATCTATTAAATTAACCATATCGTTAGATCCTGCAGTAATTTTTAAGATATGATCTGTTGACTTAATTCCAGTGTCCACATGAGTAATTCCTGCTTCTTGAGGAGTCATATCCATAACATCTGATAAAGTTAATTTAGTTAATAAATTTGCACTTGTATCACTTGATAAATCAATTTTTTCAATATTTTTTATTATTGAATTATCTAAATTAGAGAAATCTATATCATCCCCATTCATTAATTTTAATACATCATTTCCTGCTCCACCATCAATTAATTTTTCAGTTCCGTTATAATCTATAGTATCATCTCCAGCCCCAGCTTCAATTGATACTATAAAATCTTTATTTACTGTAATTGTTGATGAATCTGTACCATCTTTAGAAGTTACACTTGCAGTAATGCTATTTAAACTTGATAAATCTAATTGAGTTGAACTAATCAATGTAACAGTTGCATCTCCAGAAGAATTAATATCTATTGTATAACTTCCATCCACATTTGCAGTTAATCCATCAATTGTTACACCTACTGGTAAATTATCAAGAGTTATATCAGATAATGTTTCTCCATTATCAGTCAATCCTGCATCTAATGCAATTGTATAATGATAACTTTCTACACTACTTAAAACTTTAAAATCACTAAGAGATACTGTTTCAGCATCTGCAGTTGAACCTGAAACAAAATTTATTGTAGCTTCACCATTTGAATTTAGAACTACAGTAAAAGTATAATTATCTACATTAAAATCATCATTATAACTTTTAACTAAATTATTACTATTTACTGTTCCATTATAAACTCTAAATGTATCATCACCTTCCCACCTACTATTTGAACGTGCATCAAAACTAACTGTAACAGTTTTATTTGCATATGCACTACCAAGAGAAATAACTTTACTATAAGTATTTCCATCTGCAATAGTTGTATTTTCATATGTTGCAACTGGAATTGGATTTAAAGTAGAAACTACTTCAACATCTGATATATTCATATCAAGCGTTGGAGTTGATGCTGTATCATCAATATCAACATTTATTTTTACATCAAAACTTGTTGTATCTCCATCTTCATCAGAAGCAAAAACTTTGAAAGATTTTTCTAAATCTTGTATAAATTTATCTGCACTTGTTACATATGTATATGCACCATTTGAGAAATTAAATGTCAAAGTTCCATTCCAGTTATTTATTGTTACTGTATTATTTGATGAAGTATAATCACTTGCATTATATGTTGTACCATTTACTTCTATTGCATCAATAGAAATTACGCCATTTCCTCCACTAATAGTACTATATGCATTTCCACTTATTTGTTCACTTGCAAGGTTAACTAAAATATTACTTAATTGATACTCATCTGTAATTACTATTGTAGTATTTCCTTGTTCAGCAGAAGCAAGAGCATCTAAATAAGTAGTACTAAATCTTCCACTATTTACTGCAATTACATTTAATTCATCTACATATGTATCAACAAAAGTATTCCATGCTGTTTTATAACTTGTATCTAACCAACCAGATTCAGAATCTGTACCAACATTAAACCATACATCCCTTCCTTCATTATTTTCAGATGTTGGCGCACCATCAGAAATAAAATATGCAACAGTTTTATCTGCTGTAGGCTCTGTATAATTACTATATGTTGCAGAAACACCTGCCTCATAATTTGTAGAATTTCCAGTATTTAAACTATTTACAGTAGCTATTGCACTATTTACATCATTTAGAATCCAATCATATGAAGTTCCACTATCACTAAATGTTACAAGTTTTACATTAACAATATAATTATCAGCATATGCATTTAACATATTTTTAATTGCATCTTTTGCTAAAGCTAATCTTTTTGTATCATTAATATCATCATCCATACTACCTGAAAGATCTAATGTTATTACAACATTTACTGTCTCTCTAGTATCGCCTAAAGTCATATCAAATACTTTATCTGTACTTTCAGGAATTAAATCAACTTTATTAAATTGCACATCAAAATCTGTACTATTTTGATCATTATCTGCATCAGTTATTGTTGCTGTAAAATTCATTGACAAATCTTCATTAAATATTACAGTTTCGCTTACAGAATAACTAAAAGCTACTTTTACACTTGTTGTATTTGTACCATTAAATCCAGTTGTTACTCTAACATAATCAATCGCTTCCCCATTTGATAAAGAAACAGAATAAGACGATAAATTTCCACCTGTATAAGTGTTTGAAATAGGAGTAAGGCTCTTGTCACTATTTACAATAAAATCACCATGAACACTATCTAATAATATAGTTTGTTTTGTTGTTCCATCAACTCCTGTTAACTCTATATAAATAACATCTCCCGTATTAAATGAGTTTTCACCTGTTCCTGTAAAATTTAATGTTATTAAATTTGTTTCATTATCAGGATTAAAATATAAAGACTCACTTGTATATACTCCATTTTTGTAATAACTCTCTAACAAATTATTACTCAATCCAATACCTGTTCCTGAAACATTTATTGTACTACCAACTGTTGTTGATGAAATAATATTAGTTGTTGTTGAATTAACATAATTAACTAATGTTAAACTATTACCTTCAACTTCTGCGTAAATTTTTGCACTATATATATCTTTTGTAACTGCATCTTGATATTCAACAATATAAGTATCAGTTGGACCTGATGCTTTGATACTACTTGAAAATTCATTATAACTAATCTCTACAGTTTGAGGTAAAGAAGCTGCAACCACTTTATAAGTACCATTATCATTAAGTGTCAAATCAAAATTATATGTCGTTCCATTGTAGACAAAAGTTCCACTTCCAGTATTTGAACTATTATCAAAAGTAAAAGTTGTTGTTGGAATTAAAACATTATTAACTTTAACCCAATTTAACTCAACATCTGCACCTAATGTCATTGAATTATTATCTGCACCTATAGTCTCTGACCAAGTTCCTATTGCAATAGTTGGAGTTGTTGTATTATTTATTGCATCTGTGAAGTTTACTGTTGGTACATCATCTTTAATAGTAACAGTTAATGTATCTGCTGCTGATGTATCTCCATCTGAATCTTTTACAGTTACACTAAACGTATCTTCGATTCCATCGATGTTTGCACCTTGTGTTGTATGCTTTAGTGTATTGTCACCTAAAGTATAAGACCAACTATATGCACCATTTGTATTAGTAACTGTTAATAAACCATATGTACCTTGTACTGTTCCACCATTTGTTACATCTGTTGTTCCAACGAATACTTGTGAAACTGAATCATTTCCTGTTGTAATTGTAAATGTTCCTGTTGTTGTCTCAGCTGTACTTAAAGGAGTAGAACCATCTGATAATGCAGCCTCATCAACTGCTCCAGAAGTTGTTGTAATTGTTGGAGTTGAATCTGCTGCTAATGTAACATTTACTGTTGCTGTATCTATATCTCCATCTTTATCTGTAACTGTGTAAGTAAAGCTATCTGTTCCTTCTTGACCTGCTGTTGGAGTATATGTGAATGTTCCATCATTATTGTATACAACTGTTCCGTTTGTTGGTTGTGTAGAAACATAAACTTTTGTAGTATCTGTCCAATCTACACCATCTGCACCAGCTGTTACATCTCCTTTTATATCTACTGTTACTGCTGTATCTTCTGCTGGTGTTAATGCATTTGTATGATCAACTGCTGTTACAACATCATCTTTAATAGTAACAGTTAATGTATCTGCTGCTGATGTATCTCCATCTGAATCTTTTACAGTTACACTAAACGTATCTTCGATTCCATCGATGTTTGCACCTTGTGTTGTATGCTTTAGTGTATTGTCACCTAAAGTATAAGACCAACTATATGCACCATTTGTATTAGTAACTGTTAATAAACCATATGTACCTTGTACTGTTCCACCATTTGTTACATCTGTTGTTCCAACGAATACTTGTGAAACTGAATCATTTCCTGTTGTAATTGTAAATGTTCCTGTTGTTGTCTCAGCTGTACTTAAAGGAGTAGAACCATCTGATAATGCAGCCTCATCAACTGCTCCAGAAGTTGTTGTAATTGTTGGAGTTGAATCTGCTGCTAATGTAACATTTACTGTTGCTGTATCTATATCTCCATCTTTATCTGTAACTGTGTAAGTAAAGCTATCTGTTCCTTCTTGACCTGCTGTTGGAGTATATGTGAATGTTCCATCATTATTGTATACAACTGTTCCGTTTGTTGGTTGTGTAGAAACATAAACTTTTGTAGTATCTGTCCAATCTACACCATCTGCACCAGCTGTTACATCTCCTTTTATATCTACTGTTACTGCTGTATCTTCTGCTGGTGTTAATGCATTTGTATGATCAACTGCTGTTACAACATCATCTTTAATAGTAACAGTTAATGTATCTGCTGCTGATGTATCTCCATCTGAATCTTTTACAGTTACACTAAACGTATCTTCGATTCCATCGATGTTTGCACCTTGTGTTGTATGCTTTAGTGTATTGTCACCTAAAGTATAAGACCAACTATATGCACCATTTGTATTAGTAACTGTTAATAAACCATATGTACCTTGTACTGTTCCACCATTTGTTACATCTGTTGTTCCAACGAATACTTGTGAAACTGAATCATTTCCTGTTGTAATTGTAAATGTTCCTGTTGTTGTCTCAGCTGTACTTAAAGGAGTAGAACCATCTGATAATGCAGCCTCATCAACTGCTCCAGAAGTTGTTGTAATTGTTGGAGTTGAATCTGCTGCTAATGTAACATTTACTGTTGCTGTATCTATATCTCCATCTTTATCTGTAACTGTGTAAGTAAAGCTATCTGTTCCTTCTTGACCTGCTGTTGGAGTATATGTGAATGTTCCATCATTATTGTATACAACTGTTCCGTTTGTTGGTTGTGTAGAAACATAAACTTTTGTAGTATCTGTCCAATCTACACCATCTGCACCAGCTGTTACATCTCCTTTTATATCTACTGTTACTGCTGTATCTTCTGCTGGTGTTAATGCATTTGTATGATCAACTGCTGTTACAACATCATCTTTAATAGTAACAGTTAATGTATCTGCTGCTGATGTATCTCCATCTGAATCTTTTACAGTTACACTAAACGTATCTTCGATTCCATCGATGTTTGCACCTTGTGTTGTATGCTTTAGTGTATTGTCACCTAAAGTATAAGACCAACTATATGCACCATTTGTATTAGTAACTGTTAATAAACCATATGTACCTTGTACTGTTCCACCATTTGTTACATCTGTTGTTCCAACGAATACTTGTGAAACTGAATCATTTCCTGTTGTAATTGTAAATGTTCCTGTTGTTGTCTCAGCTGTACTTAAAGGAGTAGAACCATCTGATAATGCAGCCTCATCAACTGCTCCAGAAGTTGTTGTAATTGTTGGAGTTGAATCTGCTGCTAATGTAACATTTACTGTTGCTGTATCTATATCTCCATCTTTATCTGTAACTGTGTAAGTAAAGCTATCTGTTCCTTCTTGACCTGCTGTTGGAGTATATGTGAATGTTCCATCATTATTGTATACAACTGTTCCGTTTGTTGGTTGTGTAGAAACATAAACTTTTGTAGTATCTGTCCAATCTACACCATCTGCACCAGCTGTTACATCTCCTTTTATATCTACTGTTACTGCTGTATCTTCTGCTGGTGTTAATGCATTTGTATGATCAACTGCTGTTACAACATCATCTTTAATAGTAACAGTTAATGTATCTGCTGCTGATGTATCTCCATCTGAATCTTTTACAGTTACACTAAACGTATCTTCGATTCCATCGATGTTTGCACCTTGTGTTGTATGCTTTAGTGTATTGTCACCTAAAGTATAAGACCAACTATATGCACCATTTGTATTAGTAACTGTTAATAAACCATATGTACCTTGTACTGTTCCACCATTTGTTACATCTGTTGTTCCAACGAATACTTGTGAAACTGAATCATTTCCTGTTGTAATTGTAAATGTTCCTGTTGTTGTCTCAGCTGTACTTAAAGGAGTAGAACCATCTGATAATGCAGCCTCATCAACTGCTCCAGAAGTTGTTGTAATTGTTGGAGTTGAATCTGCTGCTAATGTAACATTTACTGTTGCTGTATCTATATCTCCATCTTTATCTGTAACTGTGTAAGTAAAGCTATCTGTTCCTTCTTGACCTGCTGTTGGAGTATATGTGAATGTTCCATCATTATTGTATACAACTGTTCCGTTTGTTGGTTGTGTAGAAACATAAACTTTTGTAGTATCTGTCCAATCTACACCATCTGCACCAGCTGTTACATCTCCTTTTATATCTACTGTTACTGCTGTATCTTCTGCTGGTGTTAATGCATTTGTATGATCAACTGCTGTTACAACATCATCTTTAATAGTAACAGTTAATGTATCTGCTGCTGATGTATCTCCATCTGAATCTTTTACAGTTACACTAAACGTATCTTCGATTCCATCGATGTTTGCACCTTGTGTTGTATGCTTTAGTGTATTGTCACCTAAAGTATAAGACCAACTATATGCACCATTTGTATTAGTAACTGTTAATAAACCATATGTACCTTGTACTGTTCCACCATTTGTTACATCTGTTGTTCCAACGAATACTTGTGAAACTGAATCATTTCCTGTTGTAATTGTAAATGTTCCTGTTGTTGTCTCAGCTGTACTTAAAGGAGTAGAACCATCTGATAATGCAGCCTCATCAACTGCTCCAGAAGTTGTTGTAATTGTTGGAGTTGAATCTGCTGCTAATGTAACATTTACTGTTGCTGTATCTATATCTCCATCTTTATCTGTAACTGTGTAAGTAAAGCTATCTGTTCCTTCTTGACCTGCTGTTGGAGTATATGTGAATGTTCCATCATTATTGTATACAACTGTTCCGTTTGTTGGTTGTGTAGAAACATAAACTTTTGTAGTATCTGTCCAATCTACACCATCTGCACCAGCTGTTACATCTCCTTTTATATCTACTGTTACTGCTGTATCTTCTGCTGGTGTTAATGCATTTGTATGATCAACTGCTGTTACAACATCATCTTTAATAGTAACAGTTAATGTATCTGCTGCTGATGTATCTCCATCTGAATCTTTTACAGTTACACTAAACGTATCTTCGATTCCATCGATGTTTGCACCTTGTGTTGTATGCTTTAGTGTATTGTCACCTAAAGTATAAGACCAACTATATGCACCATTTGTATTAGTAACTGTTAATAAACCATATGTACCTTGTACTGTTCCACCATTTGTTACATCTGTTGTTCCAACGAATACTTGTGAAACTGAATCATTTCCTGTTGTAATTGTAAATGTTCCTGTTGTTGTCTCAGCTGTACTTAAAGGAGTAGAACCATCTGATAATGCAGCCTCATCAACTGCTCCAGAAGTTGTTGTAATTGTTGGAGTTGAATCTGCTGCTAATGTAACATTTACTGTTGCTGTATCTATATCTCCATCTTTATCTGTAACTGTGTAAGTAAAGCTATCTGTTCCTTCTTGACCTGCTGTTGGAGTATATGTGAATGTTCCATCATTATTGTATACAACTGTTCCGTTTGTTGGTTGTGTAGAAACATAAACTTTTGTAGTATCTGTCCAATCTACACCATCTGCACCAGCTGTTACATCTCCTTTTATATCTACTGTTACTGCTGTATCTTCTGCTGGTGTTAATGCATTTGTATGATCAACTGCTGTTACAACATCATCTTTAATAGTAACAGTTAATGTATCTGCTGCTGATGTATCTCCATCTGAATCTTTTACAGTTACACTAAACGTATCTTCGATTCCATCGATGTTTGCACCTTGTGTTGTATGCTTTAGTGTATTGTCACCTAAAGTATAAGACCAACTATATGCACCATTTGTATTAGTAACTGTTAATAAACCATATGTACCTTGTACTGTTCCACCATTTGTTACATCTGTTGTTCCAACGAATACTTGTGAAACTGAATCATTTCCTGTTGTAATTGTAAATGTTCCTGTTGTTGTCTCAGCTGTACTTAAAGGAGTAGAACCATCTGATAATGCAGCCTCATCAACTGCTCCAGAAGTTGTTGTAATTGTTGGAGTTGAATCTGCTGCTAATGTAACATTTACTGTTGCTGTATCTATATCTCCATCTTTATCTGTAACTGTGTAAGTAAAGCTATCTGTTCCTTCTTGACCTGCTGTTGGAGTATATGTGAATGTTCCATCATTATTGTATACAACTGTTCCGTTTGTTGGTTGTGTAGAAACATAAACTTTTGTAGTATCTGTCCAATCTACACCATCTGCACCAGCTGTTACATCTCCTTTTATATCTACTGTTACTGCTGTATCTTCTGCTGGTGTTAATGCATTTGTATGATCAACTGCTGTTACAACATCATCTTTAATAGTAACAGTTAATGTATCTGCTGCTGATGTATCTCCATCTGAATCTTTTACAGTTACACTAAACGTATCTTCGATTCCATCGATGTTTGCACCTTGTGTTGTATGCTTTAGTGTATTGTCACCTAAAGTATAAGACCAACTATATGCACCATTTGTATTAGTAACTGTTAATAAACCATATGTACCTTGTACTGTTCCACCATTTGTTACATCTGTTGTTCCAACGAATACTTGTGAAACTGAATCATTTCCTGTTGTAATTGTAAATGTTCCTGTTGTTGTCTCAGCTGTACTTAAAGGAGTAGAACCATCTGATAATGCAGCCTCATCAACTGCTCCAGAAGTTGTTGTAATTGTTGGAGTTGAATCTGCTGCTAATGTAACATTTACTGTTGCTGTATCTATATCTCCATCTTTATCTGTAACTGTGTAAGTAAAGCTATCTGTTCCTTCTTGACCTGCTGTTGGAGTATATGTGAATGTTCCATCATTATTGTATACAACTGTTCCGTTTGTTGGTTGTGTAGAAACATAAACTTTTGTAGTATCTGTCCAATCTACACCATCTGCACCAGCTGTTACATCTCCTTTTATATCTACTGTTACTGCTGTATCTTCTGCTGGTGTTAATGCATTTGTATGATCAACTGCTGTTACAACATCATCTTTAATAGTAACAGTTAATGTATCTGCTGCTGATGTATCTCCATCTGAATCTTTTACAGTTACACTAAACGTATCTTCGATTCCATCGATGTTTGCACCTTGTGTTGTATGCTTTAGTGTATTGTCACCTAAAGTATAAGACCAACTATATGCACCATTTGTATTAGTAACTGTTAATAAACCATATGTACCTTGTACTGTTCCACCATTTGTTACATCTGTTGTTCCAACGAATACTTGTGAAACTGAATCATTTCCTGTTGTAATTGTAAATGTTCCTGTTGTTGTCTCAGCTGTACTTAAAGGAGTAGAACCATCTGATAATGCAGCCTCATCAACTGCTCCAGAAGTTGTTGTAATTGTTGGAGTTGAATCTGCTGCTAATGTAACATTTACTGTTGCTGTATCTATATCTCCATCTTTATCTGTAACTGTGTAAGTAAAGCTATCTGTTCCTTCTTGACCTGCTGTTGGAGTATATGTGAATGTTCCATCATTATTGTATACAACTGTTCCGTTTGTTGGTTGTGTAGAAACATAAACTTTTGTAGTATCTGTCCAATCTACACCATCTGCACCAGCTGTTACATCTCCTTTTATATCTACTGTTACTGCTGTATCTTCTGCTGGTGTTAATGCATTTGTATGATCAACTGCTGTTACAACATCATCTTTAATAGTAACAGTTAATGTATCTGCTGCTGATGTATCTCCATCTGAATCTTTTACAGTTACACTAAACGTATCTTCGATTCCATCGATGTTTGCACCTTGTGTTGTATGCTTTAGTGTATTGTCACCTAAAGTATAAGACCAACTATATGCACCATTTGTATTAGTAACTGTTAATAAACCATATGTACCTTGTACTGTTCCACCATTTGTTACATCTGTTGTTCCAACGAATACTTGTGAAACTGAATCATTTCCTGTTGTAATTGTAAATGTTCCTGTTGTTGTCTCAGCTGTACTTAAAGGAGTAGAACCATCTGATAATGCAGCCTCATCAACTGCTCCAGAAGTTGTTGTAATTGTTGGAGTTGAATCTGCTGCTAATGTAACATTTACTGTTGCTGTATCTATATCTCCATCTTTATCTGTAACTGTGTAAGTAAAGCTATCTGTTCCTTCTTGACCTGCTGTTGGAGTATATGTGAATGTTCCATCATTATTGTATACAACTGTTCCGTTTGTTGGTTGTGTAGAAACATAAACTTTTGTAGTATCTGTCCAATCTACACCATCTGCACCAGCTGTTACATCTCCTTTTATATCTACTGTTACTGCTGTATCTTCTGCTGGTGTTAATGCATTTGTATGATCAACTGCTGTTACAACATCATCTTTAATAGTAACAGTTAATGTATCTGCTGCTGATGTATCTCCATCTGAATCTTTTACAGTTACACTAAACGTATCTTCGATTCCATCGATGTTTGCACCTTGTGTTGTATGCTTTAGTGTATTGTCACCTAAAGTATAAGACCAACTATATGCACCATTTGTATTAGTAACTGTTAATAAACCATATGTACCTTGTACTGTTCCACCATTTGTTACATCTGTTGTTCCAACGAATACTTGTGAAACTGAATCATTTCCTGTTGTAATTGTAAATGTTCCTGTTGTTGTCTCAGCTGTACTTAAAGGAGTAGAACCATCTGATAATGCAGCCTCATCAACTGCTCCAGAAGTTGTTGTAATTGTTGGAGTTGAATCTGCTGCTAATGTAACATTTACTGTTGCTGTATCTATATCTCCATCTTTATCTGTAACTGTGTAAGTAAAGCTATCTGTTCCTTCTTGACCTGCTGTTGGAGTATATGTGAATGTTCCATCATTATTGTATACAACTGTTCCGTTTGTTGGTTGTGTAGAAACATAAACTTTTGTAGTATCTGTCCAATCTACACCATCTGCACCAGCTGTTACATCTCCTTTTATATCTACTGTTACTGCTGTATCTTCTGCTGGTGTTAATGCATTTGTATGATCAACTGCTGTTACAACATCATCTTTAATAGTAACAGTTAATGTATCTGCTGCTGATGTATCTCCATCTGAATCTTTTACAGTTACACTAAACGTATCTTCGATTCCATCGATGTTTGCACCTTGTGTTGTATGCTTTAGTGTATTGTCACCTAAAGTATAAGACCAACTATATGCACCATTTGTATTAGTAACTGTTAATAAACCATATGTACCTTGTACTGTTCCACCATTTGTTACATCTGTTGTTCCAACGAATACTTGTGAAACTGAATCATTTCCTGTTGTAATTGTAAATGTTCCTGTTGTTGTCTCAGCTGTACTTAAAGGAGTAGAACCATCTGATAATGCAGCCTCATCAACTGCTCCAGAAGTTGTTGTAATTGTTGGAGTTGAATCTGCTGCTAATGTAACATTTACTGTTGCTGTATCTATATCTCCATCTTTATCTGTAACTGTGTAAGTAAAGCTATCTGTTCCTTCTTGACCTGCTGTTGGAGTATATGTGAATGTTCCATCATTATTGTATACAACTGTTCCGTTTGTTGGTTGTGTAGAAACATAAACTTTTGTAGTATCTGTCCAATCTACACCATCTGCACCAGCTGTTACATCTCCTTTTATATCTACTGTTACTGCTGTATCTTCTGCTGGTGTTAATGCATTTGTATGATCAACTGCTGTTGGCAGAGCATCATTCACAACAATATCAAACGTACCAGTAGCTGTATCTCCATCAACATCTGTTACAACATAATTCACAGAAAAATTTATATTATCTTCAGTTGTGCCATCAGGATGATTTATTGCAGCTATTTGGTTAACATCATAAGTATATGTTCCTCCAACATTATTTAATGTAATAGTTATAACAGGTACACCATTTTGAATAACAGTCATTATATTACCAGTTACACTTGATGTAAATCCAAAAGAAGAATCAGCTGTAATACTACTTAAAATAACACTACCTGCTCCATTTTGACCAAAATTAACAGATAGAGGATTTCCAATACTATCAATACTTAAAGTATCATCATCTAATGAAACATTCGGATTTATACCAGTTGTAGGAACATCATCTATAGGTAATACTTCCTCTTCAACTAGAAGTGGTCTATTATCAACAACTTCATCTATAGTAGTTGTTGTTATAACAGTATCTCTTAAATCAGTAACAATATTTGTTTCACCTGCTGTTCTATCTTCAAGTCTTACAGGAATAAGCCCAATAGCTTCTGTTCCTTGATCACCACCTGCTGCAGGAGCTTCTTGATTAATTTGACTTTCGATTTGTTCTGGTGTTAATGTTGCTTCTGCTGTTTGTACAGGATTTTCTTCTTGTACTCCATTATCACTTTGAGATAATAAATCAGCAACTGTTTTATCTTCAACTACTGTATCCTCTATTAGTTCTCCTGCTAATAAAGTAATATCAAATAATTGCTCACTATTTCCAAGAATTTGTATTTCTTGAGAATTATCAGAAAGAGCTACTTTGATTGAGTTAGAATTACTATTTGATGAACTTCCAATTATTACATCACCTTCTTTAAGAATATCTCCTACTTTAGCAATTACAACCGTTCCATCTGGATGTTTAATAAAAAATGATCCATCTTTAGATGTTATTGTACCTATTGTGTTAGCCATAGTCTCTCCTTTTAATTTTTATATAACGTAGTATATATCTTTTAGAAAGTAAAATCTATTGTACTTGAGTGCAAAATAATCTATTTTTTATTAATATAAAATTACCTATTTGCATTAAAAAAATTATTACAAAAAATTTCATAAAAAATAAAAATATATTTAAATTTAAAATTAAAATAACTTTAACACTAATCTTTTCAATAAATCTTTTTGCAAATGATTTAGAAATTGAAAAAATCTTTAAAAATAAAAAGGTTGAAGGAACAATAGTAATCAAATCTTTAAATCAAAACAAAAGTTATATTTATAATAAACAAAGAGCAGAAACTTTTTTATCTCCGGCATCGTCTTTTAAAATACCACATACTTTAATAGCTTTAAATGAAGGAGTTGTCAGTGAAGATTCTGTGATTACTTGGGATAAAGTAATAAGCCCTGTTAAGTCTTGCAATAATGATCAAACACTAAAATCTGCTTTTAAAAATTCTTGTATTTGGTGTTATCGAGAGTTTGCTTCAAAAATAGAATTATCAAAATATAAAGAATATTTAAAACAAATGGATTATGGTAATAAAATTATTGGAAATGATATAAAAAATTTTTGAAAAAATTATATAAAAATGATTTACCTTTTAAGAAAAAAGATATTAATACTTTAAAAAATATAATGATAGATGAAAAAAATGAGAATTATACATTAAGAGCAAAAACTGCTTGGGAAGGAAGATATGGTTGGTATGTTGGTTATGTAGAAACTAAAAATGATGTTTGGTTTTTTGCTATGAATATTGACACAAAATCAAAAGATGATTTACCAAAAAGAAAAGCTATAACTTTAGAAACTCTAAAATTAAAAGAAATTATACATTAAAGAATCCATATTCCTTTAATAAATTTATATTAAAGGAATAATATAAAAAGAGTGTGATGAAGTCTAAAATTTTGACTTAATTGAAAAAACTTCACACTTCATTACACTTTTTGTTTATAATAATTCTAAATTCTTTATAAATCAAAATATTTACAAAATTATTATAAGTCAGGATATAAATTGAAATTTACTTTATTAATATTTATTTTACTAACAAATCTTATATATGCAAAAACTCTAGACAAGGTTTCTATTCAGTTTAACTGGAAATATCAATTCGAGTTTGCAGGTTTTATAGCTGCAAAAGAAAAAGGTTTCTACAATGATGTGAATTTAGAAGTTGAATTTAAAGAATATGATTTACAAACAGATATTATGTATGATGTTTTAAATCAAAAAACTACTTATGGAATTTCAAATTCAAATGTAGTTTTAGACAAAAGTAAAATAGCACCAATAGTTTTATTAGCTACTTATTTACAAAAATCTCCACTGGTTTTAGTGACGCAACCATCTATAAAGCATCCTAATCAATTAATAGGTAAAACTATCATGGGTGGAAAAGATGAGTTAAAATATAGTTCTATTGCACTTTTATTTTCACATTTTGGAATAAATAATATAAATAGTGGTTTTAATAGTAATAAATATGATTTAAATGATTTTATTGAAGGAAAAGTAGACGCAATAACAGCTTTTAGATCAAATCAATTATATGAACTTGATAAAAAAGGAATTTCATACAATATAATTGACCCTATTGATTACGGATTTGTTGTTAATGCATTAAATTTATATACTTCAAAAAAAGAAGCATTAGAAAATAAAAATAGAACATTAAAATTCATAGAAGCAACTAATAAAGGTTGGGAATATGCTTTAAACAATTCTGAAGAAATAGTTGATATTTTAATTTCAAAATATAAAGTTGAAAAATCTAAAGAAGCTTTACTTTATGAAGCAAAAATTATAAAAGAGCTTGTGATGAGGGATTTATATCCTATTGGAAAAGTAAGTTCTGACTTAGGTAAAAGATTGCTAAAACAACTTATTTATTCAGGTGCAATAGATCAAAATCAAAAAATAGAACCTATTTTTTTCGATAATGATTTTGAACGAAATATAAATGATTTTTTTCTAACAAAATCTCAAAGAAATTATTTAGAAAATAAAAAAATTATTAATCTTTGTGTAGATCCAGATTGGTATCCAATAGAATATGTAAAAGATAAGAAATTATATGGGTTTACATCTGATATTGTAAAATTATTTCAAGAGCAAATTCAAACAAAAATAGATTTAGTTTTAACAAAGGATTGGAATGAATCTTTAGAAGCTGCAAAAAATAGACAATGTGATATTATTTCAGGGATATCTGCTGATTTCGAAAGAGAAAAATTCTTAAATTTTACACAACCTTTACTCTCACTACCAATTTTAATGGCAACTCAAAATGATAAACCATTTATTCAAGATATCTCCTTAATAAAAGAAAAAGTTGGTATTTTAAAAGGGCATTTTGCATTAAGTTATCTAAAAGAAAAATTTCCAAATATAGAATGGATAGAAGTATCTTCAATGAATATTGGACTTAAATTAGTAGAAAGAAATGAAATTTATGGTTTTATTGATAATTCATTAGTCTTATCATCAACTATCCAAAAAGAATTCGCAAATAGTTTAAAAATTGGATACAGATTTGATATTGAAGACCGAATCAGTATTGGTATAAGAAACGATGAACCAATCTTATATGAAATTTTTAACAATTTAGTTAATGATTTGGATGAAGAAAAAAAACAATTATTTCTAAATAATTGGACAAAAATTGTTGAACAAGTAGGAATATTTACTTCTAAAGAAATAGTTATTTTTTCCATAGTAATAACTCTATTCTTATTTAGTCTAATGTTTTATCAAATTAAATTAAAAAAATTAAATAAAGAATTGGAGAAACTATCTTCAACAGATAAATTAACAGGGCTTAATAATCGTTTCGAAATTGATAAAAAATTAATCTTAGAAAAAGAGAAAGTAAATAGAAATAATAAATATTCATGTAGTTTAATACTAATTGATGTTGACCATTTTAAAAAAATAAATGATACATTAGGTCATTTAGCAGGAGATGAAATTTTAAAAGAAGTATCAAATTTGTTTATAAATAATTTTAGAAAAACAGATGCTATTGGAAGATGGGGAGGTGAAGAATTTATGATAATACTTCCATTTACAACAAAAAAACAAGCTAAAATCGTGGCTGAAAATATAAGAGTAGCTGTTGAAAATAAAATATTTTCTCAAAAAACAAATGATCCTGTAACTATAAGTTTAGGAGTAGGAGAACTTTTAAGAAATAAAACTATAGAACAAACCTTATATAGTATTGACAAGGCCCTATATATTGCAAAAGAAAAAGGTAGAAATAAAATAGAAGTTACTAGTTAATTTCTTTTTTATTTTAAGTAATGCTGAGAAATTCTTTATTGAAAAATGGTTATTATAATGTTTAAAAATTTTATTAAAGTTGAAATATGTATATAAAAAAACTATTTTTCCCTCTAATTTTTCCATTATCTTTGTTTTCCCAAGAACTAGATAATATATTAAATGATTTAAATGAGTATAGTGATAAAACTCATTTAAATATTAATTATAAACCAACTGCAATGACTGTTTTATATGGTAATGATTTAGAATCTTTAGGAATAAATACACTAAGTGAAGCTTTAGATTTTATTCCTGGAATTCAAACATATTCAGGAACAGGATCTAATTCTTATATATCAATTCGTGGACAAACTCAACCCTTTAACACTATTTATGAAAAAATTGGATTTTTTATAAATAATATTAGTATAGGACCAAACTATTATCAAAATTTTCCTATTAGCTTAATAGATAGAATAGAGATATCAAAAGGCTCAACATTAGGTTTAAATAATCCTCACAGTTTTATAGCTAACGTTAATATTATTACTAAAAGTTCCATTGAAAATTCAAATAATATTAGTTTGCAAACAGGAAGTTTTGATAAAAGATTTTCATCCCTATCTTTAAATGAAAAGCTTGGTTCTTATAATATGGGGTTAGGATTTTTCTATTTAAAAGATAATAAAAAAGTAGATGCTCCTAGTGCAAATTTAACTACAGAACAGTTTGGTACATCTTTTGACAGAAAAAAAGAATCATTAGAAGGAAAAGAAGATATTGGATTTTTATTATCTTTTAAAAATGATAACTTTGAGTTCTCTAATACATATATAAAAAGTAATATACAAAATAATTATGGTTTTTTCAATCTATTAGATTTTAATGATGATGGCTATTCAGAATATGAAACAATTTCAAGTGAATTGAAATATACAAAAGATATTTCAGAAAATAATATTTTTGAATCTAAAATAGGTATTTTAGAAAATAACTATAATTTTAATTCATATTTCTATAAACTTGAACCAAACAATATTGGTTTATATAATCCACACTTTGGAATTGATTATACAAAGAGGGAAAAATATTTATCTTTTCTAATCAAAAACAAAACATTTAATAATCATGAAATTGATTTTGGAATAAATGTTTCAAGAAACTCTATTGTAAAAAATGATTTTTATACAAATGTTGATGAAGACTATAAAATAGGAAGTTTAATAGCTGGGAAGTATTATCCAAATTCACCTAATCTTACGAAATTTAGTGGTAATGATGGGAATATTTCAAATATAGATGATAAAACAAATATCTCTTATTATATAAATGATACATATTCATATACTGATAATTTAACTTTTTCTTTTTTAGCAAAAATTGATGATTTTAAAGATTTTGATAATTCTAAAAGCTTTAAAGTAGGAACTGTATATTCAAACGATAATACTAATATATACAAATTTATTCTTTCAAAATCAAGTAAAATTCCTTCTAATACAGAAGATTCAATGGTTGGACATTTAAACCTTTATGGTAATGAAGATTTAAAAAATGAAGATTTAAAAAGTGCTGAATTAATATATATTTATAGCGATAATAAAGATAAACTTAAATTAAATCTATTTTATTCAATTTATGAAAATAGTATTGATATAAAAGAATTTGAAACTAATAAATATACTTACATGAACGAAAGTAGTAATCTCGATAACTATGGTTTAGAAGCCGAGTATTCAAAACTATTTGAAAATCGATCTAAAATATTTTTGAATAGTTCTTATAATGTTTTTGAATATAAAAATAGTTCTTATAACTTAGATATAAATACTCCAATTGTTTCAAAATTTACAACAAAATTAGGTTATATTTATCCTATAACTTCAAAATTTACAATTAGCCCTCTTTTGAGATACTATGGAAGTAAAAATCTATTAAATGGAGAAGAAATTAATGATGTTTTATTAACTGATTTAAATTTAATACATAAATTTTCAAAACATTCAAAACTTTCATTTGGAGTTAAAAATTTATTTGATCAAACTTATTATTATTATGGATATCAAACTAAAGATGAAAATATGCTAAGAGAAGGAAAAACTTGGTTCACAAGTTTTAGCTATGATTTTTAGAAAAATACTCCTTATACTCTCTCTACAATTTTCACTTTTTGCGAATAGTGTTTACAACTTAAATCTTTTAGATTTCCAAGCAAAAGTATTCCCAAAAATTATAATTTCCGATAACAATTTTGAAAACAAACTTGTTAAAAATAAGATAATTCTTTCTATCTTATATGAAGATATAGATTATGATATTGCGGAAATTTTAAAAGATAAAATAGAAAAGAACTATAGTTCTTTAAAAGATTATACCTTTGAAGTAGAGATTTTAAAATATAATGAATTCGATGTTAAAAATTTAAGTACAGCTTATTTATTCTTGTTAGGAAAAAAAGAAAAACTTTTAGAAATATCAAAGATTTTAGAAAATAACAATAGGCTTAGTTTTGCTTATGATGATAGTTATTTGAAATTTGGTTTAATTTTTGGATTAACTATATCATCAAAAATAGATATATTTTTAAATATAGAAGCCCTAAAAAACAGCAAAATAGAACTTCAAAATTCCATATTTAGTGTGATAAAAATAAAATGAGAAATTTAAGTATTGTAATTCAAATAGCTATTATAAATATTTTAGTTTTTAGTATATTCATATCAATATTTATCTATAAAAATTACTCAATTGTTTCAAATCAGTTAGTTTTACTTCAAAATGAAAAAATAGATTCTATTATAAAAACTATAACCCCAATTATATCTATAAATCTAACTTTGGGACTAGAAGATAATATAAAAGAAATTGTAAATGAAAGTATAAAGCTACATAAAGAATTAATAGGAATAGAAGTAATAAATAATGGTAATGAAGTTATATATAAAAACATAAATAGTGATATAAAAAATGCAAAAATGTATAATATTATTTTAGAAGATACTATCATTAAATCTAAAATAGGTGAATTAAAAGTATTTTATACTTTTTCATCTATATACTCAAAACTTTTAAGTGAGTTTTATCAATTTTTAGCTTTTATGGCCATATTTTTTATTCTATCATTATTAATATCATCATTTTTAATCAAACAAAATTTAAAACCACTAATAAAACTAAAAGAAAGTATGAAAAATTATAGTTTGCATAAAAATAATACATTAAAAGAAGATAATTTTAAAAATGAAATTTCAGTTATAAATAACAGTGCAATAAAAATGATAAAAAAAATTGAAGAAGAATTAGAAAAAAGAATTTTATATGAAAAAGAGATTATGCAAAAAAATCGTTTAGCTTCTATGGGTGAAATGCTAGATAATATAGCTCATCAGTGGCGACAACCTTTAATGAAGATAAATGCGATAGTTTTAAATACAGACAGAAGTATTGAATTAAAAAAATACGATGAGAAATATTTACAAGATAGATTAAATGATATATCTCAAGCTGTATTTTATATGTCAAATACAATAGATACATTTAGAGAGTTTTTAAATCCTTTAAAAATAAAACATATTTTTGAAATTAAACAAACTATTGAAAAAAGTATAAATGTTTTAAATACTTTATTAAAAGACGTAGATATAAATATTACTGAAAAAGAGATTTATTTAGATGCTTATGAAAGTGAGTTTATGCAAGTTATTATCTCTATTCTATCAAATTCAATAGAAATATTTAAAGAAAGAGAAATAAAAGAAAAATCTATAAATATAAATATTTATGAAAATGATAATAATTATTTAATAAATATTGAAGATAATGCAGGTGGTATAAAAAATGAGATTATAGATAAAATTTTTGAACCATACTTTACAACAAAACATAAAAGTGGTGGTACTGGAATGGGATTATATATATCAAAACTTATTATGCAAACTAGTTTTAAAGGTGATATAAAAGTACAAAATAAAGATGATAGAGCAATCTTTATCTTAGAAATACCAAAAGGAAAAGAATTTTGAGAGAAAATCTAAAAAGTTTTACATTACTTTATGCAGAAGATGATGAATCTATACAAATTGAAATGCTAGAGTATTTTTCTAGTTACTTTAAAGAGGTATATGTAGCTAATGATGGTAGAGAGGCTTTAGAAATTTACAAAAAAAATAAACCAGATGTTATGATTCTAGATATTTATATGCCTCATATAAGTGGCCTAGAATTAACAAAAATAGTAAGAGAAAATGATTATAAAACAAAAATTGTTTTAATAACAGCCTTTTCAAAAAATAGTGTCTTACTAGAAGCCATTAATTTAGATATAAATTACTATATCACTAAACCAGTAACTCTACAAAATATCAAAGAAATGTTAAATAAAATAGCTTTAGATTTAAGTAGAAGTTCCTCTATAATAGTTGAATTTAAAAATAATTTATCTTTTAATATAACTAGTAAAAAATTATTTAACCATAATGAAGAGATAAAGCTAAGTAGTCAGTCCTGAAAAACACACTTTTGGAGTTTAATTTTTTTTAATAATCCAAATTTGAAAATTTCATGGTGATTTTTAGTTGCAATAAGAACATAATCAGTTCTTTTTGGTGTTGCAATTGTTGATAAGCTTCTTTTAATAAAGATAAATTTCCTGTAAAAAATGCATAAAAGTAGATATTCATCCACTTTTTTAGATTAAATGCTGTTGCTGCTAGTAAAAGATTAATCTGGTCGCCAAGAAATCCTTTAAGATAATTTCTTTGCATTCTATGATCAGATTTTAAGTGTCCAATAATAGGTTCTATTGCTGCTCTTCTTCTAAATTTCTCTTTTTTGATATTAATTTGTTTAGTTGTATCTTTCTTTTGTAAATTACTTGGTATTGAGATATCAATAACAGTTTCATTATTGATTATTATTTGTTTACTTCCTCTATATCCTCTATCACAAATAACTTCATTTATAGTTTTAGATCCTAAATTTGAAATTGTATTTTCTAATGCTAACTTTAGAGTTTTACTATCATGTTCATTTTCTCTATGTGCAGAAACTCCAACAATAATTCCTGAATTTTTAGTTGTTACAACAGAAGCTTTTGTACCATATTCATAACCTTTATGGTCTTTACCTTTATTTACTGCATATGCATCTATTTCATGTAAAGAGTAAATTTTATTCTTTGTATTTTTCTCTTGTAAAAGTACTCTTATGTACAAGTAAAATTTAGTAGCATATTTATTATGAAGTTCAAGATTATCACCAAATTTTCTATCAATATCTCTAAGAATTGTTTTTGCAATTGTTCTGAGTCTTTTCATAGAAGCTTTTGCTTTTATAATCTTTTTTGGATGTCTAAAGAATCTTAAATTTATTCTATGTTGTTTTATCTCTTTGATATAGCTTCTTCTTAGTTTAATATTTTCAACTTTTACTATTTTATGCAAATGGTTAATTATTTTAATTGCTAGTTTACCATCTGTTGGGTAGGTTAAATTACTCTCTTGAATAGTTGTATCAGCTATTACTTGTGATTCATTTAGATTTTCATTACTATGAATTTCAATACTATGTTTAAAAATAAATTCAAATCCTTTTTTACCTATTCTATTTCTAAAATAAACTAAATCAGTACTATGACATGGTAATGCTGTTTGGAAATCACTAAATCCACAGAAATATTGAAAGTATGG